>JAIFLT010000195.1 GCA_020048955.1 Flavobacterium sp.
CTTGTACAGGAAAATTTACAACCATGTGTTTTACACGAGCATCATTATAGAAAAGATCATTGTCTTTATAAAATTCATCTACTACATAACTTCCTACACTTTTGTCATTTCGGTATTTTAGATTGAACGTTTCTATTTTAGATTCGCTATCATAAAATTCATATTTCTGAATTGCGGCTCTGTGATTGATGTTCATCAAACGTTCATTTATAGAATGATTTACAATAACTTTTGATTCGTTTTTGTTTAAATCGAAAGTTACGTTTTCAGTGCTTTCTATGATGGCTACATCGTCTTTATCGTAGGTGGTTCTAATTTTTTTTGCTAAAACAACATCTTCCGGAGTAGGGTCAATATTTTTTTGAGCAACTATTATTGATGGGATAATAAAAGATAGAAGAGCAAATCGAGTAATGATTTTCATCGAATATAAAATTTTTTCGAAATATACAAAAAAAAACTTCTGTTATATTCTTATTTATAACAGAAGTTTCTAGGTTAAATATTTAGAAGTTCTATTCTTTTAAGAATTTTTGAGTGTACTCTTTTTCGTTACTATCTTTCAAAATTAAAATATAGGAACCAGTTGAGAGTGAATCTACATTGATGCTATCATTTACTAAGGAACTTGATAAAATTAGTTTACCATTTAAGTCGTATACAAAAGCATTCTTCATTATGATAGAATCATTTGATTTAATGTTTAATACATTTTTAGCAGGATTAGGGTAAATGCTAAACTCTGAGTTAGCAAATGTACCAACGGCTAAAGTTGACCCTTCAACTACATTAATTCTTGAATTAATAGCTGGATTGTTTATAGTATCAACTGTACCTGAAGGCCATTTGATGATGATTTGTGTAATTGCGGTTGCAGCACCAATACCAAAATGAGCATTTAATGAACTCATGTATTTGAATCCGTCACCACTATGAATTTCTCTAATTTGTTTACCCCAAGCACCGTATATTTCTACTCTTGCTCCAATACCATAGCTGTTACTAGCAATGCCTTGAAGTGATACTTTTATCCAATTGTTTGAATTTGGTACGGCATACCGAATTGTGCTTCCGTTTAAGAAATCTAGAAATCCGTCATCGTTTAAGTCTCCAATTCCGCCAACAGCAATACCAGTGTAGTTGGCTGGAGCAAAAGTTTCGTTACCCATATTAAACATGATTTTGTTTCCTCCACCCAAAACGTCAACAAAACCATCATTATCAAAATCGTGAGCTACGTGTTCTATACTTGTACTTGTATTGGTGTCCCATCCAGATCCAGATGTTATATCTGTAAATGTTGAGTTGCCATTGTTTCTCATATATTTATGACTTCCATCTGTAGTTGAACTTGCTCCTACAATTATATCTAAGTCCCCATCATTATCATAATCTGCCCAAGCAGAAGACCATGTTTGAACTGGATCATAAAGATTTGCTGCTACAGATACATCACTAAATGTTCCATTTCCGTTATTTCTGTGCATTTCATTAAATTTTGCAGTTCCAGCACCACCACGACATTTAGCAATAAATAAATCTTGGTCTCCATCATTGTCATAATCAACAAAAATAGAACCATAATTTCCGCCTTCTGAATGAATTCCCATTGTTGTAGCTCCAGGTGTTATACCAGATTGATAAAATGTTAATACACCAGATCCATTATTGATGAAATAGACATTAGGATCAACATCATGACAAGAAAAAGCGTCTAGATTTCCGTCATTATTTAAATCAACAAAGTTTGTTCTTTGACAAAAGACATATTGTGAGAATGATTCGTTGGTATAAGCAGTGCCTGTGCTGTTTGATTTCCAAAAAGTAACAGCCTGTTGCCCACCCAATATTAAATCGTTATAACCGTCTTTGTTGTAGTCACCTGCTGCTAGGCTCCAAGAAGGCATATTGCTTGTTCCAGTAATTGGGAAATCACTATTTGTAAATGTTCCGCCTGCTCCTTGATAATGTATTCTAAGGTTGCTAGCGCTTACTCCTGCAATGTCATCTTTTCTGTCTCCATTCATGTCTACTACACACAAATTGTAAGTGCTATTAACAGTGGCTATATTTTGGGTAGTGTAAGTAATTCTTTGAGGTGTTGTCGGTATAAATGGTCCCTCTATAAGTTGGAATGTAAATCCATTAGACGACCACCTATTGTCAAATGCAATTATATAAGTTGTACCAGCAGTAACGTTAAATTCATCAACAGAAGAGTAGTTTGTGCCTAAGTCATCATCTCCTGCATAACATGTTAGATTTCCACAAATTCCAGTATACACATGAAATCTTGTATCTACTCTTGGTGTATTTTGTGTGATATCCGTTGTAATTGTTACCGTATAATTTTGCGTTGGTGTGTATGTGTACCATTCTCCTTTACCATTTGTTCCTGCTATAACTCCATTGTCTGCACAAATAGGTGAAGGAATATCTGTTCCATTTACAGCTGCAACAACATGTAATCCTGATGTAATAGGTATTGCAGAGGAACACGTGTCTTGGGCATTGGAAAATAAGGTTGCCAAAAACAAAGTAAAATATAAAGTAATTTTTTTCATTTATTTATAGTTTAGGTAGTTTAAAAAAAATTATGGACATGGTGAGAGGGAGTTAATCCACTGCTCGATTAATGCTACACCTTCGGAATGGATTTCTGTTCTACCAATTAAAGGCATTCTATAACTTTCATTATCAGTATTTAATCTGAAATGCAACATCGATCTATTGATGTTTGCTGGGTTTACTATCTTGCTTAACGCAGGAGGAAAATCTGCCATATCTTGAGTGTTTACGCAAACACCCATATTAGCTAAATTAGATGTTTCACTATAAGCAAAACGCATTGGTCTATAATCACAATGACTATTGGTTTGATGGCAATGTGCACAATTTATATCTAAGTATGATCTTACTCTGAGTTCTAAAGGTTGAGTGGTATCATTGTAGTTTACGGTAGAACTGATTGATTGTGGTAAATTATTTTCAAGATATCCTACTTCTATCCATTTTGATAATTGATTTTTTAATCCTGTAGTAAATGTAAAAATAGTATTAAGATTTTGAGGTTTAATTCCAATTGGAATGGGTTGTTCGTTATATTTATGACAAGTCATGCATTGTTGATCAGAAGGTATTCTGTAACTATCAACCACACGAGTTATGTTGTTTTCATCTTTCCATTCAACTGTTGTGTTGCTTCCTGCCATATCAAGATAGGCTTCGGTTTGGGCGGCATTCCAAACATATTCAGCGAATATCCAACCAGATGCTTTACGAATCATAATTCTGGTTTCGATGATTCTTGTTGAACCAACTGGAGTTATATTTTGAACATTGTCGTAATAAAAATTTTTGATAAGTGCAGAACCAACAGGTAGATTTAGAACTTTACCATCACCTTCATAGACGGCTTTTGTTCCTTTTGGCATCCAAACAAATCTTTTTTTGTGAGCATAATCCGTAAAAAGTGAGGAAGCAGGTTCATAAATCAAAACATCCAATGCAGGTTTTTGATCTTTCATTGGACCATCAAAAAAATGATAATCTGATAATTTTGCATAAGGAACTTGAGTCAAATCTACTCTAACAGGTGAAACTTCTATGTATTTTTCATCGTCAGATTTAGAACATGAGATCGTAATTGTAGTAAATGTGATAAGGGATATTGCGAAAGCGTAATATTTTTTCATATTTGAGGTTTGTTCATTCCAAAAATATAAAAAAAATCACAACTTTCTAATAATTATTATATAAACTTAAATTATTGTGGATAAATAAAAGAAATATGAAATAATAATCTTAATTTAGTTCAAGTTTCACATTGAAGTTTTTCAATGTTAATAATGCTTCTTCTGATTTATAATCAAAAATCTCTTCGTGAAGGTTTCTTTCCTTTTTTAATGCAATTTGTTTTATACAATTATAAAAGCGTCTAATCTCTTCATAGTTTGATAATAGTAATCCTGGAACTTTGGTATTTTTGCCTTCTTCATCTTTAGCAACCATAGTAAAATAAGAAGAATTACAATGTTTTACTTTGCCTGTTTGAATGTTTTCTGCTTCTACTCGAATACCAACTATCATAGAGCTGTTTCCAACATAATTCACACTTGCTTTTAGTGTAACTAATTCGCCAACTTCTATTGGGTTTAAGAAGTCTACGGTATCAACAGAAGCAGTAACGCAATAGTTTCCAGAGTATTTAGAGGCACAAGCAAATGCAATTTGATCTAATAATGACAACAAATATCCACCATGAATTTTACCACTAAAATTGGTGTGTGAAGGCAGCATTAATTGTGAAATAGTTACTCTAGAAGACCTAACAGATTTGAATTCACTCATAGTATCATTTCATTTTAAAAGGCGATTGATCTTGCTGCACTTCGGTTACAAAATAATTAGTATCACCCCACCACGGAAAAGTTCTGTAACGTTCAACATAAGTAACTTTTACATATTTTCCCTGATATTCCTTTAATTGTTCAATAACTTTTTCATCTTTATCTAAAATAGAAAATTTGAAAATTTGAGCACCAGAAATTCCTTGACTAATCTCGCCTTCCCAAGTTTTGAATAACATTCCTTTATTACTTATTTTAATTAATTCTCCAGAACGAACACCTTCGCTATAGGTAGCATAATAGATAAATGAAAAATAAGCAGTTGTAAAAATTGCTATAGAAACTACTAGGTAAATAATAATTTTACGTAACATAATTTTTTTGATTTAATTTATTTCTGATTCTGTTAATGAATTGTCGGAGCTACTTGCTCTGTTAATAATATTCTCTGGAAGTGATTTTTTTGCTTTTGCTCCCATTTTTTTCAACTTTTCAACGCTTGTTATCAAGTTTCCTTTGCCATCAACAAGTTTATTCATGGCTCCTTGATATTCCACTTTAGCTTCGTCCATTTTTTTACCAATTTTTACCAAATCAGTTACAAAACCTTCAAATTTGTCATACAATGCTCCTGCTTGACGGGCAATTTCTAAAGCATTTTCTTGTTGCTTTTGGTTGGCCCACATACTATCAATAGTTCGTAAAGTTGCTAATAGCGTTGAAGGTGTAACAATCACAATATTTTTTTCAAATGCTTTATTATATAAACTAGTATCTTCATTTAAGGCTAAAGCAAAAGCTGATTCGATAGGTATGAATAACAATACAAAATCAGGACTTTCCATTTGATACAAATCGTGGTAATTTTTGTTGCCCAATTGTTCTACATGGCGATTTATAGAAATAACATGTTCTTTTAGAAATTGAGTTTTCAAATTATCGTCTTCTTCATTAATGTAGCGCTCATAAGCCGTTAGTGTTACTTTGGAGTCAACAATCATTTTCTTTCCGTCAGGAAGATTGATGATAACATCAGGGAAAACTCGATTACCTTCTTCAGTGACAAAACTTTGTTGCACAAAATATTCTCTATCCTTTTCTAAACCAGATTTTTCTAAAACACGCTCTAATACCAATTCACCCCAATTACCTTGCATTTTACTATCCCCTTTTAAAGCTTTAGTTAAATTTAGAGTTTCTTTACTCATTTGCTCATTCATTTCGCGTAAACCCAATATTTGCTGACGTAAAGCGGCATGATAATCTATACTTTCTTTATGAGTATCTTCCACTTTCTTTTCAAAGAGTTGAATTTTATCTTGCAACGGCGAAAGAATATTTTTTAGGTTTTCTTTGTTTTGTTCTGTAAATTTGGTTGTTTTTTCTTCTAATATTTTATTGGCTAAATTTTCAAATTCTTTAGTAAATTTCTCTTGAAGTTGTTCTACTTCTTGTTTTTGCTCTTTGTTGCGTTCCCAAAGATTTTCAAAATCGGTTTCTTTTTTAGACAATTGAATAGCTAAAGCGTCTTTTTCTGAACGGATGGTTTCTTTTTCTTGATTGGAAGTAATTAATTGTTTTTCAAATTGATTTCGTTCTAAGATAGTTTGCTCTTTTTGTTGATTGATTTGTGAAATTAATCCATTAATTTTTTCATCTAACGAAGCTTTTTCTGATTTAGAATTGGCTGAAAATAATTGTTTACCAAGGAAAAGTCCAATGGCTAAGGCGATAATAAATACTAATAAAAAAGGTAAAACTGCGTTCATGGTATTGAATATTATAAGAATGTAAATGTACTAAAAAATGTAATAGTTGTTTATCAGATTAAATAGTATTTTTGCCACAAAATAAATTCATGTCCAATCATCAACATTTCTTAATTTACAAACCTTATGGCTATTTGAGTCAGTTTGTTTACGAACTCAAAAGACCAAAAAAGTTACTTGGAGAGTTGTTTCATTTTCCAAATAACACCATGGCTATTGGCAGATTAGACGAAGATTCAGAAGGACTACTTTTGTTGACTACTGATGGAATGATGAGCGAAATTGTTCGCAGTAAAAAAGTAGAAAAAGAATATTATGTTCAAGTAGATGGAATTATTACTCAACTGGCGATTGAAGAATTAAAAAATGGAGTTTTGATTGGTTTTAACGGAAAAAAATATGTAACCAAAAAATGTACAGCTCATATTTTGAACGAAGTTCCTATTTTTCCTGAGCGTGCTAAAAAAATTCGTGATGAGCGTCACGGACCAACTTCTTGGCTTTCAATAACCATTAACGAAGGTAAATTTAGACAAGTTAGAAAAATGACTTCTGCCGTTGGGTTTCCTACTTTAAGATTAGTTAGAGTTCGTGTGGGAAACATCTTCTTGAACGATTTACAACCAGGAGAAGTTTTAGAAGTAAATAATTTTGAAGTTTAAATACAATATACCGTTTACAATATAAATTATACAGTTTACAATATACATTATACAGTTTACAATATACATTATACAGTTTACAATATACATTATACAGTTTACAATATACATTATACAATTTAAAAAATGTTAAACATAGTTTTAGTAGCACCAGAAATTCCGAATAATACAGGAAATATCGGACGATTGAGCGTTGGAACCGAAAGTCGATTGCATTTAATTCATCCTTTTGGATTTGTTATTAACGACAAAAATTTGAAGCGTTCCGGATTAGATTATTGGGTACATTTGGATGTTACAGAATACCAAAACGTGGAGGAATGGATAACTCAAATAAAAGATAAATCGAGAGTTTTTTTAATGAGTTCACACGCTTCAAAATCTATTTATGAAGCCGAATTTCAGGATGAAGATTGGTTAGTATTTGGAAAGGAAAGTGTTGGTTTATCTCAAGAAATTTTAGCTAAATTTGAAAATCATTTAACGATTCCTATGTCTAATTTAATTAGAAGTTATAACATTGCTAATTCGGTAGCATTTGTAGTTGGTGAAGCGAAAAGACAAATTAATTTGAAATAATATGAGAGAAAATGTAACTGTTAATGAAGCGATAAGTAAAGGAAAAATCAAGTTGGTTTACCTTCCTTTATTTCTTATTTTAATTTTTATTGGCGTAGGAGTTTATCTAAAAACTATCGAATTAATTGAAGACTGGTTGATGGCAGTTTTTGTTGTTGGAGGATTTGTATTAGCTTGGCTAGCTTGGAGTTATTTTGTTGTTGAATGGAAAATTTGGGCTTTTGAGAATGTTAGAAATGTTCACGAGTTAAAACGAAAAGCCATTCAAAATAATTTGATTTGGAAAGATGATAGTTGGTTTAATAAAACCGAAATTATCAATTATGAACAAAAGCAAAAATTAAAACTTCTTGAAAGAAAATTTCTTGAAAAAGATGTATATCATGATGATATAACTGTTCCGAAAGAAACGCTCATTCATTATTCTAAAGCTTCGATTGCTTTCGGAATTGGTTTTGGAGTTCTATTTTTAACTGTTGGTGTTTATGTTTTAATGGAGAATATAAAAGATTATTATTACTTGTTTTTTCTAGGATTAGGTATCTACTTTTTCTACACTTCAATTCCTAAATTGATTAACAATCAACCTCAAATTACTATCAACTCTAGAGGAATTCAATTCTATAAATCAAGTTTAATGGAATGGGAATTTATTGACAGTGACTATGTTGATAGGAGACGAAGTGGTAAACACATAAACTATTATTTGGTTTTCAAATACCGCAATAAACATCAAGAATATCTCATTGATGAATTGGCTATTACTCCAGAAAAATTAGAGCAACTTATACAAGTGTATCGTGTTAGATTTGAAAAAAGCAACTTCTAATTATCTGAATATTTCTTCAAAAAATACTTTCATTGCTTCCCAAGAACGCATTGCTGCTTTTTCGTTGTAAGCAGCGCCTTTGCTATTGTCATTTCCGGCATCTTTGTGAGTGAATGCGTGAACAGAATTAGCATAATAAACCATTTGCCAATCGGCTTTTGCAGTTCTCATTTCGTCTTGAAAAGCTTTGATTTCAGTTTCAGGAACATAAAAATCATCGGCACCATGAAGAACTAAAACTTTGGTTTTGATGGGTTCAATTGTTCTTGACGCATCTCTGCCTAATCCTCCATGAAAAGATACAACACCTCTAACATTCATGTTTGTTCTTGCAGCTTCAATAGCTCCTGTTCCTCCAAAGCAATAACCAATAACTGCAATTTTATCAGGGTTTGCACCTTGTTTTATTAGTTCGCTCAAAGCTAATTGAATTCTTTTTTGGTATTCTTTGATATTTGATTTGTAAAAACCAGCCAATTTTCCGGCCTCACTTGGATTTGTTGGTCTTTTATCAACTCCGTATAGGTCTGCAACGAATGTTAGATATCCTAGTTTTGCTAATTCAGCAGCATTCTCTTTTGCATTATTATCAATTCCCATCCAAGCTGGCAGAAGTAAAACGGCATTACCATTAGCAATTTTCTTTTCAGGAACTGAAACTATGCCTTCTAATTTTTGATTTTCATCGTTGTAAGAAACAGTTTGTTGGGCTTGTGAACTAATCATTGTAAGAGCAAAAAGAAATAGAGATAGATTTTTCATGGTTGATTATTTTTATACAAAAGTAATTTTTTGAATTAGTTTATGAATTAAAACAAATCATAATTATTTAATAATAAATTTACCTCGTTCACTATCAAATTGTATGTTTTCATCCTTAAAAAGGGTATTAAAAACTCCTTTTGAAATTAAATTACAAGGTTCATCTTGAACTACAAAATCCTCTGTCATAACTATCATTTCATCAGATAATTGAATCGCTAAATCGATATCATGAGTTGAAAATAAAATACATTTATTCGATTCAAAAGCAAGTTTTTTTAATAATTTGAACAACGATACTTTATGAAACAAATCTAAGTGTGTTGAAGGTTCATCAAGAATAATTAAAGGTGTATCTTGGGCTAAAGCTCTTGCTACAAGTACATTTTGAAATTGTCCGTCACTTATTTCGTAATATTTTTTAGTAGCTAAATGTTCAATTTGAGTTAAATGAATAGCCTCATTTACTTTCTCAAAGTCTTCAGAAGTTAATTTTCCTATCCAGTTGGTGTAAGGTTGTCTTCCTAGAGCAATTAGTTCAAAAACAGTCAAGTTGCTTGGAGGTAATTTTTCTGTTAAAACTAAACTCAAACTTTTTGCTAAATCTGCTTGATTAGTGTTTTTAAGGTCTATATCATTTAAATAAATTGTACCCTCTAATGGTTTTTTAAGTCCAGAAAGCGTTCTTAAAAGGGTTGATTTACCAATTCCATTTTCGCCAATTAAAGCAATTAGTTTTCCTTCTTGTAGTTTCAAGTTGAGATTTATAGCAATAACATGTTCTGTCGATTTAGAGTGATATCCAATCGAAAGATTTTTGGTAGTAATTATGTTTTTGTTATTGCTCATTTTTTCTATCATTTTAAACCAGTCGATTCTTTCTAACCAACAACCAAATTACAATTGGAGCGCCAACGATTGAAGTTATTGCATTTATAGGCAATGTGAAATCAAATCCGGGCATTTGTGAAACCATATCACAAAAAAGCATAATAATGGCTCCAATTAGTATAGTACTCCAAAATAAAACTAAATGATTACTTGTTTGAAAAATTAATTTTGATAAGTGTGGCACTGCTAGTCCTATAAAAGCAATTGGTCCTGCAAAAGCTGTGATGCTTCCGGCTAAAATACTTGTGGCAAGAATAATCATTCTTCTTGATTTTTTAATATTTAAACCCAAACTCTTGGCGTAATTTTCACCCAATAGTAAACCATCTAAAGATTTTATTGAAAATAAACTTATTAACAGTCCAATTGTAACAGCAATAAATAATATAAGTATGTTTTGCCATGAAATATTGCCAATGCTTCCCATGCTCCAAAAAGTAAATTTTTGCAATTTTTCTGCTGAACTAAAATAGGTTAAAACAGAAACTATGGCGCTTGCAAAACTACTAAACATCAAACCTGCAATCAAAATGGTCATGGTGTCGCGCAAGAATTTTGAGATAGATAACACCAAGAGTAATACCATAAAACTGCCCAAACACGAAGCCAAAATAATTCCGTAGGAAGACAATAAAAAATCGGCTAATGATAGTGGCAATATTCCAGCACCAAGAATTACAAAAGCTACACCCAAACTCGAACCCGAACTCAATCCCAAAACATAAGGTCCAGCTAATGGATTTCTAAATAAGGTTTGCATCAATAAACCCGAAATGGATAATCCAATTCCAACTAAAATGGCAGTTATTGCTTTAGGAAGTCTAAAGTTTATGATGATGTATTCCCAAGTTTCTTTGCTAGCAGGTGAGCCAAAAAGACTTTTGATTACTTCTTTAAAAGGAATGGCAACTTGTCCTAAACTGATGTTCAATAACAGTGCTAAAACCAATAGCAATGTGAGAGATAAAAAGAGTAAAGAATTTCGTTTTTGTGTTTTCAAATTTACCTTAATTTTTCAAAAAAGAACGGTTTGTAACCAGTCAATAATTCGGGATGTACTATTTTAACGATATCTTTTAGGACAATATCGGGACGATTTGGCGCCAATTCATAGTATAAAACACCGCCTGTTTTCCCTTTTCTTCCACTAAACGAATATACCTTTTTATTTTTAAATGCACTAAATTGTGCATAATGTGGATTAGCATCTGTCATTTCCTTCAAAGAAGCAAATTGTCCTGATGTTATCCATAAATCGGCTTCTTTTGCTTTTTCTAAAACAGTTTCAAATGATAACGATAAACTTCCTGTGCCAGTTGTCTCTGCCCACAAATAGTTGCCTTTAGCCTCTTTTAATAATTGACAACCCCAACTCGTACCTTGTGGTAAATACCATTTATCTTCAAACATATCACCAGCTAATATTGTTGGATTTGTGGTTGCTCTTTTTGCAATTTCTAATGTTTTTAAATAGTCTTTTTCTATTTTAGTGAATATTTTATTAGCCAATTCTTGTTTGCCATATAATGCTCCAAAAAACTTAATCCATTCTGCTTTTCCCAGAGGAGTTTGCTCGTTCCAATCGCCATTTAGCAAGACTTTTAAACCATTTTTTTCAAAATTATCTAAGGTCGGATTGCTATTGTCTAATCCATACCCTATGATAACCTCAGGTTGTAAATCAATAAGAACTTCGGTGTTCAAGGATTGATTGGTTCCTAATTCTTTTATCTTTTTAGCATCGATTAAGGCACGAACTTTTTCAGATGAAATATAATTCAAATTTGGAAATCCAAGTAATGATTTTTCTTCTCCAAGCATTTCCAAGGAAGGAATGTGAGTGGTAGAAGTAACCACAATATTTTTTATAGGAACATTTATTGTGAGGTTGTTTTTTAGAGAATCTGGAACAATTCCGTTTCTCTCTTTAAGAATGTAAGTATAAGTTTTATTTGCTTCTGGCCAAGGATTAGAAACCTTTACAATTGAAAAACCGTCATAGTTTATAATCGAAAACCCTTTGGCATATTTAACTTCGTTTACTGGAATTATTATTTCAGAATTGTTAACTTCTTTTTTGCATTGCACAAAGCCTAAAACAAATAGTAATGAAAAGAAAGATTTTAAATAACGTAACATGAATTTTTTTTACAAAAGTAAAACAATGTTTTTACAAATTGACTTTTGTGTAACATTTGATGCAAAATCAGATTGTAAAGCATAGTAACTTTGACAAAAATTAAAATCATGAGAGATAATTCAAATACTTTTATGTACCTAGTTGGTGGAATTATTCTACTTCACTTTGTAGTTGGATTTGTTTGGTTGATATTCAAATTTTCTAAAAAGAAAGACGATAAATAATACCATTAATATTTATAAAATAGTCCAATAGCATGAGGTATAATGCCGATATAGTATGAAAATAGTCCAATTTTATTGGACTATATTGAATACATAATCGGTATAAACTTACTTTTTAATTAATTTAATAGTTCCACTTTGACCATTTTCTAATTGAAGGTTTAAAAAATAAATTCCTGAATTTAATTGTGATGCAATAGTATCAAGTTCATTTTTGGAAGTTGTTGCAATTACAAGTTTTCCAGAAATATCAACAAGAGAATAGTTCAAAATTGTTTCTTCAGTAGGAATATCAAAATTACTTGAAAATGGATTTGGAGAAACAACCATTTTTTCAGAACTAAAACTAGGATTATGCAACAAGTGTGCAACTCCAGTGTAAAAATAATTGGAATTCATTGTAGCATTAGGTTGTATAAAATTGTTAATTAACAAAGCATTAGTCAATTCTCCAATATTACAATCACAAAATAAATCATAATACCATGCTTGAGAAGTATTGTTTACGAAATTTTCGTAATGATATACATTATAGGTTTGAAATAACTGATTTAAAATAGCGCTGTTTGTCGTAATAACATTATTAGATATTCCTGTCGGAATTCCAATTGTTGGATCGGTTAATTTAAAACTTACAATATCTGAAAATTTCTGCTGCTCAGGACTAATATTTACTTTTTCAATTACACTTGAATAGTTTGATAAATCAGAAACTAATTGTGAAATATTGCAGTTTAAACAATCTATCATCTTATATTTATAATAATTTTGTTGTCCATTTATAATCGGTCTTCCAAGTCCATCATAATATTCAATTACATTATAATTTGATAAAATTTGGTTTAAACCTGCATCATTTGAATTTATGCCAGAACTACCCAATGGCGTAGTATAATAATTAACACTGCCAATATTTGCATCAACTAATTTAATTTGTATGGTTTGAGGTTGAGCAAAACTGAAATTGTAGAGAAATAATAATAAAAGTAATAGTTTTTTCATATAGGTAAAATTAGATTTGTTAGCGGTCATATATGGTATCGCATTTATTTATTTGTGTTTGTTTACACAAACGTTTTGTTGGTTGCGATTTCATAATCAGAGGTTTAAATCAATTACGAAGTTACAATAATTTATTTGTAATTAATTAGTTTGTCAAATGGTTTTTAAAAAATTACCTTTGCACTCGTATTTCGGTTGTGACTTTGATTTTTTTCAGAGAAACATTAAAAGGGAATTTGGTAACAGATTTCAGATTTTCAGTTAGCCGATTAAAAATCTAATAGCTAAATCTAATATCTAAAATCCAAAGCTGTACCCGCAACTGTATGCTATAAAGCTTGTTGTTATCTACAAAGCCATTGTTTGAATATTTTGGAACGAAGAATTTTTGATTAAGACTTTAAAATCCTAAATCTAAAAAATCCTAAATCCTTAATCTAAAATGAGAAGGCAAACAACAAGACGCAAGCCAGGAGACCTGCCCTATACATTGAGTATCAAACTTTCGGGAAAAAAGGTTTGGGTATGGGTAATTCTGTGCTTTTCTCCCATTATTATTAAGTTATTTTTATAACAAAAAAATGAACAAAAATTTCTTTCGTATCAGTGCAATTATTGCATTGGTTACAACTTGTGGCTATGCCCAAGAAAAAGATTCTATTAAAGTGAATCAACTTCAAGAAGTAGTAATTTCGGATACCAAGTTTGCACAAAGCAAAGAAAAATCTGGAAAAGTAATCACAAAAATTACTGCCGAAGAGCTTCAAAAAAAATCGGGACAATCACTCGCAACTGTTTTAAGTTCGGTTGCAGGTGTTGAAATTAACGGAAATCAATCAGCCAACGGAAAGAACTTAGGTTATTACATCCGGGGTGGAAAAAATCAACAAGTTTTAGTTTTAATTGACGGAAATCCTGTAACAGACGCTTCAGGAATTAGTTTTGAATATGACTTGCGTTTGCTTCCTGTAGATCAAGTAGAAAGTATCGAAATTATGAAAGGAGCCGCTAGCACACTTTATGGAACAGGCGCTGCTACTGCTGTTATCAATATTGTTCTAAAAAAATCGAGTAAAAAACCACTTCAAGCCAATGCTTATGTAACTATTGGTTCCAATAATACTGCGGCTAATAGTAAATATAATGGTCAAGATTTTAATCAAGGTTTTTCTGTAAACGGAACAATAAAAAAAGTGAATTATTTAGCTTCCATCAACAGCTCTGAATCTGATGGAATGTCTCAAATTGCAGCTCCAGAAAATCAAACCTATGAAAATGACCGATTTTCAAGAGTTAATTACAGGTCCAAAATTGGTTTTAAAGCTTCAGAAAAATTGACGTTAGATTTTTTTGGAAATTATGATGTGCTAAAAAACGATTATGATTTTTCGTTTGATAATACAGGTTTCAACGATACTAATTTGAATAAAAGTAAAACAGAACAATTTCGTTTCGGATTTTCACCAAAGTACAAATACAATCGAGGTGAGTTTATAGTTAATTCAAGTTTTACAAAGCTGCAACGTGATTACACAGAGTTTAATTCGTGGACAAGTGTTATTGAAAATTCACTTTACGAATCAAGAAGTGTTAATTTAGATGCTTTCAATAAATATAAAGTATCCACCGATTTCTTTTTAGTAACCGGAGTAAATTATCAATTTTATGATATGTTGAGTCAAACTCCTTATGCTACTATTACAAAAGAGGCAACAAAATTCAACATGATTGATCCTTATTTAACAGGAGTTTATACTTCTAATTTTGGATTAAACATTAATGTTGGTACACGATTAAACGTTCATAGTGAATATGGAAATCAAGTAGTTTATAACATCAATCCATCATTTAATTTTGGAAAAGAAATTCCGTTAAAATTATTAGTTTCTTATAGTACAGCTTATGTAACTCCAAGTTTGTATCAATTGTATTCTGAATATGGAAACGCAAAATTAACACCAGAAAAAAATGCAACCGTTGAAGCTGGATTTGAAGTTGGGTTGTTGGATAAAAAATTGATTTTTAACGCAGTTGCTTTTCACAGAGAACAAGATAATAGTTTCGGATTTTATTTTGACAATGTAACATTTGATTCGTATTATATTAATATAGAAGGAATTAATAAAGCAAAAGGTATTGAAACTGAGTTGAGTTATGTTTTAAACAATAAGTTTAAACTAAACGCCAACTATACCTTTACGCAAGTAGATAAAAATTTAGATCGATTAATTCCAAAACATAAAGCTAATGCTTCTTTAGATTATTTTGCTTCAAATAGATTATTTTTCAATATAAATTATCAATTCTTAGATGGCAGAAAAGATGTTTATTTTGACGGAACTACATTTGGAACAGCATCTGTAAAATTAGGTTCTTATCAATTGGTTAATGCTCTTGTAAAGTATGAATTGGTAAAAAACAGATTGTCCATTTTTGGAGCAGCAACTAATATTTTAAATGAAGACTTTACAGAAAATATTGGATATGCAACTCGTGGAAGAAACTTTAGATTAGGATTGAATATTAATTTATAAGATTTTTTTATGGTTTTGTTTGTAGCGCTTTCAGAGGTTTTTTCTTTGAGAGCGTTATTTTTTTTAAAAAAATTAAAGTATCTTGTAACAAAATAAATAATGACTCGTCTTCACTATATAACCAACCAAACAAATGCAACAAAACGAGTTTATAAAGATAGTTTCACCATTTAAAGACAAACTCTTTAGATTGGCAAAACGACTACTCGTTAGCACAGAAGAAGCAGAAGATGCAACTCAAGAAGTTCTTGTAAAATTGTGGATAAAAAACGAAACTCTTTCCCAACTGAAAAGTGTTGAAGCTATGGCAATGACTATGACAAAGAATTATTGTCTAGATCAATTAAAGTCAAAACGAGCAAGCAACATGACGATTGTTCACAATAATTACACTGACAGTCAGGCGAGTTTGCAACAAAAGTTGGAAGATGAAGATAGTTTGAGTTGGGTTGAAAAAATAATTAATGATTTGCCAGAACAGCAAAAGTTAATTATTCAAATGAGAGATATTGAACAATACGAATTTGAAGATATTGCAAAAATTCTTGATATGAGTGAGGCAACTATTAGAGTAGCACTTTCACGAGCTAGAAAAACGATTAGAGAAATAATGACCAAAACACATAATTATGGCATTGGATAGAATAGAAAATTTAATAGACAAATACTTTGAAGGAGAAACAAGTATTGCCGAAGAAAATGAATTAAAAGTTTATTTTTCTTCTACAGATGTTGCGCAGCATTTAAAACAATACCAAACCATTTTTGGTTATTTCTCTAAAGCAAAAGAACAACAGTTTACGCAAGAAATTCCACTACAAACTAAGAAGCGAAATATCGTAGGGTGGTTATCCATTGCAGCCACAGTTGTTATAATGCTAGGTGTTGGTTCGATGATGTACTTAAATAATGATAAAGCAGCACAATTTGTAGCCTGTTCTCCAGAAGACAACCCAGAGTTGGCACTTCAACAAACAGAGAAAGCTTTAGCATTAGTTTCAGCACATTTGAATACTGGCATAGAAAGTGTAAGTTATATTAATGAATATGAACAATCAAAAAATAGAATTTTTAAAAAATAATCAATCAAAAAACGAATAGAAATCATGAAATCAACGATTCACGAATACCAAAAAAGTAATTTTAAAACCATGAGTAAAAAAATAATTTTAATTCTCGGATTAGTATTAGTATCTAATACCTTATTTGCACAATCAGTCTTTGATAAATTTGATAATCAAGACGATATCACTGCTGTTGTTGTAAATAAAAAAATGTTTTCAATGTTGAGTAAAGTTGATGCAAAAGACAAACAATCGCAACAATACATTAACTTAATAAAGAAGTTAGACAACCTAAAAGTGTTTGCAACAGCCAATGACAAAAAGAGTGATGATATGAAAGCTGTAGCGGACAAATATATAAAAACGGCTGGATTAGAAGAGTTAATGAGAATTAATGAAAAAGGTAAAACCGTAAAAATTTATGTAAAATCGGGTGCTACTGATTCTCAAGTAAAAGAACTTTTAATGTTTATTGAAGGTTCGGGAAAAGAAGAATCTGTATTGATGTCTTTAACAGGAAACTTTGATTTAGATGAGCTTTCTGCACTTACAGACAAAATGAATTTACCCGGTGGAGATGAGTTGAAAAAAGCTGGTAAAAAATAAGATCATGAGAGTTATCACTTTTTTAGCAATTGCATTGAGTTTACTGTTATTCAGTTGCAATTCGGAGCCTAGTTTACAAAAATATTTTGTTGACAATCAAGAAAAACCAGGTTTTGTGGTTGTAGATGTTTCTCCAAGTATATTGAATTTAGATAAAACTAAGTTAACAGCAGATCAAAGTAAAGCATTGTCATCTTTTGAAAAAATGAATATTTTGGCTTATCGAATTAACGATAAAAACAAATCGGAGTTTGATGTAGAAAGAAAGAAAATCAATGAAATTTTGAAAGACACTACCAATTATCAGCAATTAATGAAGTTTGGTTCAGGAAAAGATGGAGCGTCAATTAGTTTTATTGGTGATGAAGATCATATAGATGAATTCATTCTTTATGGAAGTAAAAGCGATAACGGATTTGCGGTAGTAAGAATTATAGGAAAAGATATGAATCCAGCAGATGCAATGACTTTTCTTTCGGTATTGAAAGAATCTAACATTGATATGAAACAGTTAGAATCATTAAAAGGATTAATGAAATAGCCATTTAGTATTAGTTTAATAATTATAAAATTTGGGTTAGTTGTAAAACAAACAGTTAGAATCATTAAAAGGATTAATGAAATAGCCATTTAGTATTAGTTTAATAATTATAAAATTTGGGTTAGTTGTAAAACAAAAATTCCGATTCATTACGAATCGGAATTTTTTATTTTTGTTTGAAATATTTTAACGGAACAAACAACATTCCAAAACATTCACCATCACCTTTACCAATATGTTTGTGGTGCATTTTGTGCGCTCTTCTTACACCTTTTGCATAGATATTGTTGGCATTTCTAAATAACTTAAAACGTTGGTGAATAAAAATATCATGTACAATAAAATACGCTAAACCATAGGCAAAAATTCCTAATCCAATAGAAATTCCTATTTCTAAAATTCCTTTTTGCCATAATAAAAAACAGCCAATACTTACCACTGCATAAAAAATAAAAAACGCATCATTTCTTTCAAACCAAGAATCGTGATCTTTTTTGTGATGGTCGGCATGAAGACTCCAAAGAAATCCGTGCATGATATACTTATGAGTAAACCAAGCCATAAATTCCATTATAACAAACGTTAAAACAAAGACCAATACATGTAGACACATAATTTATATAATATTTAATTTATAAGAAAAATAACATTTGGCAAAAAGCCCATATTTTTGATAATCAGAAACTCTAATTCTAGTATTTTTTATTTCAGTTGATGGTGTTTTCTTTAATTTAGAAAGCAATTTTTTGTAATAAATGTAAGAGGTATAAACACCAAACTTAGCTTCTAGTGGTAAACCAACTATTCCTTGATAACCAGCTTCAAAATCGGCTTCTATTTCTCTAATGATTTCATTTTTTGAAGCTTCATCTAATTTTGTTAAATCGGTATTTGGGAAATAAGTGCGACTTAAATCTTCAAAATCGGCTTTCAAATCTCTAAGAAAATTCACTTTTTGAAATGCCGAGCCCAATCGCATGGCAGCATGTTTCAGCTCTTCATATTTTGCTTCGTTTCCGTTTACAAAAACTTTAAGGCACATCAATCCAACTACATCTGCCGAACCGTAAATATATTCGTTATATTCTTCTTTAGTTTTGTATTCTGATTTTACCAAATCAAGTTTCATACTTTTCATAAAAGCATCAATCAATTCACTAGGAATTTGATATTTATGAACCGTGTGTTGAAACGAATTTAATATTGGATTTAAACTAATTTTGCTTTGTAGAGCGGCTTCCAAATCTTTTTCAAATAAATTGAACAACTCTTCTTTGTTGTAATCGTGAAAGGAATCAACAATTTCGTCAGCAAAACGCACAAATCCATAAATATTATAAACATCTTGTCGGATGCTAGGAGCCAACATTCTTACAGCAGAGGAGAACGAAGTGCTGTATGACTTGGTTACATTCTTGCTACATTCAAAAGATACGGTGTCAAAAAGTGATTTCATCTATTTAAATTTTAGCGGTGTTTTTTTATTAAATCGGCAACAAGCTTCCCTGAAATTAATGCAGGTGGAACTCCTGGTCCTGGAACTGTTAATTGTCCTGTAAAATACAAACTTTTAACTTTTTTACTCTTCAATTTAGGTCTTAAAAAGGCTGTTTGCAATAACGTGTTTGCCATTCCGTAAGCATTACCTTTGTATGAATTGTATTCTTTTATAAAATCCTTTACGCAGAAAGATTCTCTAAAGATAATATTATTTTCTACATCTTGTTGCGTAATTTTTTCAAATCTAGAAATTATTTTTTTAAAATATTTTTCTCTTAGCTCCTCTGTATCCTCAATTCCTGGCGCAATTGGAATAAGGAAAAACCCGTTTTCACAATTTGTAGGTGCTAAATCAGTGTTAGTTACTGAGGTGAAATTAGCGTAAAATAAAGGTTCTTTGGGCCATTTAGGAGTGTCATATATTTCTGAAGCATGTACATCAAAATCTACATCAAAAAACAGATTGTGATGTTCAACATTTTTTAACTTTTTATCGAAACCAACATAAAATAGTAGAGAAGAAGGCGCAAATATCTTTTTATCCCAATATTTTTCAGAATATTGTCTGTATTCTCTATCTAGCAGAGTTTCAGTATGATGATAATCTGCACCTGATAAAATAATATCGGCAGAAACCTCTTCACCATTTACTACTATTGCTGTAGCTTTTTTATCATTAACTATTATTTTATCTATGTTTGCATTGGTATAAATAGTTACACCTAGTTCTTTAGCCAGTTTTTCTATTCCTAGTATTACACTATACATGCCGCCAGTTGGTTGCCAAGTACCTAGTCCGAAATCAGCATAATTCATAAAACTGTAAAATGAGGGGGTATCCGATGGTTTTGCTCCTAAAAACAAAACAGGAAATTCAAGAATTTGTATAAGCTTTTTGTTCTTAAATTTTTTTCTTACATCTTTGCTTATATTAGAAAAAAACTGATTTACTCTGGTTGCAGTTTCTAAAGTAATAAGTTCTAAAGGTGATTCACCCGGACGATATACTAGGTCTTTTATAGCAATATTATAATTGCTTTGGGCTTCCTTCATAAACGATTCTAACTTTGCACCGCTACCACTTTCAATTTTTTCAAACGTTGCTGTAATTTCTTTCAGATTATCGGCAATCGTTACAAAGTCATTTATTCCAAAAAAAACTTTGTAGGCAGGTGATAACTTTGTAAGAGTGTAATAATCTGAAGGTTTCTTGTCAAAATCATTAAAGAATTTTTCAAACACATCGGGCATCCAGTACCATGATGGTCCAATGTCAAAAGTAAAACCGTCTTTTTTTAATTGTCTGGCTCTTCCACCAATGGTGCTGTTTTTTTCGTAAATAGTTACTTTGTTACCCTCTTTTGCCAAATAGCAAGCAGCAGCCAAAGCTGAAAATCCTGAACCTATTATTTTTATATTTTTTCTCATATTGTTTAACAAAAGTAGCAAAAAGCTAAACAATAAAAAAGTTTTATGAAAATTTTATAAGTTTTCAATTAGTTCGTTTATTGTTTTAAAAGGTCTTATCTTATCATTTAAGATCTTTTGGTCAACGTATTCTGTCATTCTTCCAATGAGCCATAGCTCCGATGTATCGTCTAGAATTTGATCTTTTAGTTCTTTTATATAGTTATTTACATTAGCTTTTTCTGGCTCAACGGTCATGTAACAAATGTAAGTGATATTATCGAAATATTTTTTTAAATCTTTTAGACTTTCCATAGGAACGCTTTCACCCAGATAAATGGTTTTGTAACCGTTTAAAAGAATGTCATAATTCAAATACATCAATCCCAATTCATGAATTTCATTCATGGGCAAATAAAGTACGAATAATCTGTTGTTTTTGGTTGGTTGTTGGGTCTGGATTTTCTCAGTATTTGTTAGTAATTTCAATTTTATGAGATAACTAATAAAATGTTCGTGAGCAGGCGTAATCGTATCAGATTGCCAAAGAAACCCAATTTCTTCCATCAATGGAATAAAGACTTCAAAGAAAACTTCTCTAAATGATTTTTCAGAAAGTAAAGCGTCATAAGTGTTAAAAAATAGCGTTTGGTCAAAATTCATCATTGCCAATTTAAAAGAACTTATGGCATGACTTTTTGCACTTTTAGCAGAAACAATATCGCGAACTAATTCGGGAATTTTTTCATGAGGCATTTTCGAAATTTTCGAAATTTTATAGCCATAATCATGCAACAATGTAATATTTAAAAGTTTTTGCAACGCATTCAAATCATAAAAACGAATGTTGGTATCCGTGCGCATTGGTTCCAAAACATTGTATCGTTTTTCCCATATTCTAATGGTGTGTGCCTTGATTCCTGAAAGGTTTTCTAAGTCTTTTATGCTGAAAGTATTTTTAACACTGTTCATTGTTTTACTATTTTTGTTAAACAAAAGTACTAAAAAAAATAAACAAATGCTAAAATTTAGGAAATTTTTAGATTAGAGGAAATTGAACTGAAATAAATATTTATTATAAATAATACCTATTAGATTTATATATTAGTCAATTGTTAGAAAAAATAACTTGAATATTATCAGGCTATTTTATAAACCAAATTGGTGTAAGTTGATCAAAAAATACAAGTCGAATAATTAAATATTAAAAAAGATAATATAACTAAAATAGTTACTTCAATCCCTCAATAATTGCTCTAAAACTAGCCAATCCAGCTTCAATGTTTTCTACAATATCCAATGCTAAAACATCAGGGTCGGGCAAATTATCTAAATCGGCTAATGATTTATCTTTTAGCCATGTAATATCCAAACTGGTTTTATCCCTTGCCATAATTTCATCATACGTAAACTTTCTCCATCGTCCTTCTGGTCCTGAGCCTGTCGAAGGGTCGGCGTTGTAAGTTTCGGCTCTTTTGTTGATATTTTCAGCGTTGTATAAAGTAATAAAATCACGCAAGTCTTCCAACTTCAACGGATTCTTTTTCAACGTATGATGAATGTTAGTTCTATAATCATACACCCAAACTTCTTTTGTCCAAGGGTCTTTGCTTGAAGGTTTACCATCAAAGAATAGTACGTTTGCTTTTACACCATTAGCATAGAAAATACCTGTTGGTAAACGTAAAATGGTATGCAAATTGGTAGTATCTAATAACTTTTTACGTACCGTTTCTCCCACACCACCTTCAAACAAAACATTATCAGGCAATACGACTGCTGCTTGTCCTGTGGTTTTAAGCATGGTGCGAATGTGTTGCACAAAGTTCAATTGCTTATTACTTGTGGTTACCCAAAAGTCTTGACGATTATAGGTCAAATCTTCTTTTTCTTGTTCGCCTGCTTCATTGGTAAAGGTCATGCTACTTTTTTTACCAAATGGCGGATTAGCTAAAATATAATCATAGGTTGTACTTGAAGTTGTAATTAGTGAATCATTAGGCGAAATAAAATTATCTGAATCAATATCGCCTATGTTGTGCAAAAACAAATTCATTAAAGCCAAACGTCTTGTACTAGCAACAATTTCGTTACCGAAAAATGTTTCATATTTCAAGAACTGTCTAGCTTCTTTATCTAATTCTCTGTTGTCAACTATCCAATCATAAGCTGCTAAAAAGAAACCACCTGTTCCACAAGCTGGATCGGCTATAGTTTTGTTGGGTTCTGGGCGCAAACACTCTACCATCGCTTTGATTAATGGTCGAGGCGTGAAGTACTGACCAGCTCCGCTTTTAGTATCCTCGGCGTTTTTTTCTAAAATTCCTTCATAGATGTCGCCTTTATCTTTTACGCCCATCAATATCCAGTTCTCGGCATTGATAAGCGCGATGAGTTTGTACAACTTGGCTGGGTCTTGTATTTTGTTTTGACTCTTGACAAAGATTTGCCCCAAGATGCCTTTTTCTTTGGCTAACTCTCGCAACATAATGTTGTAATGCGTTTCTAACTCCGTACCACTTTTACTCGTTAGAGTCTCCCAAGCAAATTCGCTCGGTATAGGCATCGTTCTATTGTGTGGCGGTTTGGTATATTCGTCTGCCATTTTTAGGAATAACAAATACGTTAGTTGCTCCAAGTAGTCGCCATAACCCACGCCATCGTCTCTCAAGGTTTGGCAAAATGCCCATACTTTGGATACTATACTAGAGGTGTTTGTGTTTTCTTTACTCATTATAGTTGTTTTAGTTCAAAGGCATATTCGTAACTAATTACATTCTTGGTCTGTTCATTTTCTTTCCAAGCTTTTTCTAAATGACTTATTTCAATAATATCATTTGTAGTTGTTGTTTTGAAAGTAGCAACTATTTTTTTTAGAACATCTAATTCCATTTCAGTAAAAAGACTACTGTTAAATGGTCGGTCAGCTCTTGCTATAAATTGTTCTCCAAAACCACCATTAGAAAATTCAGAATAATTAATATCTATTTCGTCCCTATTGGCTAAATACTCAAATATGCTTTGAAAATTATGAGGAACTGGTCCCATATTGATGGCATTATAGCGCATACCACTTATAGAGAAACAAGTTTCTTTAAACATTAAGAAATCAGCATAAAACAATAGCTTATTCATTTTGGTTTTATACGGCTTTATATGCTCAGAAAAATAAACTACCATTTCAGTAAACTTTTCAAAATTAGGATTTCGATACCCCGAATAAATATCTGCCAAATGATTACCTAACAAGTAGTCTTTTAAATTAAAAGAAAAACTATTTCGCTTTCTTTGTTCTTCTAGCTGTTGACCTTTATGTATATATTTTTCCTTTGTTTTATCATCTAATGAACCACACAACGCAACCATTTCTACAAATTTAGTGGGATCAGCAATCATTTGTATCAATCGTGCATTGGAAACACTAGGCATTTCACCTGCTTCATATTGTCGATAACTATTGGTGCCAAACGCTAATATAGCAGCCATTTTTGTAGCTGATACATTATATTGTTCGCGTATAGCTGTGATTTCATCTGGGAACGGGATATTGAATTTATCTCTATATTGATTATAAATCTGATTCATATTTACCTCATCCAATGCTGTGGTGGTAAACTGTTCACCACTATCCTCGCATTTATAAAAATGAAACACTACCTGAAATATTTCTTTTCTAAAATCCATGGTTCTTTTTTCTTTAACCAAGGTCATTTCTTTACCTGTAATGGGACTTTTCATAATTTTCTATTTTAAAGGATAAAGCATTTTGTGTTCTGCCAAGTGAAAAGAAATGCAAATTACAGAACTACCCATAGCTCCTAGAGTTATTTTAATATAGACTTCTTTTTTCTTTATCGTTTTACCAAAAACCCACATAGCCGAACCTCCATATAGCTTTTCTTCAATTGGTCCTTCGCTGTAATCAATAGTTTGTAAGTTTTCTAAAATACTCTTTCTGTCATTTGGTCGTAGTTCTAAATCTACTAATGCTTGGGCGTTTTTGCCTCGTTCATCTCTAAAAAGCACTTCCCAAATGGTCATTTTCTGTTTGAACTCTTTCAAAAAGTCACTTACTTCTTTTTCGGTACTCATACGTTTGACGGTGCTAAAGTATATATTTATTTTTTAAAAACAACTTTAAAGTTGATTATTTATAATTTTTATAACAATATAATTATTTAAAAGTTGAATTACTAATTTCTAAGAAACTTTCCACAAAGCGAAATTTTGAATATGTAAACTATTTACTTTTACTAATAATATCATAGGGTCTAGTTATAAAATATTCCATATCAAAAGGGTTTTGAAATCCTCTTTTTTGATAATAGTTAAATAATTGGTATTGTGCTTTTTCAAAATCTAATTCCATTTTTGAGTATTCCATTTTTATATTCCAATCACTCCTGTTTTGTTCCTTTTCACTTTTAATTGTAATATCATGTTGCATTGGAAATGCTTTTAACACCCATAATCCGCATGAAGAATAAAATCGCTCAATCAAATTATTGATTATTTTTTCACCCAAACCTATACCTCTGTATTTTGCGATTACTTCTAATGTTTCTAGAAAAAAGACATCATAATTTTCAAGAGGTTCATATTCAAAATAGGTTTCAATTTTATCCCAAAAGTCTTTGTCCTCGTCCCATTCAAATAAGACTCCTGACATTTGGCAAATAGAATGTGTAGCATCCATAACATCACTTAGTGGAAACCCATAATCCATTGCCAAAGAAAAAAGGATTTGACTAATTTTCCCTTTTCCTACTTGCTCCTGTAAATGTCCTGTTTCGTCTGTAAGATATACTTCAAAGTCTATCTCATTAACAAACTCCGTAGGGTCTTCACCAACAGGACAATCTTTTAAAAAGGTTGTAAACGAATATTTTATGATAAAATCCAAATCTTCCATAATACTATCAAATTAATTCGCTACTATGGTTCAACAAGCTCCCCACTAAACGCTTTTTTCAGTATACTCTGCCGCAATGCCTCGGCTTGTTGCAAGCTTTGCGCAATACTTTCCTCCATTTTATCCGCCACACTTAAACGGCTTTCTATTTCTTGAACGATTTGGTGTTGTTCTTCAATAGGAGAAAGTGGAAAAACAAAACTTTTTATAGATGCAATTCCAATATTTGCTTGTGTAGTTTCAACAACATATTTTCTAATTTCATCAGTTACTTTTGGTGATAATGAATATAAATAAATGTATTTTGAAAGAACTATATCATGGTTAGGTTTTACTACTGCGCATGAATATGAAACAAGAAATTCTTTATCAAAATCCACTAAAATATTTTTTCCTATTGTGCCATAACGAGGAAAAATAATATCCCCTTTTTCAGGTTTTATTTTTCTTGATAAGTTTATATAATCTTCCTTAGAAATATATTTAGCATTATCAAATGAAATTTTTAAATCATTTGTAAAATCTTTTGTTGAAACATAAGGATACCCTTTTTCTAATTGTTTAGGCATCTTATGGTCTATATCTCCAATCTTTACACAAACTTTTTGAAAAGTTGTCCATTCCCAACCCTTTGGCAACTCACCCTCTTTAATTCCCCTTTTGGGGGTTAGGGGGCTTAACTTTCCTTCAAAAGCCCATTTCAATACACTTTGTCTATAAGTTTTGAGTTGCTGTTGTGCGGTTTTTAAATCTTCTATGCCTTTATCTAACTCGCTAAATAGTTCCTCTATTTTGGAGACTATAACTTGTTGGGTTTCTATAGGAGGTATAGGAAAATCTAATGGAGCAATGTTTTTATTGTTTATTTGAGGAATATTTGAACCATCACATATTTTTCCCAAATCTAGATTAATAAACCAATAAAAGAGAAAGCTACTATTAACATTTTCATTAGGTAAAACTCCCATTAAATTTAAGTCGAAAGTTGAATCTTTTGATAGAACTCTTTTTTTGTTTGTTAAAATTGCTCCACCTCTTTTAGGAAAAATTATTGTTCCTTTAGGGTAAAGCTTTAGTTTTAACTTTACAACTTCCTCATTTGATAAATTATAATTGGAGTGAGTCATTTTAACTTCATTCCCTAAAGAGTTCATGTCGCTTACCTTGTAGAATTGGTAGTTTCCGGTGTTAGAAATATTTTCTATGCCTTTCGGAGTATTTCCACTTACAATTTTACAAACTTCTCCAAGAGGTTTTATTTGCCAATCTTTTGGTAATTTATTTTGTGTATTCAAAATCAAAATGTTAATAAGTTTGGGCGGTTTAGTCAAATAACAGTCAAATAAAAAACTGTTGGGATAATTGGGGTTAAAACACCTTTTGTGTTGATATATAAGCTATTGCCAAGCAACGGTTTTAGTATTTAAAATCATAATTGTTAATAACTTTGGTTTTCAGTCAAATAACCGTCAAATAAAACTTATGCCCAATGGGGAATATATTTGGCGAACTTCTTTGACTTATTTTCTGGATCTTCTTCTTTAATAAAACCTCCTTCAAAGGTATCTTTAATAATTCGTGATACCATGGCCGCATTCTCTTGTGCAATATTAAAACGATCTCTTAGACTTTGATTAGTCATTTTATCATTGGTAACATATTTCAAAACACAGTGCTGATAGCACGCACGTACTCTGTCTTTTTTATCCATATCCGAAAATTTTTGGTAGGCATATAAAACTACTTTGGTATGCTTTTCCTGAATTTGAACTTCTAACGGCGGCAACTGAAAGATTTCAATGTTTAAGATTACTTTGTCAATGCCACTGCCTTTTTCTTCACACATTCTAAACCGTCTCATGATGGATGCTAAATCTTCATTGCGAGATTGGTATTCATCTATAAATCGTTCGGGTGTGATTAAGGGTAGTCCGGGATTTGAAATTTCAATCCTATCGGAATATATTTCAATCAAAGGTCCGGTACCCGTTTCGGTTAAATCCTGATGTATTAACGCATTAGCCACAAGTTCTCTTATTGCAATTTCGGGATACATCAAAACGGTTTCTCTGAGAGCTTGCCCAATTACTTCATTACTGGGTAAAATATCATTGATGTATTTTATAAGCCCTTGAAAACCTATAGCGTAACCCAAAGCGCCAAATTGGTCTTTTATTGTAGTGATTTTATTTTTTCCTTGATATTGTACAACTCTAACTGCTTTGCGTTTCAGATTGTCAAATTCATTTAAGTTTTTGGCAAATAACAGCGCTCCCAAATTAGTTATTTGATAGTTCCCACTTTTGAATGAAATAAACTTTTCAGAAATAAATTTATCAATTACAGTATCTCTATTAGTAGGATATGGCAATTCTAATAAATCGAAATAAGCTTGAGTATCAAGTAATTTAACTATTTCATCGGTTGTTTCAACTTCTAAGGAAACAATTCTTTCAAACTTTTGTCTGCTTGACTTTGTCCATATCTTTTTCTCTTTCGCAGGAAAATCTTTTAAGGTTCGAGTAATGCTTCCCACTCTAATATAATCAACATGATTAAAACTTACGGGTTGCCCAATAGTGGCTTCTATTTTGAAAATGGAAATTAATTTATCCTGATAGATAATTTCATAAATAGATACTTCAACTCTGGGTGAAATACGCTGTAACAACCAATGTTCCAATTCATCATTTCCGACTTTTTTTAGAGTAGGTCTGAAAGATGTTCCTTCAACTTTCAAAGTTTTGTCAGAAATACCAAAAACTAAATAACCGAAAGGTTCATTTTGCAAACAGGCACCATTACTCAAAGCTGAAATGTATTTACCTATTTCCTCTTCCGATTTAAAATTCATCTTAAATTCAACCCATTCACATTCCTTGGGAAGTTTTAATAACCTGTCTATTAGCTTATGTATTTCTATTTCTTTCATTTTTAAGCCGCTAAAACCTCATTTAATTCATTAATAATTGCATCCGTTTCATCTCCAAACAATTGCCACATTTTACTCAAACCACCTTCGGCATTAAAAGGGCTAAGGTCAAAGTCGTCTTTGTCTATGCTAAAACTGTTGGCTACATAGTCTTTCATCATGCGTAGCCATTGCATTTGGGCTTCGGTAAAGGCATTGTGTTGCCCAGCATTTTTTTCAAAAATCCATTTTTTAAAATTCGCATCTACCGTTTTATCGTAAGAAGTTAAGTTGTTGTCAATGCCTGCCACTTTGCGTATCAAACTCACCAAAGCAATCAATTCGTTTTTTACCGATCCTCGGGCTGAGCTTGTCGAAGTCTCTAGTTGCTCATAGGCTCTCCAAACGGTTAAAGGAGCTAATAGTGGTTTTTCGGTTTTTAGTTTTTCGCACAAGTCTTTAATCATTTTGTAAGTAAACGTGCGGTGTCTATAATCTTGGGCATAAAAAATCTGCAAAGCCGTAATTTCGTCTTTATGGCTTTCTATCCATGCAGTAAAATCAGCAATGGTTGCTGAGCTTGCCGCAGCATGGTCTTTTACCCAACCTATATTGGTAATAGCGTCAATGTTGCTAGTATCAATAATTTGGTCTAACTTTTTGCGAATATCTACAATAAAATCACGTAAATCAGGGTTATGAAATACGGCAACTGCTTCTTCAATTAGTTTTTTCTTTTCGGCATCAATGGCTTTTTCAATCTCCATAGGAGCAAAACCACGCAGGTTTCCTTTTACACTGGTTTCAATTTGTTGATTAGTATCAGGGTCGTAAGCATTCAACAATTGTTTTACTACATGGTTAATGGTAAATCCATTGGCTTGTTCGGCAAAAGTTGCTTTGTCTTTATCCGTTAATTGTCTATCTAAACGAATCAATCGGTTGGCTAAAGTAGTCAGCATATCTTCGCTAGTGTTACCCATAGCCACGCTTTGCAACACATCTTTTAACGAAACACCTGGCGCTTTTTCCAAAGGTCGGCTGTCCGTTTTTTGCGATTGCTCCACACCAATAGCATCAATAATTACAAAATGGTCTTTACTGAATTTTGCTGTGGGTGTACCTTTGGCTTTCAATTCTTCTATTGAGCAAGTACGTGTTCCACGACCTTTCATTTGTTCGTAATAAGAACGGCTTTTTACATCACGCATAAACAACAATACTTCCAGTGGTCGAATGTCGGTTCCTGTGGCAATCATATCTACCGTAACGGCAATTCGTGGGTAATAATCGTTTCTAAATTGTTGCAAGACACTTTTTGGGTCTTCCTCACTGCGGTAGGTTATCTTTTTGCAAAACTTGTTTTCTTCGCCAAATTCTTCACGAACAATTTCAATAATATCTTCGGCATGGCTGTCGGTTTTTGCAAATATCAAAAGCTTTGGTACTTCAAAATTACCATTAGCATCCATTCGGTCAGGAAACATGGCTGGCAAGTTGTCTTTGGTGGCTCTTATAATAGTGCGTATTGTACTTGGGTTTACAATGTCTTTGTCCAATTGCTTACCGCTATATTCAACATCTTCGTCTAAATGTTCCCAAAAGCGTTTACGAGTCAAGCGTTCACGTCTATCAACAGGTTCGCCAAAACTTTTTAAAACACTACCGTTTTTGGTGATTTCGGTTTCAATGGTAAAGACATTATAAGGCACTAAAACCCCATCAATAACCGCTTTTTCATAACCATAATCAGAAACCAAATTCTGATTGAAATATCCAAAAGTTCTATTGTCAGGAGTAGCAGTCAAGCCAATTTGAAACACATCAAAATAATCCAATACTTGTTTCCACAGATTGTATATACTTCTGTGGCATTCGTCAATCACCACAAAATCAAAAAACTCAATCGGCACTTTTTCGTTATAGCCCACAGGAATCGCTTCCTTAGGTTCAAAACGCGTTTCATTTGGGTTTTCTTCTTCGGCACTTTCATCCAATTCGGTTTCTTTCAAAATCGAATACATCCGTTGAATAGTGCTAATATATACTTGTGAATCGTCAGGAATAAAGGAACTACTCAAACGTGTAACACCATACAATTCGGTAAACAAACGGTTGTCTTCTTGTGCGGTAAACGCTCTAAATTCGCCTTCGGCTTGTTCGCCTAAGTTTTTAGTATCTACCAAAAACAAAATGCGTTTGGCTTTTGCATATTTCAACAAACGATAGACAAACGTAATAGCAGTAAAAGTCTTTCCCGAACCAGTAGCCATTTGGATTAACGCTTTTGGCTTTTGGTCTTTAAACGATTTTTCAAGATTGTTAATTGCCGTAATTTGACAATCGCGCAAACCATCTTCAGGTAGCGTTGGAATATCATGCAAACGACCTCGTAAAGTTTTAGATTGTGATAACCATTGCACAAAAGTTTCGGGTCTATGAAAAGTAAACACGTTTCGAGAACGCGGTTTTGGGTCTCTGTAATCGGTGAAACGAGTCACTTCACCTGTACTTTCATAAACAAACGGTAAAGGGTCGTTGTTTAACAAACGCAATTTAGCATTGGCATATTGAGAAGATTGTTCTTCTACTGTAGTCAGCCGAACACCTTCTTCTTCGCGTTTGGCTTCGATAATACCCACTGCTTTTTTATCTACAAACAAAACGTAATCCGCTGGACCAATATCCGTTTGGTATTCACGTATGGCAATTCCCAAACCAGCCGCAAGATTGAATTTCTTCTTATCTTGAATAATCCAGCCACAAGCAATAAGTTGCTTGTCGATATGATCTCTGGCTATTTGTTCAGGGTTTTGGTTGGTCATTTATTTTGTTTATGTAAGTCGATTTCAAACCTACCAAAAATAAATCATTTTAACAAGAATTTACTAGGTAGTTTTTACGTGATTTTTCAAAGGTAATGCGAGTTGTTAAAACAATTTTACGGTTTTCCGCATTTTAGAATAAAATATATAAATTACTATGGTATTAATACAATCAAAAAGTGATTAATTTCACAAGTAACAAAATTAGTTAAATATAAAATAGTTCTTGACTATTAAAAATAAAATTCCAAATCAAAAACTTGAAAGCGAGCTTTCATCTTTTTAACTTGGAATTTCATTCATCCGTGACTTCGATGGGATTCGAACCCACACGCCTTTCAGCACTACCACCTCAAAGTAGCAAGTCTACCAATTTCTCCACGAAGCCTTAAATAAAAAAAGCCATTCACTGTAGCGAACGACTTTATTTTGTGACCTGGCTGGGGCTCGAACCCAGGACCCCATCATTAAAAGTGATGTGCTCTACCAACTGAGCTACCAAGTCATTGCTTGAAGAAAATTTAAAAAAAAAAGTGACCTGGCTGGGGCTCGAACCCAGGACCCCATCATTAAAAGTGATGTGCTCTACCAACTGAGCTACCAAGTCATTACATTTCTTCAACGCGGGTGCAAATATAAGACGATATTATTTATTTTTCAAAGCAATTTTGTTTTAAATTTACCTTTTTTTAATAATATCTGTTAACGCCTTAATATATAAGGTTTTATTTTATGGTAAAAGTTGTTTTAATAGGTTATATGGGAAGTGGAAAGTCGGTTGTGTCTAACAAATTAGCACAACAGATTGAAATTCCTTTAGTAGAATTGGATGAAAGAATTGAAGAAAAATGCAAAATGACTATAGAAAAAATTTTTGCTTCTAAAGGCGAACTTTTTTTTAGAAAGCAAGAACACCAACTTTTTGAAGAACTATTAAATAATAAAGAGCAATTGGTGATAAGCACTGGTGGCGGAACACCTTGTTATTTCAATAATCATGAGTTGCTTAATAATAAAAACGTGGTTTCTATTTACTTAAAAGCCTCTATTGATACTTTATACAATCGTCTATTGAAAGAAAAACAAAAACGTCCTTTACTTGCAAATTTGCCCAATGATGAAATTAAAGATTTCATAGCAAAACATCTTTTTGATAGAAGTTTTTACTACAATCAAGCAACTTTTAAAGTAACTGTAGATGATAAAAATAGTGATGAAATCGTTGCCGAAATTGTAAGTTTATTAGCTTAATTCGGCAAAACTATTATTGTTTTCAAATACAACAGAAACGTGTTCGTGTGAAGAGGTTGAAAGTGAAATTCCTTTAAAATCAACTTTAATGGGATATTTTTTGTGATTTCTATCCACTAAAACCGCCGTTTTAAATTTCTTTAACGGAACATCCAAGAAATGCTTCACGCCATACATCAACGTTGAACCAGAATTCAAAACGTCGTCAACTAAAACAATACCCTTATTTTGATATTCTTCTTTTGAGATAGAAGTAGTTATTTCTGAATTCAAATTTGTTTTATCGATTTTTACTTCACATAAAACTACTTTTATAGGCGAAATTGATTGTAAAGAAACCGCCAATTTTTCAGCCAAAAAATAACCATTAGAGGTTATTCCTGCCAAAACAATGCTTTCTTCCTCTACGAAAGTTTCATAAATTTGATAAGCAATTCTCTTAATTTTATGTTCAATTTCTTGATGTGTAAGAATGATATTTTGGCTCATGACTTTATTTTTTTGTAAATATAAAAAAGAGTTCGTTTCCTTCTCTAGGTTTTATAGAATTATGTGCAGTTTCTAATGTTTTTAAATTAAAATCATTTTCAAATAAAGAACTATATTCTTCCTTAGAGCCACCAAAAGGCGGACCAACTTTGGTTAAGGGAAATTGAAACAATAATCCTGCTAATTTTCCATTGGGTAATAATAATTCGTTCATTTTTTGAACATACTCTTTTCTTAAAGAGGGTTCTAAGGCGCAAAAGAACGTTTGCTCAATAATTAAATCATACTTGTTCTCATGTTCAAAAAAATCGGATTGTATCAATTGATTTGGATTACAATTTGGAACTCTTTTTATGATGTTTTCTAAAGGCGATTGAGCAAAATCTAATACAAAAACATTTTGAAAACCTAGTGCCATCAGATACTCAAATTCATGACTATTTCCGGCTCCAGGAATTAAAATCTTGATGGTTTTATCTTCAATTTGGTCGATGTATTCTTTTAAAGGAGTTGAAATGGCACCAATATCCCAACCAATTTCGTTTTTTTGGTAACGTTCTTCCCAATAATTACTATTCAGCTTCATCAATATCAGTGTTAAATTCTATATCGTCTAAGTCGCGTCGGTCTTTTTTGGTTGGTCTACCTGTACCCGTTTTTCGGTAATGCTCTTTAGATAGTTTAAGCAATTCTAAATGGGCAAAAGATTCGGCTGGCGTTTCGTCTTTTCGGTAAACATCAACAAGCTTGGCTCCCACTCGATTGGCAGGAACATCTAAAACCGAAATGATATGAGTAATTTGGTCTTTTCTAAAGGTAATTTTATCACTCGGAAAAACCTCTTTAGATGCTTTAGCCACTTGACCATTTACAGTAATATGGTTTTTTTTACAAGCTTCTGTAACCATATTTCGGGTTTTGTAATATCGAACACACCATAAGTATTTATCTACTCTCATAAAATTATCTAAAATCAACGTTAAATAGTTTACAAAAATAAATCAATATTGTATCTTGCGCACTTAAAATTGATTAATAATGAAAAATATTTTTAAAATACTTTCTGTTGTAGTATTTTGTAGTTTAATCACTTCTTGTGGTGGTGATGACGACCCTGCGGTTACACCGTTAAGAGATTATGCGGAGCAATATGCCGCTGATATTGACTCGATTGATGAATACATCGATACGCATTACATGACGGTTGATGCAACAAATTTTGATGTAACTTTTACCGAAATTCCAACTGGTGGAACGCAACAATCTATTAGAACGCAAACACAATATCCTATTAAGGATACTCTTGTAAAAGAAGATGGTATTGAATATAAAATTTATTATATTAAATTTAGAGAAGGTGATGCAGTAAATGGTAGAAGACCAACACAAGTTGACTCTGTTTACGTTTCTTACAAAGGACTTAGATTAACCGATGATCAATTTGATGAAGCAACAAACCCTGTTTGGTTTGGTTTGCAAGATGTTATAACTGGTTGGACGCATATTATGCCCAATTTTAAAACAGGAACTTATACCACAGCTTCTGGTTCAAACCCAATTACATTTAACAATTTTGGTGCGGGTGTTATGTTTTTGCCCTCAGGTTTAGCCTATTATAATAATGGTGCAGGTTCTATTCCTGCTTACGCTCCCATTATATTTAATTTTAAATTGTATGAATTACGCTATCGTGACCATGATAGAGATGGGATTTTATCTAAAGATGAAAGAAGATTAAATCCAGCAATTCCTGCAGCTTTGAGATGGAGAGAAAATCCTTTTTTAGGATATGATATTAATGGAGATGGAACTATTGATACCTCAGGTAAACTATATGATTCTGACGGAAATGGTACATTAGATTCAACTGAATATTATGATACCGATGGCGATGGCACACCAAATATGTTAGATATTGATGATGACGGAGATGGATTTTTAACAAAGATAGAAAGAAAGTATGTAGTGGGAACTACAACGTATTATTATCCATTTAATGGTGCTGCAGTTGATAATGCTTCAACACCAGATGTTAATGAAACACATGGAATTCCAGATTGTTCTGGAAATTTTACTCTCTCAACAAGAGTCAGAAAGCATTTGGATAAAAATTGCCACTAAAAAAAACGGTCACATTAATTAAGAAGTGACCGTTTTTTTTTTATTTTGTTTCTAACTTCTTTCTTTCTTCAATTAATTGTTTTAATTGTTTTCCGTAGAGCGATTTTGAGATTTCTGGAGTAAGCGATTTTTGAATGGTACATGGTTAACAGCAAAATTGGTTGTATAAAGATATTTCCTTTTTAAGATATTATCTTGTTCTACTTGAATTTTATCCAATTCTGTGTTATTTTTATTTTTAAGTGCAGTAAATCTTTTTGTAATTAATTCTAAATTTTCATCTACATAACGTGATACTACTTTTTTATATTCGTCATATAATTCTTGGTTTTTAGAACCCGTTATTTTGGCGTCAGCAGTAAAAAATTCTAAAGAAGATTCAATAGTAATTTTTCCAGGTTCAGCAAAGAAAGGTAAATTGTTATCAACAGAATTAGAAACTCCTCTGTCTAAGAAAAGATAGAACATTTCTGGTGAATCAATAGTCATTTCACTTGTAAAATGAGAATCGCCATTGATTTGAATGGTATCAATGGCTACCAATGTCGTGTCTTTGATTCTTTGAATGTATAAGGTTCCTTTTTTTAAACCTTTTATATTACCTGTTATTTGAAGGTTTTTGTCTGATTTTTTTTCAGAACAAGAGGTGATTACTACCAGTGATAGTAAAGCAATAACTATTTTTTGCATGGTTTATTTTATTTTTGGCAAAATAATAAAAAAATCCTCAATCTATGGCATAAATTGAGGATTTAAAAAATGGGTTACTATTCAGCTACGCAAATCAATGTCGTTTTAAACGTCACTTAGAGTGATTTAGAACATTAATGCGACAGCTTTACTGTTCTGAATTGTATTGATAAGCCAGAATTTATAGTGTTCTTGATACATTTTCTTAAAAAAAGCTATCGCATTTTTTTAAGAAAACACTCGAACTTACGAACTACATCATCAAATTTTTTTGTCAGGCTAAATAGTTACAAAAATGGATATATTCAAGTTTATCCTTTTAACCAAGCCTCTTTCAAAGTTTGTTTTGATGGTTCCACTACTTGATAACCTTCAGATTCTTGGTAAGACAAGATGGCTTTACCCGTCAATATTTGCTCTTTACCATTTCGTTTTACCTTTATTGTAACATTGTCGCCTTCTTTCCAGTTTTGAGATTCAGTCATCATTTCAGACAAAGTATCAAGATTATAGTTTGTAGCATTTAAAGAAAGAATAACATCATCTGCTTTCAATCCGATGTTGGTCATAAAACTACTTAATTCGGTATTGTTTCTAACGATAATTTCTTTGGTTGAAGGGTTTCCAGAAATCCCAGCCGATTTTGAAGCGTTTAAAAAGGGATTAACCGCTTTCTTAACTTTTCCTTTTGCAATTCCAACTTTTGCAAAATATACTTCATACGGAATTGGAGTAGGACCAGCTACATAGGTATTTAAAAATTCGCCTACTTCTGGATAAGTCATTTCGGTTATTTTTGCAAAAAGTTCGTTGTCATTAAATGGTTTTGTAGGACCAAATTCATTGGTAAGTTTTTGCATCATATCTAAAATGCCTCTTTGTCCATTACTTTTTTCACGAATGATGATATCAATACACATTCCGATTAATGCCCCTTTTCCGTAAACGTTCAAATACTGACTTTTGTAGGGTTCAACAAGCACATTTTGGCTCATGGTTGTAAAAGGCATCGTATCATTCATACGTTTGGCATCTTTAATTTTATCATCCATTCTTTTGTAAAATGCTTCTTCGTTGATTAAACCTTGGTTTACCTGAAATAAATTTGCAAAATATTCGGTTACGCCTTCATACATCCATAAATGTTGCGACATTTTTGGGGAATTAAAATCGAAATAATGAATTTCATTAGAATGTACTCCAAGTGGTGTTACAATATGAAAGAACTCGTGTGAAACTACATCAATGATTTGTTTCCCTAAGGTGCCAGTAGGCATCATTTCTGGAAAAACTACTGTTGTAGAACTGTTGTGTTCTAAAGCTCCAAAACCTTTTGCATCGGTCTTTTTCATTTCTGATAAATACAGAAGAACAGAATATTTTTTATTGCTGTTCACTGCTCCTAAAAATTTCTTTTGAGCGCGCATACATTTTTCTAAATCTGCAGAAAGTGCTTTAGCTGTATGTTTATCATTTGGTGAATAAACACTTAAAAGTATGTCCATTCCATCAACGTTAAAAGTAACATAATCTGGTTTAGAATACATTATAGGGTTGTCAACCAAATCATTATATCTCGAAACCACAAAAGTATCTGATAAATTACTGCTGTCAGAATCGACCAATGAAGTAGCTCCAAAAAGATTTTCAGAATGGGTAATGTTTAATTTGTAGGTCAAATCTTTTTTATCTTCAAAATAGCCAACAAACCCATGATTGTTTAGCATGAAATTTTTACCTTCTAAGATATTTGTTCCAGCTGGTGAGAAGATACCACTACCAAATCCACCTCCGCCTTCAACATCATAAGTATCATTAACTAAATAGGTAATTTTATCTAGTTTTTTAGCTTCTTTGATAGTCCAAGAATTAGTGCTTAGTTTTTCAACTGGCAAGGCATTTCCTTTGGCATCAAAAGCTTTAACCTCATCAATAAATTTACCATAATCGTCCTCAGAATAAGTTCCTGGAATTATTTTTGGTAGGTGATATACAACTTCATCGGTTGTAATAGTTGGTGCATTAATAGAGACTAAAAGTTTATCATCTTTTACATCGTTTAAGTTGATGTTTACTACAACTTCAGATTTTGTAGAAGAAACGGCTGTCGAAGTTGGTTTACAACCAAAAAGTAAAGTAACAACTGCTATGGATAGGATTATTTTTTTCATTAAAAATATATTTTATGATATGAGTAGTTCAAAAATTAATTTTGTTACAAATTTAAATTGAATTTGAAAATTTAGAAATGCTATCAATTAATTCGGGCACAACAGGCAATTTTGGATTGGAATAGGATTTTAAATTTTCTGCATCAATTTTTATTTCCTTAAAAACGTGATTCATATTTTGAATAATCTTTATTTTAGATTTTGGATTTGCTTTATGTAATGATTCAGCATCTGATTGAAGCACTTGCAAATCTTTTGTCCCATTAATGATTAATATTGGAATTTTTAATTTTTTAATTTCATCTCTCGGATTGTATTTTATCCAAGAAATCATGTATGGTTGAATACTTTCTCTAAATAAAGATTCTAACATTGGATTTTTATTTTCAAATGTTTTTCCTTCTTTTAAAATAGCTAAACTTTTATCTACTTTTTCTTTAAGAAATGGTGAATTTTTTTCAACTTGTTCAGAAATTATTTCATCAATAGGTCTTCCAGCACCAGCAATTGAGATATATCCATCAGCATTTCCATTGGCAGCAACCATTCCTATTAATGAACCTTCACTATGACCGGCAATAATTATTTTTTTATATATTTTTATTGTTTTAAAATAGTTAACAACATCTTTAGCATCATTTATAAAATCATCAATAACTACTGATTTTTCATCTTCAGATTTGATATTATTTTTATTTAAACCTCTTTTGTCATAACTAAAAACAGCGATTCCATTTTTAGTTAATCCTTCAGCTAAATATTTTAGGGAATTATTTACTCCAGTTAGTATGCTATTTCCATTCCTATTTGTTGGTCCTGAACCTGCAATTAAAATTACAAGTTTGGTTTTTTTAGTTTCTTTTTTTGGCAAGAAAAGTGTTCCTTTAATAATTGCATTCACTTCAATTTCTTGACTTGCTACCTCGTCTTTTTCTTGTGAAAACGAAAAAGAGTTGACAAAGAATAGGGTCAATAAGATAATGTTTTTCATTTGTTTGTTTTATTTTTGAAATAAAAAAAACTCTTGCTTAACAAGAGTTTCGCTATTAATCAAATTTATTTTTCATATAATAT
>JAIFLT010000075.1 GCA_020048955.1 Flavobacterium sp.
TATCTCGCTTTTCTAATTTCTTTCTGCCCATTATTTTTTATATTTGAAAATGCAAAATTAATAATAGCACCTCAAAAAAAGAATTAACCAACTATTTCAAATTTTCATATGTAAATATTATTTGTTTTTTGGTGCATATGTATCGCTATTTTCATTGGTGTTTATCTCACAATTGTTTTTGTTTTTCATCAGAGTTCGATGACCCGAGAGCTTTGCTCGAACTGGCGAAGCATTTTCAATTGCATTCGCAAACTCGTGTTTATGGCGATTTCATATTAGAAAATATTTGATTGTGAAAGAATATTAAAGGTTATAAAAACACTAATATAATTAGCGATTATACATCTGGTCAATAACATACATAAAAATTAATGCACAATTCTATAAATTAAGTCCTTTTCATTATTATAAAACACATATCCAGATGCATCAATATCCAATTCAATTTCTTCAAGTTTACTCCAATAATCAACTAACTCCTGTAATTCAGGATTCCAAATTTGGTTATTTTTAATCTTTTCTCCCAAATACTCAAAATTTGATGCTACAGTCGAATCAATAGTTGTTGCATTTAAAAACATTTTTCCTTGATGATAGTTCATTGGTACAGAAAAATAGGTATGAGCTATGAATACTCCTTTCTCATTGACAAAATTATCTATATTTTCTTTACAAAGGGATTTTTTAAAATCAATCATTTCTATTGTTTGAAAAATATAAAAGTCTTTTTTATCAATGGTGTGCTTAAATATTATGGGATTGTATTTTGACATTTTATAGGGAGTTCTTTTGTTTTTATTCCAAAATAAGAAAATTAAAAATAATGAATAGGTAATTTTTAAACCATTTTTAATAAATGCAAAAAAGTAACTAAGCTTTTTTTGTGCAATAAACTTTTTGAAAATACCTGCCGTATTTTTATATTGCAAAATAGTTTCCTCCTTATTTATGTAATGAAAAATAGTATTTTTAATCATAAGTTGTAGTAACTTTATGAAAGACAAATCTTTATTTCCTTTCAAAAATTTTGACAACGTAAAATGATTAACATTTAACTGATTCAATACTCCTTTTGTAGCTGTACCTGAATCAATATAATTCCAAAGAATTGAAATATTTTTTTTAGTTAAATTATTTTCATAAACACTATCTTCAATTTTATTTTTTTTATAAAGTGATAAATTATAGGGCTGATATCCATGATCAATCCAGATTTTAGTATCTTGAAAAGGCGGTTGAAAAGAAAAAAAATCTTCAAAACTTTGTTCGTCACTTTTAATCGATTGTGATAAAGAATGGTAACACAGTTCGTGTCCATCTTTTCTCCATTGTAACAACTCCTCTTCATTTTCTTGATAAGAAGCATTGTCTTTTCTTTTGGAAAAATCATTTAGAAAAAACCCTTTAGTAATTTTAATTCCTTTTTCTTTAAAAAAGGCTCTTTGTATTTGCAAATTTTCAAGTGTATCAAAATCGCAATGATCTGTAAAAATCGCAATTGCAGAAAATGGAATTTTTGAACGGCTAAACTCCAAAGGCTTATCAGTAAACAATAATGAAGGTATTGCTTTGAAAAGTGATTTTTGAATAGTAGATGAAAGTGCCTTTCTATTTTTTTCTCCTTCATAATTGGTTATTACTTTAGAATTTTTAGGATTGAATATCCAAAGTAATACATTAGGATTTCTTTTTTTAATTTCCCAAACACCATTATAAATATTGGCTTGAACAAATTTTTGGTTACTTAATTTTAATATTTTAGGACAAAAGTCAGTTGCAATTCTATCTCTTTTTAAATTGACCCAAGTATAATCAAAATTTCTAAAAGCTAAAATTGGTATAGAAAACTCAATTTGAATAGTGAATGAATTAGTTGTATTTGAAATTAAATCGGAACATTCAATAGGGATTTTATTGATTAGATTTATATCAAAATCAATAGCCTTTTTTTTTGAACCTTGAATAATTGCAATAGATTTTATCATTATTTAATAAAGGTTTTATAATATTCTATTGTGCTGATTGCCAATTTATCAATATCAAATACTTTTTCTACTCGTTTTCTAGCATTGGCACCTATTTTAAAACAAAGTGCTTCGTCAGCTAAAAGTAAATTAATCTTTTGTGCATAAAGTTGGTGATTTTTTGGATGTACCAAATAACCGCTTTCACCATCAATTATGAGTTCTTTAGACCATCCAATATCGCTATTCACAACAGGTTTATTCATTGCCATAGCTTCAATGGTTACCATTCCTTGTGTTTCTGCAAATGTAGGAAATACACAAACATGAGCCTTTTCAATATGCGATTGAACTTCTTGATAGGAAACTTTACCAAGATAATTTACATTATTTATAATTCCTAAATTTTCAAATTTCTCTTTTAATAATAACCAAGTTGACTTTGATTTTGTTGCAATATCATTCGCGTCATTCCCAATTAGAACTAATTGCGAATCAGGATGCTCCTTTAAAACTTTGCTAAAAATTTCAGGCAATTCAAAAACACCTTTTTTACGAATTATTGTTCCGATATATAAAATAACTCCTTTTTCAAATTGCTCTGGATATTGATTGTAAAAATTATGTATCGCAATTCCGTTTGGAATAGTCGTAATTTTTTTGGAATCGATTTTAAATAGCTCACTTGTAACTTTGGCAGCAAAATCGGTTGGTGCAAGATAACCATCAGCTTGTTGAAGTGCGATTTTTTCAAACCAATAATTCTTTACTTTTTGTTTTCTTCCTTCAAGATGACAAAAATAGGCATCACTTCCATGTAACTTCAGTATTAACGGAACAGTAAACTTCATAAATGCAGTAATTCCTGTCCAATCTGGAGCTTCAATAAGGGAAATATTTTCTTTTTTTACAATAGAATTAATATAATTTTGAAGGTATTTACTGTAAAAAAACCACTTTCCTATTTTATAATCAACACTTTTAATTATATGAATGGTTACACCTTCTTGCTCTTCAACTACCTGATTTTCTTGACTATAAACAAAAACTGAAACTTTACAGCCATTTTTAACTAGTGAATGCGCCAAGTTTTTGATACTAGTTCCTATTCCTGCAGCATTAAGAACTTTAGGATGTGGATATTCTGGCGTTAAAAAAGCTATATGCATCATTTTACAATAGATTTAATGGCTTCCCAAATTCTTTCTGATGCTTTATTTGCTGGTTGTGCAACTATTTTTTCAAACCATAATTGTGCATTCTCTATACTCTCAAAGTTGGTATTTAGATTTTCTAATATTAGATTTTTTATTGACTCTGGACTGTCAATCCACACTACAGCTTGATTTGTTGGCATGGAGCGAAAATGAATGTAATTGTATATTTTTTTTACTGACCAATCTTGAATGGCTTTATTTTTTACATCATAATTGATATACATACAAGATTTGTTCTGTGTTATGTAATCAAAAACCATTGACGAACCCAAATTAATAACAAATTTGGTATGATGAATGGTGTTTAATTGCAAATCTAAATCTTCTGGTGTTGGGAGAATAGTGTTCCATCCCTCTCCAATTCTTTTCCATAAAGGAGCAATTGGCGTAATAACATCTTGAAATTTAGTTAAAACTGCGTCATATCTTGCTGAAAAATCTACTGGACAACGTCTGAAAATGATTCCTAAATTGTATCCTTCATCATTTAATTGTGAAACAGCGGTTGCTACATCATTGAGGTATTTTGGGTCGTCTGGGCAAGTTGTGATGTCATCACCAGAATAACATATATATTTTTTGGTACTATCTAAATGATACTTCTCAAAAAAGGATTCTTTTGACAGCAAGCATGAAGTGTCGTAATGCGTTTCAAATTGTGGAGTCCCTGTTACAAATACATGCTCTTCTTTGATGTACGGATAGTAGTGTAACAACTCCTTTTTCATGTGTTCACTCCATACAAAATAATAATCTGTTTCAACGACCATGGTTGCTTTTGGTAGATTATCCCAAGAAAAGATAAAGGCAACCGTCGGAATTCCCAAATCTTTTGCAGCAATTATTGGTGCAATTGCTGATTGCGGTCTTTGATTGGTGCAAAAAACCAAAGCTGGTTTTTCTCTTTTTAATGTTTCAAGACTTTCTTTATAAAATAGTGTCTTTCTTTCGTTAGAAATTATCTTATTTCTTATTGCTTTCAAACCCTTTTCAGAAGAATAAATCTTAGTTAATAACCTAATTGAAAAACTCTTAATAGCAGATTTTATATTTTTATAAGAAAACGGAAATCGATAGGTATCGTAAACTAAATCGGAAAATTTTTTTATATTCAAATTTAGCTCAATATGTTTTCTAACATTTTTAAGAACATCTGTTAACGGATTATTTTTTGAATTGGTAATTTTGATTTCATTAAATCCTAAATCTGCTAATTCAAAAGGAGTATTATTCCAAAAAACAACATCAAATTGATTGGAAATACCTAATTTATAAAAATCGGAGTAAGCGAAATTTCTCAAGCCTATTCCGTCTGGCAATAAAATAAATATTTTGTTATTTTTCATTTTTTATCCACTACTAAAGACTTCATAAATCTCTAAATTGTTTTTGATGATTGACAGACCAAATGGCGCCATTTTTCAAGAAATCAAGGAATAATGCAGCACTATTTCCATTTCCAAAATCGTTGTTTGTTGGTTTTACTTGGTGTGCATCTATATTTTTTAATGCAGAAGCAATACTTTTTTCATCATAACCAACATTGATAATATCGGCATGAATGGCTCTGTTTTGTTGACGAGTTCCTATATTTATTATTGGAATTCCGTAATATGGAGCTTCTCTTATTCCTGCGCTACTATTTCCTATTATAAATTGGCTGTTTTTTAATAAAGTTAAAAAATATTCAAATCGTAAAGAAGGAAAAACTCTAAAGCGGTTATTATCTTTAAATTTTTGATATTCCTTAATTATAAATTGACTTCCCAAATCATTGTTTGGAAAAATTACAACATAATTATGATGATCAGAGAGAAGACTATTTACAAAATTTTGGGCATACGCTTGCATTTCATTTGCTTCTGTTGTAACAGGATGAAACATAACGATACCGAAATTATCAAACGGAATTTCATAATATTTTTTTACAACTTCAATATTTGGCAATTCTTCAGAAAACATTATGTCGATATCGGGTGAACCAATTGTAAAGATAGCATCTTGAATTTCACCCATTTGCAACAATCTTTTGGCAGCATCTTCATTGGAAACAAAATGGATGTGACTTAATTTACTAACGCTATGACGAATCAATTCATCTACAGTGCCCGAAAGTTCTCC
>JAIFLT010000080.1:0-5297 GCA_020048955.1 Flavobacterium sp.
TTCATCGGAGTTCGATGACCCGAGAGCTTGCTCGAACTGGCGAAGCATTTTCAATTGCTTGCGCAAACTTGTTGTTAATGGCGATTTCATAAGTTAAATTTTATTTTTCAAGAGCGTCTAAATTATCAAATTCTGGTCGGTGTTTTTTGGCTCTTGACCACATTAAATATACCGCAGGAATTACGAAAAGTGTTAGAATTAACGAAAATAAGGTTCCACCAACGATGACAACACCCATGCCAATTCTGCTTGTGGAAGCTGCTCCAAGCGACATTGCAATTGGTAATGCTCCTAATGCAATGGCTAAACTTGTCATTAAAATGGGACGCAAACGTGCTTCTGAGGCTTCAATAATGGCTTCAAATTTTGTTTTGCCTTGTTCTCGTAATTGATTGGCAAATTCTACAATTAAAATTCCGTTTTTGGTGACGAGTCCAATGAGCATAACAGTTCCAATTTGACTGAAAATATTCCAAGTTTGACCAAATAACCACAATGAGAATAAGGCACCAGCCACAGCCATAGGAACCGTTAAAATGATGATGAATGGATCTATAAAACTTTCAAATTGTGCCGCAAGGATTAGGTAAATTAATAACAATGCTAACCCAAAAGCAAATAAAGTATTCGAGCTACTTTCAACGAAATCTCTTGATTCACCACCTAAATCAGTGGTGAAGGAAGCGTCTAAAACTTTCTCTTTAATTTCATTCATAGCATCAATTCCGTCGCCCATACTTTTTCCGGGAGCTAAACCTGCCGAAATTGTAGCAGACATGTATCTATTGTTATGAAATAATTGTGGTGGATTGCTTTGTTCTTCCACTTTTACTACATTATCCATTTGAATTAAAGTTCCATTTTTACTTTTTACAAACATTGAGGTTAAATCCAAGGGTTTGTTACGGTCTTTTTCTTCAAATTGTCCAATGACTTGGTATTGTTTTCCGTCTTTCATAAAGTAACCAAAACGCTGTCCGCTTAAGGATAATTGCAATGTTTGTGCTACATCTAACACCGAAATTCCTAAACTTTCTGCTTTTTCTCTGTTGATAGTAACATTGATTTCGGGTTTGTTAAATTTCAAATTCACATCAACCGTTGAGAAGGTCTCATTCTGATTGGCCAAATCCATGAACTGCGGAATTTTTTCACGCAATTTTTCAAAATTTGGTGCTTGAATAATATATTGAATTGGTAAACCAGCTCTTCTGTTTACAGAAATTGTAGGTTGCTCGGAAACATTAGTTTTAGCTTCCGAATATTTTTTAGTTAGTTTGGTAAAACGTTCTGCAATTTCTTTTTGTGACGCTTCTCTATCTTCAGGATCTTTAAGCGCCAAACGAATTCGACCGATATTTACCGATGATGATAAAAATCCTGGAGCCGTAATTACCAGTGCAATCTTTTTTTCAGGAACAGAATCGTTTATTAATACTGATAATTCCTGCATAAATCTGTCGGTATATTGATAGGTAGCACCTTCTGGAGCAGTAACACTTACAACCACTAAACTTCTATCGTCATAAGGTGCTGTTTCTTTTGGAATTATTGAAAAAAATAAGGCAATTAGTCCAATACAGCTAATTATTATTGGAAAACTCAACCATTTTTTCTTCATAAAACTTGTTAAAGCTTCGGCATAACCTTTGTTTAAACTTACAAAATAAGGCTCTGTAAATTCATAAAAGCGGGTTTTCTTTTGTTCGCCACCTTTCATCAAATAAGCATTTAGCATTGGTGTTAATGTCAGCGATACAAAGGCGGAGATTAATACAGCGGCTCCGATAACAACTCCAAATTCTCTAAACAATCGGCCAACGAAACCTTCAAGAAATATGATGGGTAAAAATACGGCTGCCAAAGTGATAGAAATCGAAATTACGGCAAAGAAAATCTCATTAGAACCTTTTATGGCAGCTTCAATGGGCGACATGCCTTCTTCCACTTTTTTGAATATGTTTTCTGTTACAACAATTCCGTCGTCAACTACCAATCCTGTTGCTAATACGATGGCAAGTAGTGTTAACACATTTACCGAAAATCCACATAAATACATTATGAAAAACGTAGCAATCAGCGAAACCGGTATATCAATTAAAGGTCGGAATGCAATAGACCAATCTCTAAAGAACAAGAAAATAATTAAAATTACAAGAATGATTGAAATCAAAAGCGTTTCAGCAACTTCCACAACCGATTTTTTGATAAAAATAGTGTTGTCTAAAGCAATATTCAATTCAATATCAGAAGGTAATTCTTTTTTTAGAACGTCGTATTTTTTGTAAAACTCGTTGGCTATATCCAAATAATTTGTTCCTGGTTGCGGAATTACAGCCAATCCAACCATAGGTTTTCCAGAACCTGTAAATTTAGTTTCTAAGTTTTCTGGACCTAATTCAGCTTTTCCTACATCGCTCAAACGAACTACTCTAGAATTATCTGAAATTATGATGATATTATTAAATTCTTCTGCGGTTGATAAATTTCCTAAAGTCTTTACCGTTAATTCGGTATTGGCACCTGTTAATTTTCCTGACGGTAATTCAACGTTTTGACTATTTAAAGCATTTCTAACATCGGAAACGGTTAGACCATAAGAAGTCAATTTTACAGGATCAATCCAAATTCTCATCGAATATCGTTTTTGTCCCCATATTTGAACGCTACTTACACCAGGAATGGTTTGCAAACGTTCTGCAATTACGTTTTCGGCATAATCACTAAGTTGTAAAGCATCTTTTGTTTCACTTTGAACCGTCATAGTTACAATTGGATCGGAGTCGGCATCGGCTTTTGAAACTACAGGCGGTGCATCAATATCTTGTGGTAAACTTCGAATAGCTTGCGATACTTTATCTCTAACATCATTGGCGGCTTCTTCAAGGTTTTTCTCTAATTTGAATTCGATATTAATATTACTTGAGCCTTGATTGCTCGAAGAAGTAATGTTTCTAATTCCATCGATAGAATTAATCGCTTTTTCTAAAGGTTCTGTAATCTGAGATTCAATAATATCTGAATTGGCTCCTGTATAATTTGTTCTAACATTAATTTGCGCTGGGTCGATGGATGGAAATTCTCTTACACCCAAATAACTATAGCCAATTATTCCAAATAAAATAATGGTTAAATTGATTACAATTGTAAATACAGGTCTTTTTATACTTAGCGTTGATAAACTCATAGATTTAAAGTTGTGAATTAAGAACTACTTTTTAGAACTCAAATTATGGGCTATTCTTAATTTTAGTTTGAACTTTTATAGCATCGTCGTTTTTTAAAGACATTACGCCCGATGTTAGCACCGTATCACCAACTTTTAAACCAGAAATAATTACAATTTCTTTATCTGTTCTTGTCAATGTTTCCACCATAATTTCCTTGGCTTTTCCATTATTTGCAATAAAAACTTTCTTTCCGTCTTGAACAGGAATAATCGATTCAGTTGGAACAACAAGGGCATCTTTAATGGTATTTAAAGGTAATTCTACATTTGCAAAAGTTCCCGGAAGCAATTTTCCGTTAGTGTTTTGTGCAATGGCTCTTATGCTTAAAGTTCTTGTTGTGGTTTCTATTTCCGGTTCAATAGCATAAATTTTTGCACTATATTTTTCTGGCAAACCATTTATAGTAAATTTAATTTCAGAATTCATTTTGATTTCTGAAGCATATTTTTCTGGAATTGAAAACGTTATTTTTAAAGGATTTGTACTCACTAATTTGGCAACTAGAGTAGCAGGAGTAATGTAGGTTCCTGGAGAAATGGAACGTAAGCCAATTTTACCAGAAAAAGGAGCTCTCACGGATGTTTTGGCTATTTGTGCACGAATGAGTTGTGATTGGGATTGAGCCGTTCTAAAATCGGCACTTGCAATATCATATTCTTCTTGACTTATAGCTTCTTTTTGAAGTAATAATTTGGCACGCCTTTCGTTTTCAGAGGCTAAATTTTGTCGTGTGTTGGCTTGTGCTAATTGTGCTCTGAGCTCAACATCATTAACTTTAAATAAAAGTTGACCTTTACTAACGTTGGAACCTTCCTTGAAAGCTATTTTTTCAACAATTCCTGATACTTCACTTCTTATTTCAATTTGCTCATTGGCTTCAATAGAACCCGAAAGTGTTAATGCATTGGAAAAATCTTTAGATGCAGCAACTATTGCAGATACTGATACAGGAGGTTTTTTATCACCTTTCCCTTTTCCTTTATCGGTTTGGCTGCTATTTTTGGTTATTCTATAAGCGATTAATCCTCCAATTAAAATAATAAATAAAGCGAGGGCAATGTTTTTAGCTTTCATAAAATTTATAGATAAAAAGTGTTATTTGTCTATACAAATATTGAAATGCAAATTTACTTTTTATAAAAGAATAAAAGGTTTTCTTGACTTTTATTTAACTTTTAAACAAAAAAACTTTAATCAAAAACTTTAGAGCAATTCCTCAACGTGTTTTTTGATATTGGAAGCAATTTTAGCCGTAGGCAAATCGTTGGCATCACCACCAAATGGATCTTCAATTTCTTCGGCAATGAGTTCTAAACTTGCTAAAACATAAAAAATAAAAATGACAACAGGAATCGTGTAGTATCCTAAACTAAAGACATAACCAAAAGGTAACGTCATAACATAAAAGAAGATAAACTTCTTTATAAAGGCACTGTATGAATAAGGAATTGGTGTGTTTTTAATTCGCTCACAGGCGCCACAAATATCTGTAAATGATTGCAATTCGGCATTAATAATTATCAATTGATCGCCCGAAATTTTTCCGGATTGATGCAAATCATTTATTTTTTGAAACAACATTCTAGCCACTTGATTAGGACGATGTTTGTGATGTTCTATTTCTAAGTCTAATCCTTCAAAAAGCATTTGAGTTACCTCTTCATTGCTTAAATGTTTTTGCAAAACAGAGGCAAATGCAGGAATTAATCGCTTAAAATAATTTCGATCATTTTCATCTTTTAAAATAGCCGAAAGTTTAATTGCCAAATTCCTAGAATTATTTACTAATGCGCCCCAAAGTTTTCGTCCTTCCCACCAACGATCATAAGCTGTATTGGTTCTGTAAGCCAGTAACAACGAAATTACAAAACCCAACATTCCGTGCATTATGGTTGTGTTTTTTACGTGACTTTCATCAGATAATTTCCAATATTCTATCTCTAAATAACCAATTATTCCCGAATAAATTCCAATTAAAATCATCATAGGAAACAATTGACGAAACGTATCCGATTTGTGAAACTTGAATATAAATGTAATCCAATCTTTTGGGTTGTATTGTACCAT
>JAIFLT010000080.1:5310-5893 GCA_020048955.1 Flavobacterium sp.
AAATCATCATAGGAAACAATTGACGAAACGTATCCGATTTGTGAAACTTGAATATAAATGTAATCCAATCTTTTGGGTTGTATTGTACCATTTGTATTGTTTAAATGTTTAAGAGTTTATGAGTTTAAAAGTTTTATTTATATGTTTAATCCTTTAATAGAAATTGAAAATCTGCAAACTGTCAACTTCAAAATTCAAACTGCAATCTGTAATCTGTAAACCGCTATCTGTAATCTGCAATCTGCAATCTGTAATCTGCAATCTGTAATCTGCAATCTGTAATCTGCAATCTGCAATTTGCAATCTGCAATCTGCAATCTGCAATCTGTAATCTGTAATCTGCTATCTGTAATCTGCAATCTGTAATCTGCTATCTTCAATCTGAAAAACTAACTAATATAATTCCAAATATTTTTCTTTGCACTCATTTCTATAAAAATGGTTCTAAGATTTTGATGTTCTGGTTTTTCCATTGCTGCATCGTCTTTTAAAAGTTTTATAGCATACTCGCGTGCAACCATTAAAATATCTCTGTCTTTTACTAAATCAGCAATTTGTAAATTTAAAATACCACTTTGTTGCG
>JAIFLT010000200.1 GCA_020048955.1 Flavobacterium sp.
TTGGTGCAACAAGAGAATTGTTGAAAGAAAGAAAAGCTAACAGAGAATTAGAACAAGCTTAATTGTTTTGTTTTAAATAAAAAAGTCCCAACTGCTTGGGACTTTTTTTATGCTGTTTTTTTTTTTTTTTTACCCTGGGAAATCACCACCACCTTCATCTTGATTTCTCTTAGGTTGTCTTTCTTTTTCGTTTTTAGGTTTGTTGAAACGGTAGGTAAATGAAAGCGTTACTTGACGCTCTCTCCATTGCATTTCAGCATAAGAGTTTATTAAATTAGGAATATTAGTCTCAATAATTCTTTTTCTAGAATTAAAAACATCGCTTACATTTAATGAAAGCGTTCCTTTATCTTTAAGAACATCTTTGCTGAATGCTAAGTTCATAGCAAACACACCATAACTTCTACCTTGTGCATTGTTTTGCGGCGCATTATAAGTTGCATTGGTTTGCCAATCAATCTTTTTTGGTAAAGTTATTTTAGATGTTAATCTTGCTGTCCATGAAGTTGCAATGTTATCAAAGTTTTGTGTTACCTCATTGTTTAAAAAATTATTGTAAGTATAATTACCTTGAGTTTCTACTCTATATAGATTAAAGTTACTGTTCAATTTCCACCATTTGTAAGGCGAATAATTTAAAGTAAATTCAAAACCTGCTCTGTATTCAGTTGCAAGGTTGATGGGTGAACTTAAAATAACAGGTATAATCGAATCAGCAGCTCCATTTTGTGTTACTATAACTCCATTAACAATAACATCAGGACCATCATTAACACCAATTACAAAAGCTCCAGATTCTCTTCTTACAAATTGAAAAGCATCAGTTGTTTTATTTACATACAAAGAGGTGTTTAAAGTAAATTTGCCCCAACTTTTTAAGAAACCTAAATCGAAAGCATCTGTAAAAGCTGGATCTAAATCGGGATTTCCTTGAAAGATATTAATATTACTGGAGTAGTTGCTAAAAGGATTAATTTGTCTGCCTCTTGGTCTTTGAATTCTTCTGCTGTAGCTGATTGAAGCATTTGTTTTGTCAGATATTTCATAAGTAAAGAAGGCACTTGGAAAGAAGTTATCGTATTTTTTTGTATTGAAATCATTTGTTGTAATTTGGTTGATATCAATTTTAGAATCTTCCCAACGCATTCCTAATAAAACCGATAATTTTTTTACTTTAAATCCGTATTGCGAATAAAGAGCATGTACTTTTTCTTTATAAACTAAATTGTTTGTGAAAAGATTATTTACAACACCTTCATTAAAAACAGTTACATCAGTATCTTGCTCAGAAAAATCACCACGATAACCAGCTTCAAGTTGCATTGATTTTCCTAGCGGCAAAACATAATCTGCTTGAATTAAATTACGACTTTGTTTTTGAATATTTACCGTAGCATCTGTTCCATCTTTACTATCAAGAATAGTTGCAATATTGTTGTCTCTATTTTTAGAAAACTGAGTATCAATGGTTAATTTATGACCCTCTTTTTTGAATTTTTTCAATAAATTTGATGAAAAATCAATGTTTTCACTTTTGCTGTCTTCATAGTTAATACGTGTTTGAAAATTGTTAAGACTTGAATTTGTGTATTTTCTATCAAAGAAAACATTATCTTGATTGTCGCCAGATGTTTTTCTATAATTTACCGTATTAGTCCAAGTAGTATTTTTGTCTAAAAACCATTCTGCACCAAAGTTTCCGTTGTATCCTTTGTTTAGTCTGTCGTTATCTCTTGTTTCATTGATAAAGTTAGGAGAAGAAGCTCCAACATTCAAATAATTAGTTTCTACCAAAGAGTTACCAGGATTGTTTCTGTAGTTGTAACCTTGAGTTGTAAACAAGTTGAATTCACTTGTTTTGTAATTCAAATTCCCGCTTAATCCGTGATTATCAGGATAGCCAGTAGTGGCAATGATTACGCCATTTAAGCCATTGGTTTTACCTTTTTTAAGGATAATATTTAATAAACCACCACCACCTTCAGCATCATATCTGGCCGATGGATTAGTGAAAGGATAATATTTAATAAACCACCACCACCTTCAGCATCATATCTGGCCGATGGATTAGTGATGACTTCCACTTTGTCAATAGCATCTGCTGGAATCATTCTAAGGGCATCATTTATGTTAATGGCATTAGAAGGTTTTCCGTCTATTAAAATTCTAACATTTTCATTTCCTCTTAAACTCACATTACCCTCAACACTAACGGCAACGGAGGGTATATTATCTAAAACATCACTGACAGTTCCACCTTTTACCATTAAATCTTGCCCAACATTGTAAACCTTTTTATCAAGTTTGATTTCAACAGTAGTTTTTTCTGTACGAATAACTACATCATCTAGTTTTGTAGCTTCATTTTCAAGAGAAATTGTACCTAAATTAGTATTTTCTTTGATAACTTTTCCTTTTATTTCTAGAGGTTTAAACGAGATAAATTCCACTTTTACATTATAAGTTCCCGCAGATGCATCAAAGCTAAAATCACCTTTTGCATCGGTAATTCCACCAGCAGTAATTTTATTTGTTGTAGTATTTACTAAAGATATAGTAGAATATTCTAGTGGTTGATTACTACCTTTATCAATAATTTTTCCAGTAACTCTCACTTTTTTACCTTCAGGTTTTTGTTGCGAATAATTTAATAGAACACTTAGAAATAAAGCTAAAGTTAAAAAGAATTTAATTTTTTTCATGATTTGATGTTTATATTTCACAGTTCTCATTTGACTGCAAAAATAATCTTTCGCTTAACCATCAAATCACAAAGGTTTGTTAAAAGTAAAATTAAATTAATCTAAATTATCTCTTTAACTTTTTCTGATGGTCTAGCTATAACAGCTTTGTTTCCGTTTACAACAATTGGACGTACCATTAAAATAGGATGGTCAACCATAGATTGAATAATTTCTGTATCAGATAACGTTTTTCCTTTATAATTTTGTATCCAAATAGATTCTTTTGTTCTTATTACTTCAATAGGTTTGATGTCAAGTTTTGTAATTAAATCATATAACTCATTCAAATTTAATGGTTTTTCAAGGTATTTTACAACTTCAAATTTTTGATTAGAGTTCTCCATAAAAGCTAAACATTCTCTAGATTTTCCACAGCGTGGATTATGGTAAATTGTTATCATATTTTTTTCTTAAAATTAAATAAATATTTCAAAAAATATACTATTTTAGTAAAAAATAAATTTAACATAATTATGTTTATAGAACAAGGAGTTAAGAAAGAAAATCCTTTTTGGAAATATATTATTGGTTCAGTATTTATCATTATAGCTTCTACTATAGGGCAAATCCCTTTTGGGATAGCTCTTTTGGTTAAAAGTATGGAAACAGGAACAATGCCAACCGATAGTGCTGGCATGTTGAGCGTGTTAGATTCTAATTTATCCTTGTTTTTAATGATGCTTTCGTTTGTTTTTGCGTTACTAGGCGTTTTTATTGTGATTAAATATTTACACAAGCAAACCATCTTAGAAGTTACCACATCAAGAAATAAAATAGATTGGAGTAGGGTATTTTTCGCTTTTGGATTGTGGGCTATTTTTACAATATCGAGTGTTTTGGTGACCTATTATTTGAATCTTCAAGAAATGGTTTGGAATTTTAAACCCATTCCATTTGCAATTTTAGTTGTTATTGCAGTCATTTTGATACCTATTCAAACAAGTACAGAAGAATTTGTTTTTAGAGGTTATCTGATGCAAGGTTTTGCTAATTTATCTAAAAATAAATGGTGTCCATTATTGTTGACTTCTGCAATTTTTGGAACCATGCATATTTTTAATCCAGAAATTGATAAATTGGGAACTATTGTATTAATTTATTATATTGGTACTGGATTGTTTTTGGGAATTATAACACTAATGGATGAAGGCATGGAGTTGGCTTTAGGTTTTCATGCAGCTAATAATTTGGTAACAGCCCTCTTAGTTACTTCCGATTGGTCGGCATTGCAAACCAATTCCATTTTTAAAGATGTATCCAATCCATCGGCTGGACTTGAAATTATTATTCCTGTTTTTGTAATTTTTCCATTACTTTTGCTTTTGTTTGGTAAGAGGTACAAATGGACCGATTGGAAAGAAAAACTGACTGGAGCAATAAAATATAAAACAACAATAAACGAATTAAATAATGACTAATCCAACCTACGAAAACGTTCATAATCATTTCAAATTAAATGGTTTTCATCTCAACAAAGAAGATTTGTGTCGTGTAGCCTACAGTTTCATTAAAGAAGGTGATGATTGGGAAAAACCCGTAGGCGACTTTCTTTTAGATTGGTTTGATGGAAAAACCTATATCGAAATGAGAACTTCGGGTTCAACAGGAACGCCTAAAACCATTCGTGTTGACAAGCAAGCTATGGTAAATTCTGCAATAGCGACAGGAGATTTCTTTGGATTAAATTCAGGAAACAAAGCCTTGCAATGTTTACCAGTGAAATATGTTGCTGGAAAAATGATGTTGATTCGATCTATAATTCTTGGATTAGATTTAGATTATGTGGCTCCAACATCTCAACCAATGGAAAATATAGACGATACTCATTATGATTTTGTGGCTATGGTTCCAATGCAAGCACAAAATTCGTTAAATGAACTTAAAAACGTTAAAAAACTTATAGTTGGCGGTGCAAGAATTAGTAAGAGTTTAGAAAAAGAATTAGTTAAACTACCAACTGATGTTTATGAAACCTACGGAATGACGGAAACCATTACGCATATAGCTGCAAAAAAAGTAGGTGAGAAGGTTTTTACAGTGTTACCACATGTAACTATCAGTTATGACGACAGAAATTGTTTGGTAATTCATGCTCCCAAAATTATTGCTGAAGACACGGTTATTACCAATGATTTGGTTGAATTAGTTAACGAAAATCAGTTTTTGTTTTTAGGTAGAATTGACAATATTATCAACAGTGGTGGCATAAAAATTATGCCAGAACAAGTTGAGCAAAAATTGGATGGAAAAATTGATATAAGATTTTTCATCACTTCAAAAGAAGATGCTGAATTGGGCGAAAAAGTAGTTCTTGTTGTTGAAGGTGATTCGTTTGAAATTGATAAAGCTATTTTTGAAGGTTTAGACAAATACGAACGTCCAAAAGAAATTGTTTTTGTAGCTAATTTCAAAGAAACTGAAAATGGTAAGGTTTTAAGAAAAGAGAGTTTTAAGTAAAAAAAAAACGTAAATCAAATTTAATGATTTACGTTTTTTTTTATTTTATTTGAAAACATAGACAAAAAACTCATTATTTAAAACTTCAACTTCATCTAATGATTTGATTTTTATTTTAGATTTTTTCCATTTGTTGGTTGGTTCAATTCTAATTTCTTTACCATTTACTTTGATGTCAATAGGCATATTGAAATCGGTTACATCTGTTTTCCATTGAAATTCTAATTTCTTTTTATTGAGTTTTAATTCCAAAGCAGGGATTTTTTTGTAATTCAAATATTGATTGAAAATAGGAGTAAGGTTCATGCTGCTTTCTTGATTGAAAAATGCAATTACTGTTGGGGTATCAATAATTTTATGACGATACGTTTCAGAATATTTCAGAATGATTTTCCACCATAATTCATCGTTATTGATTACATGACGTAACGTGTTTAAAAGTAAAGCACCTTTTGGATACATATCACCAGAACCTTCATGGTTTAAGCAACAAGTGCCAATAATTGGTCGGTCATTTCTAACATTCATTTTTAAACCTTTGGCATATTTCATGGCTTTTTCATAGCCAAACTGACATTCAATATACACTAATTCAGAATATTGTGTAAATCCTTCATGAATCCACATATCAGCAATATCAGATGATGTGATGCTGTTTCCAAACCATTCGTGACCACTTTCATGAATCGTAATATAATCAAAAAGTAAACCTACTCCAGACATGGATAAGTCACTTCCCATATAACCTTTTTTGTACTTATTTCCGTAAGCAACAGCGCTTTGGTGTTCCATACCTAAATAAGGAGTTTCCACCAATTTATAGCCGTCTTCAGCAAAAGGATATTTTCCAAATTTAGATTGGAAACAATCCATCATGGGTTTCACTTCTTCAAAATGTTTTTTAGCTGTTTCTTCATTATCACGCAACACATAATAATCTAAATCTAAACCATTGTGATTGTCATGAATATGAGCATAATCGGCAATATTTACTGTAATATCATAATTGTTAATTGGATTTTTTACTTCCCAATCCCAACGCGTATATCCATTTTTCAAATCTTCACTTCCAATAAATCTGCCATTAGAAACATTCATCAAATCATTAGGAACAGCCACTTTTATGGTTGCGCCTAAATCAGGTTCATCGGTTTGCGAATCTTTTACAGGATACCATAAACTTGCTCCAGTTCCTTGAACAGCAACACCAATCCAATGTTTTCCTTGTTTGTCTTTTTTGAAAACAAAACCGCCATCCCAAGGAGCATTTTTGGCAACTTTAGGTTTTCCTGAATAATAAAAACGTATTTTTTCAGATGAATTTGCAGTTAAACCAATTGGAAAATCTATAAAAACGGCATCAAAATCACGTTGGTATTCTAGTTTTTTATTGTTGTGAAGGATACTATCAATTTGCATGTTCTCAAATAAATCCACTTGAATTTTGGAAGTTTTTTCAACTACTTTAAAAGCAATTTCATTGTAACCTACAATCGTTTTTTCGTCAGGATTTATTTTGATATTCAAATCATAACGTTGCACATCATAGCAAGTTCTTTCAGGACGTAAACCACCTTGAAGAGAATCTCTACGCGTAAAGTTTTGAGAAAAAACTGCTTGAAAACCAATTAACGTTAAACCAATAATAAAGATTTTTTTCATGATGATGTGATTTAAAATTGATTAGTAGTTGGTTTTTAGGATTTGTTACTCTCTATTTTTAGAAATAAGTTTATTTGTTGTAATAAATGACAAAAATATTCCAAAAATAAAAATTAAGCCATATTGAAAATTTGAAGGACATGGATGACAACCATTCCAACTAGGAAAATCAAACATAAGTTCAATATACCAAGGTATATTTTCAACGTGATATTTGCATTCATCAGGTATTAAAATTGATTGCAACAAGAAAAACAAAATAAATGAAATTATTATTCCGGGAATGGAAAGAAAAATTATAGTAATTATTTTATTAGTTCTTGACAAAATATCTATCTTTTATTTGTTTAACGAATCGAATAATGATGAAAAGTATTAAAAGTATATTTATTGCAAACCAAATATGCCAACAAATATATGCTGCTTTTTGATCTAAAGTCATACTTGCTAAACTCCAATATTCACCTTTACTTTCATCGTAAAAATCTTCATATCCTAAAAGCACTAGTCCAAGAAAAATATAAATTACTATATCAACTAAAGCGATTATTAATACAATAAAAAATTGTTTTGTGTTTATCATTTATTAATATCAATCACAATTGAATCAGCAACTAAATCACCAATTCGTTGTTTGCTTTTATTTGTTGAGGCAACAAGTAAACCAATCATAAAAATGCAGTCAAAAATTCCTATACCAAATTTTACAAAAGCTTGTGTTCCACTAATATCTTTATTGTTGGTTTTGTTCACAACCTTCAATCCAACTATCTTTTTTCCAAAGGTTTGACCTGTAAAAGCTTCGTTTATTGGCCATAATCCAAATCCAATTAGAAAAAGAAAAAAAGCAGGAAAACCTGTTATCTGATATCCATTTTCGTTTTTTTCTCCAAAGAAATAACCGAAGATGAAAATAAAAACAGCATAGATTAAAAAATCAATTATAAAAGCTAAAATTCTATCTCTTTATCTTTGCTAACTTCATTAATTAAAATGTCTTTGTTTTTCTTAATAATAACAAGTTTGTATTTATATCTAACATCTAAAATTTAATATCTAATATTTTAAACCTGAATCACACCCAAATTAAACTTTTTCTCAATAGGAGCGTGGTTAGCTGCTTCAATTCCCATAGAAATCCATGTTCTAGTTTCTAATGGATCAATGATGGCATCAGTCCAAAGTCTTGATGCTGCATAATAAGGAGAAACTTGAGCATCGTATCTTGCTTTGATTTTATCAAATAATTCTTGTTCTACTTTTTCGTCAACCGTTTCACCTTTTGCTTTTAGTGATGATGCTTCAATTTGAGCTAATACTTTTGCGGCTTGAGTTCCACCCATAACAGCCAATTCTGCACTTGGCCATGCAAAAATTAATCTCGGGTCGTAGGCTTTTCCGCACATAGCATAATTTCCTGCGCCATAAGAATTTCCTACTACAACAGTGAATTTAGGAACAACCGAATTAGAAACGGCGTTTACCATTTTGGCACCATCTTTAATAATTCCGCCATGTTCCGATTTGCTTCCAACCATAAATCCTGTTACATCTTGAAGAAATACTAACGGAATTTTTTTCTGATTACAATTTGCTATAAATCGAGTTGCTTTATCGGCAGAGCTTGAATAAATAACACCTCCAAACTCAATTTCACCTTTTTTGGTTTTAGAAACAGTTCTTTGATTAGCCACAATTCCAACTGCCCAACCATCAATTCTTGCATAACAAGTGATGATAGATTTTCCGTAATCTTCCTTATACATATCCATTTTGGAGTTGTCAACCAATCGTTTGATAACTTCCATCATATCATACTGATCAGAACGAGATTTGGGTATAATTCCGTAAATATCTTGTTCGTCTATAGCAGGTTTTTGAGGTTTTTCTCTGTTGAAACCCGCTTTTTCATAATCACCAATTTTTCCAACGATGCTTTTAATTCTATCTAAAGCGTCTTTATCATCTTTGGCTTTATAATCGGTTACTCCAGAAATTTCACAATGCGTAGTTGCTCCTCCAAGTGTTTCATTATCAATATTTTCACCAATGGCAGCTTTTACTAAGTAACTTCCTGCAAGAAAAATACTTCCTGTTTTATCAACAATCATGGCTTCATCACTCATAATTGGAAGGTAAGCACCACCAGCAACACAACTTCCCATAACTGCAGCAATTTGAGTAATTCCCATGCTCGACATGAGGGCATTATTTCTAAAAATTCTACCAAAATGTTCTTTATCTGGAAAAATTTCATCTTGCATTGGCAAATAAACGCCTGCAGAATCTACCAAATAGATAATAGGAAGACGATTTTCCATGGCAATTTCTTGCGCACGAAGATTTTTCTTTCCAGTAATCGGAAACCATGCACCCGCTTTTACAGTAGCATCATTGGCAACAACAATACATTGTTTTCCTGAAATATATCCTATTTTCACTACAACGCCACCAGACGGACAACCACCATGTTCGGCATACATTCCGTCGCCAACAAAGGCTCCAATTTCAATGCTATTTGATTTATTATCAAGTAAATAATCGATGCGTTCTCGTGCGGTCATTTTACCTTCTGCATGAAGTTTTTCTATTCGTTTTTCACCGCCACCTAGTTTAACTTTGGCAAATTTTTGTTTTAAATCAGATAATAAAAGTTTGTTATGATCTTCGTTTTTGTTGAAGTTTAAGTCCATAAAATGAGCTGCTTGTTTTTGTTTTTGCTAAAGTACGAAAACGTTTGAAAAAACAGAAAAGTTCTTTAAAAAACAGAAAAAAAATTATTTACTTATGTTTTCTTATAACTTAACATTCCCTTAATATTAGTTGAATACATTTGCATAAAAATTTATACCTAATGACACTAAATAGTATTTTTCAATTTTTTGTACCGAAAGATAAAAAGTTCTTTCCTTTATTTGAACAAGCCGCAGCAAACTTAATTATTCTTGCCAATACGTTACACGAAGCAGTGAATGCACCAAAAGCGGAACGTGAAGAATATTTTAAAAAAATTGAAGAATTAGAAGCTACAATAGAAGAAATTACTCATAAAACACATTTGGAATTGAGTAGAAATTTTATCACTCCATTTGATAGAGAAGATATACATTCGCTAATAAAATCAATAGATAATGTTGCCGATAACATGCATGGCGCAGCAAGTAGAATTAAATTGTATCAAGTAGACAAAATCACAAAATCCATCAGAAAATTAACTGAAATTAATTTGGAAGCGTGTCAGTTAATTGGTGAAGGTATCAAACAATTGAAAGATATGAATAATATCAAAATGATTAAAGATACTTGCAAGCAAATCAACAAATTAGAAAGTAAAGCTGATGTAGTTTTTGATAAAGCGGTAGCCGATATTTTTGAGAATGAAACCGATGCAAAAAACATCATTAAGTATAAAGAAGTATTGTCGGCTTTAGAAATGGCATCAGATAAATGCAAAAGTGTTTCTAATGTTATGGAACAAATTTCTGTTAAACATTCATAAATAATTTTATCTAAAATTCTACATTTATTCTACATTTATGGATTTTACTTTACTTATTGTAATTATATTTCTTGCTTTAGTATTTGATTATATCAATGGCTTTCATGATGCAGCAAATTCTATTGCTACCATTGTTGCTACTAAAGTGTTGACTCCTTTTCAAGCAGTGCTTTGGGCAGCCTTTTTCAATTTTTTGGCCTATTGGGTTTTCGGATTTGGTGTGGCAGATACCGTTGCTAAAACAGCTCACACAAGTAGCATTGATTTAACGGTAATTTTAGCAGGTGTTATTGCAGCAATTATTTGGAATATAATTACTTGGTTAAAAGGAATTCCATCATCGTCTTCACATACCTTAATTGGAGGATTTGCTGGTGCAGCAGTTGCTCACGGTTTTTCTGGAGTTACAGATTTGCAACATGCAGGATTCAAAATTGTAAATTGGTTTAAAGCAACCAAAGAAGGGGAGTTATTACCATCAGGAGTTTTTATAGTAATTTTATTTATTGTTTTAGCTCCATTATTAGGAATGATAATTTCCTATTTCATTTCTTTATGGTTAATGTATTCCTCTAAAAAGAACATTTATCCAAAAATATTCACTATTGTTTTAATGCTTCTAGTAGCTTGGTTTATAGTTTCAGTAATGATAAATTATGACGAAATTAAAAAGCCAAGATTTGAAAGTCATTTTTGGAGCGTTATTACTGAACCTCATAATATTAAATGGTTTTTAGTAGCTTTTATATTTTATAGTTTAGCGATTTTTAATTTATTTTTTAGCAATTTTTCTACTGCAACTGCAGAGAAAGTTTTAAAGAAAATGCAACTTTTATCTTCGGCAGCTTTTAGTTTAGGACACGGTGGAAATGATTCGCAAAAAGTTATGGGAATTATTGCAGCAGCAGTTGCTGTATTCATAAAAGATAATCCAAAATTTAATTTATCAGGATTTTGGTTGGATTTGAATGTTAAATTACCCTCAGATGCTAATGGGGTTCATATTGATGGAGTGATGCCAGAGTGGATTCCACTTATATGTTATACTGTTATCGCTTTGGGAACTTTAAGTGGTGGCTGGAAAATTGTAAAAACTATGGGTTCTAAAATTACAAAAGTAACCGCTTTTGAAGGCGTTGTTGCCGAATCTGCGGGTGCCTTGACTTTGTTTACCACAGAGCATTTTAAAATTCCGGTGTCAACAACACATACCATTACAGGTTCCATTATTGGAGTAGGAGTTACAAAAAGAGTTTCTGCCGTTCGTTGGGGTGTAACGGTAAAATTACTATGGGCATGGGTTTTAACCATTCCTGTTTCGGCTGTTTTGGCTGCATTGATTTACTATTTTATTCATTTATTCTAAATAATGATCTTATAAGAAACTCTTCCAAATTAAGTAATTTCTTTGGAAGTTTTTTTATATTTGCCAATATCAAATTATCAAATTAATGAGATTTCTTTTCGGCTTCATTTTTCTTCTTTTTTTTAGTTTTTCAAATGCTCAAATAACCATAAATCAATCAAAAAATGATAATGATTTAAAATTATCAGCGTTACCTTATTATAGTTTTGGAAAAGGTTTAGGATTAACTTCGCCTGATAGTTTGTTTCAATTGAATATTCGTTTTAGAATGCAAAATAGAGTTACTTATCTTGAAAACGATCGAGAAAATGGAACTTATGATGGACAAATTCGTCGTTTGCGTTTGCGTTTTGATGGTTATGTTGGAAATCCAAAATTCCTTTATGCCATTCAATTGTCGTTTGCACCTGGCGATGTTGGTGAGATTAGAGAAGGAGAGAATATAAACATCATTCGTGATGCCGTTGTTTTTTATCGTCCAAATAAACATTGGAATATTAGTTTCGGTCAAACTAAACTGCCAGGTAATAGACAACGTGTGAATTCGTCTGGAGGATTGCAATTGACCGATAGAACTATAAATAATGCAAGATTTACTATTGATAGAGATTTTGGATTTCAAGTGCATAACATAAATGAATACCAACATAAATTTTCCTATAATTTTAAAACAGCCATTTCCTCTGGAGAAGGAAGAAATGTTACAGGCAAAGCCGATGATGGAATTGCAGTTACCGGTAAAGTTGAATTATTCCCATTAGGTGCATTTACTAAAGACGGAACTTATTTTGAAGGCGATGTTATCAGAGAAAAGAAACCAAAATTGATGATTTCTGGTGCTTTTCAGCAAAATAATCATGCGCGAAGAACACAGGGTCAATTGGGTAATGATTTATTTGAACAACGTACGATGAAATCAGTTTTATTAGATGCTATGTTTAAATACAATGGTTGGGCTGCAATGACAAGCTTTATGTCACGTACTACAAATGAAAACCCTATAACTATTAATCCATTAAATATATTAGAATCAAATTATGTTTTTGTTGGAAATGGATTTGATTATCAATTGAGTTATAATACAAAAACAAATTATGAATTTATTGGAAGATATTCTATTCAAAAAGTAGGTGAAGCTATTAAAACACTTACACCAAATACAAAGCAGTTTAGCTTAGGACTTACAAAATATATTTGGGAACATTCCTTTAAAGTTCAAGGCGAAATCAATTATGATATTTTAGATTATAATGATGGTTTTTCTAAAAACAACTGGTATTTACGCTTTCAAGTGGAGATAGGTATTTAATTATTAAGGACTTCTAATTTAATTGTCCAATGTTAAGTTTTCATCGAAATCGAAAACTTAACATTGGGCAATTGTTTTATATTGTATTTTTGTTAACGTAAAATTTACATTGATTTTACATTTAATAAATATTAAAATAACAGCACAATGATAAATAAAAAAGAAAGCATGGAAAACAACAACTTGGAAATGAATGAAAATTTGCATGAATCGACTGCCATTGTAGCAGATTCAAATAAAGAAGAAGTAATTTCTGAAAAACCTAAAACAAGAACAAGAGCGACAAGTGCTTCAGCAAAAGTTACTCCAACTCGAACAAGAACAAAAGTTGTTAAAGTAGCAACAGTAACAGAAGCTAAAGCAGAAGAAGTTCAAGAAGAAACTGTTTCTGTAAATAGCGAAAACACAGAAATTATGAAAGACCTAGAAAAAGAAAAAAAATCAAAAGCTAAAGAAAAAGCTAAAGCCAAAAAAGACAAACAAAAAGAAAAAGACAAAGAGAAAAAGAAAAAAGCTAAAAAGAAAGAAAAAGCAAAAAAGCAAAAAGCAAAAGACAAAGCAAAAGCTAAAAAGAAAGAGCAAGCAAAGAAAAAGTCTAAGAAGAAAGCTAAGTCAAAAAAGAAATAGTTACTTAAAACCAATGAATTTCATTGGTTTTTTTATATACATCAATATAAATATCATACAATGTTATCAAATTGTTATGTAAAAGTTTTTTTATTGTAAAATAATTTATATATTTGTTATCGAAATATTAATTAAAAACCAAAATACTTATGAAAAAGTTACTATTTATTGCGTTAATGTTGGTTTCAGGAGTAATTTTTGCTAAAGGAGAACCACAATTAGAAGTTGTTGGACAATTAGTAAAAGCGACTTACTACTATGATAATGGAAATATACAACAAGTAGGTTTCTTTAAAGATGGTAAATTAGATGGACAATGGATTTCATATACAGAAAGTGGAACAATTCAAACTGTTGCTGAATATTCAAACGGATTAAAATCTGGTGTTTGGAAATATTTTGATAACGCTGTAGCTACTAAAGAAGTTTCTTATTCAAATAATTTAATTGTATCTGTTATCAATTTGAAACCAAATTTTGTTGCAGGAAATTAATAAGTTTGTAAATGTAATATTAAGCCATCTTTTTTAGGTGGCTTTTTTAATTTAAATAGTTTTATAAAATACAAAAGCCAATCTGGAGCGATTGGCTATTGTGGTGAGGTGTAACTTCCTTTCGAAATCCTCAATGCAAATATAAACTTATATTTTAATTAAGTTCATAATTTTTTATTAAACTTTATTTAACTAATAATAATTCTATGTTTTTTCAATTTATATTTGTTCCAATTAACTAAACTAAATTTTATGATTAAAAAATCACTACAAATTATTTTTTGTTTAGCTCTTTTGTCAAATACTGCAAGTTTTTCTCAAAAGAATGACAAAAAGAAAGGCAACATTCCGGCTACACCAATTGCGGCAGATGTAAAAAAACCAGATGCAAAAAAAGAACCCAAGCCTTATAAAAAGGTTATTGATTCGACAGCAGTTACTCAAAAGGGGTTAATAGATGTTCACAAAGTTGGTGATAAATATTTATTTGAAATTTCAGAATCATTATTAGGTAAAGAAATCATGACCATTACAAGATATTCTAAAACACCTGCTGGTGGAGGAATTTTTGGTGGTGAAGAGATCAATCGTCAAGTTGTTCGTTTTGAAAAAGGATTAAACAATACCATTATTTTACGATCAATTACCTATGTTATATCAACTCCTGATGAGGATAAACCCATTACCAAATCGGTTAAGAATTCAAGTGCTGACCCTATAATTGGTATTTATGATGTTTTAGCTTATAAAAAGTCAGAGTCAGGTAAAGAAAATGAATCTAGTGTTATTGATATGACTGCTGCTTTTGATTCTGATACTCAAATTTTTTCTTTGAATCCAATTAATAAGCAATTACTTAGTATTCAAGCCTTCCAAAAAGATAAATCATTTATTCAGTTTGTTAAAAGTTTTCCAATTAATACGGAGATAAGAACAACAAAAACGTTCTCTACCATTGCTCCACAAATCTCTAGAAACCCAACGCCTAAGATTGGAACTGATTTTCCTGCGGCACTAGATGCTGGAGTAGTGACAATGGAAATAAACACCTCTTTTATTTTATTACCAGAAAATCCAATGCGAAAACGTGCTTTTGACAAAAGAGTTGGTTACTTTGCTAACGGTTATGATGTTTTTGAAGAAGATTCTCAGAAAGCTGATACCGATATTTTTGCAGTTAGATGGCGCTTAGAGCCTAAAAATGAAGAAGATGCTGAAAAACAAAAACGAGGCGAATTAATTGAACCGAAAAAACCAATTGTTTATTATTTAGACCCAGCAACACCAGACAAATGGAAACCATTTATCAAACAGGGTATTGATGATTGGCAAGCTGCATTTGAATTTGCAGGATGGAAAAATGCGATTCGAGGTGAATATTGGCCAGAAAATGATCCAACAATGAGTTTGGAAGATGCCCGTTTTTCAGTTTTAAGATATTTTGCTGCAGATATTCAAAATGCTTACGGTCCAAATGTACACGATCCAAGAACAGGTGAAATTATGGAAAGTCATATAGGTTGGTATCATAATATTATGAGTTTGTTGCGTGATTGGTATTTAATTCAAACGGCAGCCGTTGATCCTAAAGCAAGAAGTAAAAAGTTTGATGATAAGTTAATGGGCGAATTGATTCGTTTTGTTGCAGCTCATGAGGTAGGGCATACACTTGGTTTACGTCACAATATGGGCGCAAGTAATGCCACACCTGTAGAAATGTTAAGAAATCCAGAGTTTCAGAAAAAAAACGGACATACATCATCAATAATGGATTATGCAAGATTTAATTATGTTGCTCAGCCTGAAGATGGAGTTACCGATTTGTTTCCTAAAATTGGAGATTATGACAAATGGGCTATTAAATGGGGTTATTCTTATTTTAATGATGCTAAATCGGAAGATGCAGAAAAAGCATTGTTAAATGAAATGACAAAAGAAGCCTATACAAATCGTAGGTTATGGTTTGGAACAGAATCAAGTCCATTTGATCCTAGATATCAAACGGAAGATTTGGGTGATAATGCAATGAAAGCTTCTGAGTATGGAATCAAAAATCTAAAAAGAATTTTACCAAATTTGATTGAATGGAGTAAAGAGAAAGGTGAAGACTATTCTGAACTTGAAGGTTTATACAATTCTTTAGTAGGTCAATTTCGTCGCTACATGGGGCATGTTACTAAGAATGTTGGTGGAATCTATGAAACACCAAAAACTTATGATATGATTGGCAATGAATATGAAGTTGTTCCTTCATTAATTCAAAATGAAGCTGTTGTTTTTTTGAATGAACAAGTATTTAAAACCCCCATTTGGTTATTGGACCAGAATATTATTGCAAAAATTAGTCCTGATAGTGGAGTAGAATTAATGAAAGCAATTCAAGATGGAACGTTATCTAATTTATTATCTATTGATAGAATGGCCCGATTAATAGAAACTTCTACTTTAAATAAAGCAAATTATTCCGTAGATAAATTAATGTCCGATTTAAAACGTGGTATTTTTTCTGAATTAAAAACGAATGCAGCAATTGATGTTTACAGAAGAAATTTGCAAAAAGCTTTTGTAACAAAGTTAATTGATGCTATTAGTTTAGAAAGAACCGTTACCGCCAATTTCAATGGAAGAAGAATCGTAATCGCAGATACAGATTTACCTTCAATTGCAAGAGGACATTTAATTGAATTAAGAACTCAATTAAAAATTGCAGCTCTATCGACTACAGAAAGATTATCTAAATTTCACATTGCTGATTTGGTGGCAAGAATTGACAAAGCATTAAATCCGAACAGATAATTAAAGTAGTACACTAATTTTAAAAGTTTATATTCATATGTAAATATTATTTGTTTTTTTGGTGCATATGTATCGCTATTTTCATTGGTGTTTGCATTCGCAAACTCGTGTTTATGGCGATTTGCGATTTCATACATTTTTTAAAGTAATAGGATTTTTATTTTTACTTGTTACACTAAGTACTTCGACTATGTTCAGCATAAACAAAAGTCGAAGTGCTTTTTATTAATTAGGGTCTGCTGAAAAAAGAAAAAAATCCTTGCTAATGAGGGATAAGAAGTATATTTGTAAAATTAAGTTCAGGGAAATATGCAAAACACCTCAAAAAAATAGGGCGCCAGCTCCAAACTATGTGAATGAAAAATAATTGACTTTTTCAGAATTTGAGAGTCCGTTTGAATGAAAATTGAATTTTTCAAATTGTTGGATAATTTTATCAAAATTATTACCTTGGAATGATTTATACTCCATTCATTGGAAAAACATTCCCGAAAAATATACTTTTCGTCCGTCTGTAAATCCAAGAATTGTTTTAGGAGCTATTATTATCAAACATTTATACGATTTAGATGACAGAAAACTGTAGATAAGATTAGTGAAAACATATACATGCAATACTTTTTGGGCTAACTTCTTTTAGTGATGTGCCCACATTTGATTCTTCTTTGTTTGTGGAATTTAGAAAACATTTAGGATATTATCCCAAAGAAGTTTTGGCAAATAAAATATATTGCAATAGAGAAAATAGTTCCTATTTGAAAGAAAAAGGAATAATGCTCAAAGCAAAACCATAAGGAATACCCGAGAGCTTTGCTCGAACTGGCTAAGCAAACCCTTTAGAAGGTAAAGTTGGTCATACAACAACGGTTTATGGTCTAGACCAAATAAAATCAAGACAGTTCAACACAAGTCAATCATGGGTAGCAAGCATAATATAAGTGCTAAACCTCGTCCATTTGGCAGAGGTAGCACTGCTCTGGTAAGTAGTAAAACAACTGAAACTTTTTTTAAAGCAAGTTTCAGAGTTTTTAATTACTTTTGGGAGGAATAAAAATAAGTGCTGCTTGAGTTTTTTCAGCAGTCCTTAAATAATTGGAAATTAGTGTAATCTAAACGCACAGAGTTCCTGAAAATTTGTGCAATTCATGTCAAAAAATATAGCATTATGAAAAACGACAATCAAGATACTTTTGCTACGCCATTTAATTTTAAAAACGAATGGAAAGACGCTTTTAACGATGATGAATTTATTAAAATATTTTCTTCGGATATTCTTGAAAATTATATCATCAACAAAAGATGGTATGGCGGAAAAGCAAGCACATTAAAATACATTGAAGTTGTTGATCATTTTAAGATTACTTCCAAAAAAAATACTTATTACGGTGTTTTATTAGAAGTAAATTTTAAAGAAGCATTCTTCCAGCATTATTTTATGCCCATTGCTTTCATGACTAATGATGAGTTAGACACCAATACAATTATTGCTCCAGCAAAATTTGGAAACATAGATGGTTTTCTTGTTGATGCGCTTCATCAAGATGATTTCAGAAAATTGTTGTTTGATAATATTGCACAATCTACAGAAAGCAAAGGATTAAAATTGATTTTTCATAAAGGATCTAATTTGGTTGACAAAGTATACAAATCATCTAAATTTATGGGCGTTGAACAAAGCAATACCTCTATAATTTATAACGATGCTTTTGTTTTAAAAATCTTCCGTAGAATTTATGTTAGCACCAATCCTGATTATGAAATAAGCCGTTTCTTGACAGAGCGAATGCAATTTGAAAATACACCTGCATATACAGGAAGTATTAATTTGGCATTGTCCGAAGGAAATATAACCCTAGGATTGATGCAAGAATTAGTACCCAATCAAGGCGATGCATGGAAATTTATGTTGGAACAAATGGATGGCGTTTTTGAAAATCTTTCCAGAAAAAAAATCAAAATCGACAAACTTCCAAATGTTGATTTATTCAAACGATTAAAAATCAATGAAATTCCACCCGAAATTATCGATTGGGTTGGCTTGAGTTTGTTTTTAAAAATACAAACATTAGCTTTGCGAACAGCTGAAATGCACATTGCACTCGGAAGCGATATTCATGAAACTGCTTTTACACCAACCACTTACAACGGTGATTATACCGTTTGGTTAAAAAACAGACTTTTATATCAATTCCAAAACCGATTGAATATCATTGAAAATAGTTTGCACAAACTCGACGGAATGGCACTCGATTTAGCACATCAATTTCTTGAAAATAAAAAACTCATTCGTAAACATTTCGTAGATTTTGATTGGACAAAAATGAAATCGGAACGCATCAGAATTCACGGCGATTTTCATCTTGGTCAAGTTTTGGTTAACGGAGATGATTTCTATCTACTTGATTTTGAAGGTGAACCAGAAAGCACCATTCGCGACAGAAAAGTAAAACAGCCGCCATTAAAAGATGTTGCCGGAATGTTCCGTTCCTTTCATTACGCCATTTACGCCACCATTTTTAACAACGCCGATAAATATCCATTTGAACAAGAAAAATTGTTTAAAGCAGGCGAATTATTATTCAAATACCTAGTTGGAGCGTTCCTTGAAACCTACATCGAAAAAGCTCAATCAGGAAATTTAAACATTGGTTACAGTCACGAAATCAACTTTTTACTAAAATATTGCATCCTAGAAAAAGCCGTTTATGAGTTGGGTTACGAACTAAACTCTCGACCACGATGGGCAGTTATTCCGTTGCGAGGCATTCAAACGATTATGGGACGAACTAAACTCTCGACCACGATGGGCAGTTATTCCGTTGCGAGGCATTCAAACGATTATGGGATATTAGAAGCGAATGGCTTGGGCATTTACGATAATGGCAATTCCCACTTTTCGCTCCAATCTTTTCCTTTGTTGCCTGAGGTGTCACATTGAGCTTGTCGAAATGCACTCGAAGGCAACAAAGGAAAAGGATTTCCGCTACAATTGGGGCTAGATAGTACTTGTATTGAATAGAAAATAGTGTTAAAAAGAAAACAAAATTTGAACTTTAGATAATGTTGTTAATTGCAGGATTTGTCACCCTGAGAAGTTTATGCTGAGCGCAGCCGAAGTACAGTCGAAGGGCTTATAGTTAAATAGAAAGAAAAATGAAATTTTACTACGTTTACATACTAAGATGCAGCGATAATTCACTTTACGTAGGAATTACAAATGATTTAGAAAGAAGAGTAAACGAACACAATGACGGCAAATTACCAAATGCCTACACATTCAAAAGAAGACCTGTGGTTTTAGAATGGTTTCAAGATTTCACCGAACCCAATCAAGCCATTTATTTTGAAAAGAAATTAAAAGGTTGGTCCAAACAAAAAAAAGAAGCATTAATAAAAGGAGATTTTGATATGATTGAAACATTAGCAGAATGCAGAAATGCAACGCATTATAAATATAAACCATAAAATAAAAATTAACTATAGAGCCCTTCGACTGTACTTCGGCTGCGCTCAGCATAAACTTCTCAGGGTGACAATTCACGTAAATATTCATATTTTGCAGTCAAATTCAAATTTCTTTTAAAATAGTAATTATAAAAGTAAAACGTAAATAATAGGATAAAACATAATTAATTGCACAGCCTGTCATCCCGAGCGCAGTCGAGGGAACGCAAGGAAAGAAAACATAACATAACAAAATGAAACATTATCAAGAAATAGTTGACGAAATATTTGGAAGTTTATACAAGCACAGAACTTTAAGAACTTTGTTTGATCCAAATTCTTCTGAATGGAACGAAACAACAATTGAAAAAAAACTTGAAATCTTGAAAAAAATTTTAGAAAGTAATAAAATTACTTTTGAACAACTTATTTCAGGTTACAAAAAATTCTACAAAAATGAACTTTTAAATAAAGAATACGTTTTAAACTCTTTAGAAAATGGAATTTTAATTTTGCTTCAAAACTCTTTGTAAATGAAAACAATATTTGAAATTACGCCAAGTGAAAATGATTTAGATATTTCAACTTTTAAATATCAAGTTGAATTAACTAAAAAATTAGACAACATTAATTCAGATTTTAATCAAGAAATTATAAATGAGATTATATTGTGGAAAGTAAATCGATACGCAAAATTTGACGAAAAAACTATAAACTTACTTAACAAAATAAATCGAAATGAAGAAAATTTTAATCAAAACTTGACAGGCGATATTTTACTAAATTTATTAAAACAAAAAGGCGTAAGACTTGCAATGGCTTCAACAATTTTACGCTTCAAAAATCCAAAATTTTATCAAATAATCGACCAAAGAGTTTATCGTTTTATTTATGGCAAAGAATTAAATTATTCTGAAACTAATTTGAACTTACAAATAGTTATCTATTTAGATTATATAGAAAAACTAAAAGAAGTTTGCCAAAAATATCAAATAAAATTTGAAGAGGCTGACAGAATACTATACAAAATGGATAAAGAGTATAATAAAGATTTGAAACTAAAAGGATACTAAATAAGAAAATTCAATTGTTGCCAATAATAAACTAAAGCAATCGAATTTATATTAATTCTTAAAAAAAATACAAACAATAAAAAAATGAACCAAGTACAACCACATTCCTTATTCACCGATTTCGACATCGATTTATTTAAAGCAGGAAAACATTTTCAACTACACGAAAAATTGGGCGCGCATCTTATTGAAGTAAACGGAGAAAAAGGCGTTTACTTTGCCGTTTGGGCACCATCAGCACGCTCAGTTTCTGTGGTGGGCGATTTCAACTTTTGGGTGCAAGGCGAACATCAACTTAACGTTCGTTGGGACGAATCCGGAATTTGGGAAGGTTTTATCCCTGGCATCGATAAAGGAACAACCTATAAATACAAAATTCAATCTCACAATGGTGGTTTAATCACTGAAAAAGCCGATCCTTTTGCTTTATATTGTGAACATCCACCGCACACCGCATCTGTAGTTTGGGATTTAGATTATAAATGGAAAGATTCTAAGTGGATGGAAATTAGAAAAGAAAAAAACAAATTAGACCAACCCTTTTCGGTTTACGAAGTGCATTTAGGTTCCTGGAAACGTAATGCTGAGGGTAAGTTTTTAACTTATATTGAGCTGGCAGACCAATTGGTATCCTATGTAAAAGAAACAGGTTTTACCCATGTTGAATTTATGCCAATTATGGAATATCCTTATGATCCATCTTGGGGTTATCAATTGGTAGGCTATTTTGCACCAACATCACGTTTTGGAAAACCACAAGATTTTATGCTTTTGGTAGATAAATTGCACCAAGCAGGAATAGGAGTAATCTTAGACTGGGTTCCGTCACATTTTCCAGATGACGCTCACGGATTAGGATTTTTCGACGGTTCTAATTTATATGAACATCCCGACAGAAGAAAAGGCTATCATCCCGATTGGAAAAGTTTAGTTTTTAATTACGGACGAAATGAAGTGCGTTCTTTTTTAATTAGTAATGCTATTTTTTGGTTAAAACAATACCATGTTGACGGTCTTCGAGTAGATGCTGTTGCTTCTATGTTGTACCTAGATTATTCTAGAAAGGAAGGCGAATGGGAACCAAATATATTTGGAGGGAGAGAAAATTTAGATACCATCAGTTTCTTAAAAGATTTCAACGAAGCCGTCTATGCAAATTTTCCCGATGTTCAAACTATTGCCGAAGAAAGCACTAGTTTTCCAATGGTTTCGCGACCAACATTTATTGGTGGTTTAGGTTTTGGAATGAAATGGATGATGGGTTGGATGCACGATACCTTACAATACTTTTCTAAAGAAAGCGTCTATAGAAAATACCATCAAAACGATATTACTTTTTCTATGACTTATGCGTTTACAGAAAACTTTATGTTACCACTTTCTCACGATGAAGTGGTATATGGAAAACATTCCATTCAAGGAAGAATGCCAGGCGATGAATGGCAACGTTTTGCTAATCTAAGATTGCTTTATGGCTATATGTACACACATCCTGGAGCAAAATTATTGTTTATGGGAGGCGAATTTGGGCAAACATCAGAATGGAATTTTGAAGGAAGTTTAGATTGGCATTTATTACAATATGGCTTTCACGATGGAATAAAAAAATGTATAACAGATTTGAACGCATTGTATAAAAGTTATCCTGCTTTATATGAAAAACAGTTTTCAGCAGATGGTTTTGAATGGATCAATTATTCAGATAATGAAAATTCGGTTTTAGCCTATATTAGAAAAGGAACTAAAGAAAAAGAAAACCTAATTGTGGTTTGCAATATGACACCCGTTATTCATGAAAATTATCGAATTGGACTTTCTAATAAAGGAAAGTTAACCGAAATTTTCAATTCTGATAAAGAAGAATATAACGGAAGTGGCATAAGTAATTCAAAACCAATTAAAATTGAAGCAACTGCATGGAATGGCAGAGAATTTTCGGCAGAAATTATTCTCCCTCCATTAGGAATTTCTGTTTTTAAAATAGGATAGTTTTTTGCCACAAAGACGCAAAGTTGTAAAGAAATATTATTTTTTTAACTTACAAAATTTTCAAATTAGATTGTCCAAACTCTGTGTCTTGGTGTCTTTGTGGTAAATACAAACATCCGCAAACGTTATCGTTAAAAACTACTTAAATTACTTTTGAAAATTCGGAGCTACATTCGTATTTTCGCAACTTGTCTTAAAATTATTCCTATGATAATTAATACCGAACTCGAATACAAAGGCGATTTATTTCCGTCACAAATAATATCTTACAAACACGAAGTAGATTCTATAGATTTTCATACCGACAATAACGTAATTTTGCGAGTTACAGTGCTTCGTGACAGTATGATTCGCTTTCGTTTTACAGCCAAAGGATATTTTAGTAATGATTTTTCTTATGCCATTGATAAAACACAATCGCATGGTTATAATGTTTTAGAAGTAACCGATGAAAATGATCATTATCGAATTAAAACATCCAAAGTTTATGTAGTAGTTCAAAAACACGATTGCCGTGTTGGAATATATGAGCTTGATGGAACGACAATTCTAGAAGATGAAATTGGTTTTCATTGGGAAGAGTGTTACGAGTATGGAGGTAATATTGTAAAAATGAGTAAAACATCTCACGATGGTGAGAGTTTTTATGGTTTGGGTGACAAACCTACCAATTTCAATTTAAAAGGAAAACGTGTTGAAAACTGGGCTACCGATCAATATGCTTTTGCAAAAGACCAAGAACCTTTATACAAAGTGGTTCCCTTTTACATAGGGCTTCATCACAGCAAAGCTTACGGAATTTTCTTTGATAATACGTTTCGTTCGTTTTTTGATTTTAGTCATGAAAGAAAAGGAGTAACTAGTTTTTGGGCAGACGGCGGCGAAATGAATTACTACTTTATTTATGGTCCAAAAATGAGTGATGTAGTTACCACTTATACGCACTTAACAGGAAAACCAGAATTGCCGCCACTTTGGACCTTAGGCTACCAACAATGTAAATGGAGTTATTTTCCCGAAGCAAAAGTTAAAGAAATTACAGGTAAATTTAGAGAACTTCAAATTCCATGTGATGCTATTTATTTAGATATTGATTATATGGACGGTTTCCGTTGTTTCACCTGGAATAAAGAGTATTTTCCAGATCCAAAACAAATGGTTGCCGATTTAGCAAAAGACGGATTCAAAACCGTTGTTATCATTGATCCAGGAATTAAAATTGACAAAGATTATTCAGTTTATAAAGAAGCTTTAGAAAAAGATTATTTCTGCAAAAGAGCTGATGGTCCTTACATGAAAGGAAAAGTTTGGCCAGGCGAATGTAATTTTCCAGATTATACCAATCCTGAAGTTAGAGAATGGTGGGCAGGGTTATTCAAAGAATTGATTGCCGAAATAGGAGTAAAAGGAGTTTGGAACGATATGAACGAACCAGCCGTAATGGAAGTTCCAACAAAAACATTTCCTTTAGATGTGCGTCATAATTATGATGGAAATAACTGCAGTCATAGAAAAGCACATAATGTTTATGGAACACAAATGGCTCGTGCTACTTATGAAGGTGTCAAAAGATTTGCCTATCCAAAACGCCCTTTTGTTATTACTCGTTCTGCCTATTCAGGCGCACAACGTTACACCTCTTCTTGGACAGGCGATAACGTGGCAACATGGGAACATTTATGGATTGCCAATGTTCAAATGCAGCGTATGTCAATATCAGGAATGGGTTTCACAGGCTCTGATATTGGTGGATTTGCCGAACAACCTTCAGCAGAGTTATATGCACGTTGGATTCAACTAGGTGTTTTCCATCCATTTTGTAGAACACATTCTTCAGGACACCACGGCGAGCAAGAACCTTGGAGTTTTGGTGATGAAGTAATAGATATTACTAGAAAATTTGTGGAGTTACGCTATCAATTATTACCTTATTTATATACCATGTTTTGGCAATATGTAAACGATGGAGTTCCTATGCTCAAACCATTAGTTTATTTTGACCAAGAAGATGCGCAAACACATTACAGAACAGACGAATTTATCTTCGGAAATCAAATATTAGTTTGTCCAATACTCGAACCCAATGCAATGGGAAGAAGAATGTATTTACCCAACGGAAATTGGTACAATTACTGGACAAATGAATTGGTAAAAGGTAAAAAAGAACTTTGGGTAGCTACTGATTTTGATCAAATTCCGATATTTATTAAAGAAGGAGCCATTATTCCTAAGTATCCTATTCAACAATATGTAGGACAAATAGAATCGCCAGAATTATCACTAGATGTTTATTATAAACTTGGAAAAGAAAAATCCTTTGTTTATGAAGATGCACAAGACGGATATGACTATAACAAAGGAAGATTTAGTTATAAAACTTTTACTTTTAATGGTAAAGAGAACGAACTTTTTATAACCCAACATAAAGAAGGAACTTTTGATAGTCAAAATAAAACGATAAAAATTAACTTAAAGGGAGTGCCATTCAAAATTAAAGGAATTGAAATTGATAATGAGAAAATCATTTTTGATAAAGAAGCATTAATTCTAGAAAATGGTTTAGTTGTTGATAAAGATTTTACAGAATTACACTTCATTGGTATCTAAATTTTGTAAATTTGAGCTAAAAAAAATTATGAGTTATAAAAAATATTCCATTGGTTTTTTGGTCCTAGCGCTTATAATCTCTTGTGCTAAGAATCCATTTACAGGAAAAAGTACTATGGCCCTTGTTCCAAATAGTCAAATATTTCCAATGGCTTTTCAACAATATAATCAGTTTTTAACTGAAAATAAAGTAGTCAAAAATACAACTGAGGCTAAAAAAATTGAAACAATTGGTACAAAAATAAAAGTTGCTTCAGAAAGATGGTTAGCTGCCAATAATCATTCAGATTATTTAAATGGTTATAATTGGGAGTACAATTTAGTAGAAAGTAACGATGTAAATGCTTGGTGTATGCCAGGCGGAAAAATTGTTTTTTATACAGGAATATTACCAATTTGCAAAGATGATGCAGGCATTGCAGCAGTTATGGGACATGAAGTTGCTCACGCTCTTGCAAATCATGGACAACAAAGAATGAGTGCTGGTATGGTTCAACAATTAGTTCAAGTTGGAGCTGCTGCTGCTGTAGCAAACCAAGATGAACAAACTCAACAAATGGTTATGCAAGCTTATGGAATTGGTTCACAAGTTGGAGTAATGCTGCCATTTAGTAGAAAACATGAGAGTGAAGCCGATATGATTGGGCTAACATTAATGGCAATAGCTGGTTATAATCCTGAAAATGCTATTGCAGTATGGGAGCGTATGTCTGCACAATCAAATGGTCAAGCACCACCAGAAATTTTGAGTACACATCCAAGTAATCAAACAAGAATTGAACACTTAAAATCGTTGTTACCACAAGCAAAAGCGGAAGCTGCAAAATTTGGAATAACGTTTAAATAACATATAAATTACAAAAAAAGAGTATATTTGAATCCCGAGAAATTGGGATTTTTTATTTTAAAAACTCAATTATGGCAAATCTTCCAAAAGGACATCCTAAATTATTAAATGCTTGGGCTTTTTATGATTGGGCAAATTCCGTTTATAGTTTAGTAATTGCTTCTGCAGTATTTCCAATTTTTTATGAAATGATTTTTAGCGATGCAAAAAAAGAGAGTGTAAATTTATTCGGACAAGATATAAAAGCTACTGCTATGATTAGTTTTGTTACAGCTTTTGCTTTTTTGATTGTTGCTGTTTTTTCTCCAATACTTTCAGGAATTTCTGATTATCTTGGAAATAAAAAAGCCTTTTTACGTTTCTTTTGTTATATGGGCGGAATTTCTTGTATTTGCTTATATTGGTTTGATCTTGATAATTTATTTTGGAGTTATACTTCCTATTTCTTTGGATTAATTGGTTTTTGGTCTAGTTGGGTGTTTTATAATTCCTATCTGCCAGATATTGCTTTTCCAGAGCAACAAGATAGAGTTAGCGCCCGAGGTTTTTCTATGGGATATATAGGAAGTACCATTCTCTTAATTATCAATCTTTTAATGGTAATGTTTCCGCATACTTTTTGGATTGAAACTCCAAAAGAAGCAATGAAAATTTCCTTTGTAATGGTGGGTGTTTGGTGGATTGGATTTAGCCATATAACTTATTATTATCTACCAAAAGGAAATAGAAACAATGTACCACTAACAAAAGATTTTATCTTTAAAGGATTTCACGAACTAAATTTAGTTTGGAAACAATTAAAACAAAACCTAGCTCTTAAAAGATATTTGTATAGTTATTTTGTTTTCATCATGGCAGTTCAAACGGTGATGTTAGTAGCAACTTATTTTGGCGCTACCGAAATAAATTGGGGGTCCGATGACAAAACTATGGGGTTAATTATTAGTATTCTTTTAATTCAATTGGTTGCCGTTGTTGGAGCTTTTATAACTTCAAGAATTTCTGAAAAATTTGGCAATATCAATACTTTAATGGCTTTAAATGCTATTTGGGCAGTGCTTTGTGCCTTTGCCTATTTTGTGGAAACACCTATTCAATTTTATATCACAGCTGGTTTTGTTGGCTTAGTTATGGGAGGAATACAATCTATTGCTCGTTCAACCTACTCTAAACTTTTACCTGAAACAGAAGATACTGCATCGTTCTTTAGTTTTTATGATGTTACAGAAAAAGTTGGAATCGTAATAGGAATGACTATTTATGGAACAATAGACGTAATAACAGGTTCTATGAGAAATGCCATTGTGTTTTTAGGAGTATTTTTTGTAATCGGATTAATTTTATTGACAAGAGTTCCAAAAAAATAATTTTACTTATCCAAAAAATAATTATATTTGAAAAAAAATAGTAGAATGACTAAAATAAAAGTACTTTCAATTTTTATAGTTCTGTTTACAGCATTTTCTTATGTATCATGTGACAATGAGCCTATAGACCCAGCTTTGTTGCAACAAACTAATACCAATAATAACGGTAACAACGGCAACAATGGCAACAATGGAAATAACAATTCAACTGCTGTTTTCAAGGCTGACTTTGGAGGTCAAACATGGACAGCAACCAGCACGGAAGCATTAATGTATCAAAACTCTATTCAAATTGCCGGACTTAAAGCAGCAAATGGACAAACATTTGCATTTGTTTTAAATGGAACTACAGTTGGAACTTATGATTCAACGTCCAACTTAATAGCTTACAATGCAAATATCAATTCTAATAGTGATGTCTATTGGGCGGTTAATCCAACTAATCCATCGGTATCAGCAGGTACTGTTACCATTACAACTATCGATACGGTAAACAAAAAAATATCTGGAACATTCAGTTTTACTGGGTATTGGTCTGATTTATCAGTTTCTAATATTCCACCAATTAGTTTTACTAACGGAGTTTTTACTAACATTCCATACACAGCTGGTACTGTTACACCAACCGATTTCTTTTCAGCAAAAGTTGATGGAACCGAATTTATTGAAGATCAAATAGATGTTTCAGAAGTTTTTGCTTCTGGTTATCCTGATTCTTACAGCATCGTTGGATCTAAAACAAATGGAGATAATGTTGGGTTAAGAATTTCTAAAGCTCTAGGTGTTGGAACATATAACTTTTCGGGTCCTTTCAATCTAGATTTAGCATCTACCTGTAAATTTAATAATCTGTTATATACCTCTGATACCGGTGCATTAACCATCTCAGAAAAAACAGCTACAAGAATTAAAGGTACATTCAGTTTAACAGTGAGTAATTTTACCACTTCACAAACAAAAACCATTACACAAGGAACCTTTGATGTAGAATTGCCATAAATAATTCAATTTATTTAGTGAAAATCCGTCGAAATGGCGGATTTTTTTTGTGGCATAATCATTGTCTTATTAGGAAAGTTGCCTTTTTTAATGTTCAAATTATATATTTTAACACTATTTCAATGCAATACATCGATTTTAATTTAATAAATGTATTTCAAAACCTATATTTGCTTCCAAATTTTAAATAATTAAATGTCATACTGACTCACAATATCCTATGTCAAATCAAAAAATAATCGCCTTTGACAATTTGTCACTTCAAGAATTCGATTCAGAAGCCGAACTGATTCCACTATTAACACCAGAAGATGAAGAAGAAATGGCTAATGAAGAATTGCCTCCTTCATTACCAATTCTACCATTAAGAAACACCGTTTTATTTCCTGGAGTTGTAATTCCAATTACAGCAGGAAGAGATAAATCTATAAAACTTATTAATGAGGCAAATGCCGGAAATAAAATAATTGGTGTTGTAGCTCAAAAAAATGAAGAAGACGAAGATCCTTCTAAAGAAGAAATACACCAAGTAGGTACGGTAGCTAGAATTCTTAGAGTTTTAAAAATGCCCGATGGAAATATAATGATTATACTTCAAGGGAAGAAAAGATTCGAAATAGATTCCATTGTTTCTGAACTGCCTTTTATTACTGCCAACATTAAAGAAGTTTCAGAGAAAAGACCAGGAAAACACGATACGGAGTTTGCTACCATTGTCGAATCTATTAAAGAATCGGCTATTGAAATAATTAAAGAAAGTCCAAACATTCCTACAGAAGCTACATTTGCTATCAAAAATATAGAAAGTCAATCGTTCTTAATCAATTTTGTTTCTTCCAATATGAATCTATCCGTTGAGGAAAAACAGAATTTATTAATGATGAACGTTCTAAAAGAAAGAGCTCTTGAAACTTTACGTTATATGAATGTAGAATTACAAAAGCTTGAACTAAAAAACGACATACAATCTAAAGTGCGTTTCGACTTAGACCAACAACAACGCGAATATTTCTTGCACCAACAAATGAAAACCATTCAAGAAGAATTAGGTGGCGTTTCTAACGAGCAAGAATTTGAAGAAATGCGTCAGCGTGCCAAAACCAAAAGTTGGGATGAAAAAACCAGTAAACATTTTGAAAAAGAATTTTCAAAGTTGCAACGCATGAATCCGCAAGCCCCAGATTTTGGTATTCAAAGAAACTATCTCGACTTATTTTTAGAGTTACCTTGGAATAAATTTTCAAAAGATAACTTTGATTTGAAACATGCTCAAAAAGTTTTAGACAGAGATCATTTTGGATTAGAAGATGTTAAGAAAAGAATGATTGAACATTTAGCAGTTTTGAAATTGCGAAATGATATGAAATCACCAATCATTTGTTTAACTGGACCTCCAGGTGTAGGAAAAACCTCTATTGGAAAATCTGTTGCTGAAGCATTAGGAAGAGAATATGTTAGAATTTCATTAGGAGGTTTAAGAGATGAAGCCGAAATTCGTGGACACAGAAAAACCTACATCGGCGCCATGCCAGGAAGAATTATACAAAGTATAAAAAAAGCAAACACTTCAAATCCAGTATTTATTTTAGATGAAATTGATAAGTTGTCGGTTAGCAATCAAGGCGATCCATCATCTGCGCTTTTGGAAGTTTTAGATCCAGAACAAAACAATGCTTTTTATGATAATTTCCTTGAAATGGGTTATGATTTATCTAAAGTAATGTTTATTGCTACTTCCAACACTATGTCAACTATTCAACCAGCATTAAAGGATAGAATGGAAGTTATAAAAATGGCAGGATATACAACGGAAGAAAAAGTTGAAATTGCACGCCAACATTTGTTTCCAAAGCAGTTGAAAGAGCACGGATTGACATCAAAAGATTTGACAATTGGCAAAAAAGAATTAGAAAAAATAGTTGAAGGTTATACCCGTGAATCGGGAGTGAGAAGTTTGGAGCAAAAAATTGCGCAAGTCATACGAAATGCTGCAAAATCTGTAGCCATGGAAGAGGAATATAACAAAAAAGTTTCTACAGAAGATATTGTAAAAGTTTTGGGTTCGCCAAAATTAGAACGAGATAAAGCAGAAGGTAACGATGTGGCTGGAGTGGTAACAGGTTTGGCTTGGACTGCTGTTGGAGGAGATATTCTTTTTATTGAATCATTAATTTCTAAAGGAAAAGGAACGCTTACCTTAACAGGAAATTTAGGTACAGTAATGAAAGAATCTGCTACCATTGCCCTAGAATACATCAAAGCAAATGCAGAACTTTTTGGACTAAATCAAGAAATTTTAACAAAATATAACATTCATCTACACGTTCCAGAAGGGGCTACTCCTAAAGACGGACCAAGTGCTGGTATTGCAATGTTAACCTCATTAGTTTCGTTGTTAACCCAACGCAAAATCAAAAAAGGTATCGCCATGACAGGTGAAATTACTTTGAGAGGAAAAGTGTTGCCAGTTGGAGGAATCAAAGAAAAAATTCTGGCGGCTAAAAGAGCCAATATCAAAGAAATCATTCTTTGCCATGAGAACAAAAGCGATATTGATGAAATTAAATCAAATTATTTAGAAGGATTAACTTTTCATTATGTAAAAGAAATGAGTGATGTTATTGCTATTGCCTTAACCAATCAAAAGGTGAAAAACGCAAAAGTCATCGATTAATTTTATTAAAATAGCAGCTAAGGCATGAGACGAAAACCTCATGCCTTTTTATTTTTAGTATCACTTAAAAAATAATATCTTCGCATTTCCGTTATAGATTAAGTAAATTGCTCCTTATTGTATGTTTAATAAATTATTTACCTTCATTATTTTACTTTTTTGTGCTGTTACTTACAGTCAAATTGGAGGTAAATCAGTGTATCAATTTTTAAACCTAGTTACTTCTCCAAGGCAGGCAGCACTAGGAGGCAAGGTTGTAACTATATATGATAATGACGTAAATCAAGCACATTTTAATCCTGCTACTATCAACGCCGAAATGGACAATCATTTGTCTTTAAATTACGGAAGTTATTTTGGCGAAGTTACCTACGGAACAGCTGCTTATGCCTATACTTATGACCGACATTTGCAAACCTTTCATGCAGGAGTAAATTATGTCAACTACGGAAATTTTGATGGTTATGACGAAAATGGTCAAGCTACAGCTTCCTTCACAGGAAGTGAAATAGCTCTTTCTTTTGGTTATGCCTACAATATTCCATTTACAGGTTTTTATTTGGGCGCCAATGCCAAATTAATTTCTTCCACTTTAGAAAGTTATAACTCGTTTGGTGGAGCGGCCGATTTCGGGTTTTTATTTATCGACGAACCAAATGACATCAATTGGGGATTGGTGGTTAGAAATGTAGGAACTCAATTTACAACCTATGCAGGAACTCCAGAGAAATTGCCACTTGAAGTTTTAATAGGTGTCTCGCAAGAGGTAGAAAATGTTCCGTTGCGATGGCATCTAACTTTAGAAAATTTGCAACAATGGAATATAGGTTTTTCTAACCCAAATCGTGCCATTGGAAGTATTGATGGAGGAGCCACTGAAGAAAAAGTAGGTTTTTTAAACAATGCCCTGCGACATGTGGTTTTTGGTGCCGAATTGTTTCCAACAAAAGGAATAAATGTACGTTTGGGATATAATTTTAGAAGAGCTGAAGAATTGCGAATTGTAGATCAAAGAAATTTTTCGGGAATTTCACTTGGCATTGGATTAAAAATGGGTAAAATGAAATTTAATTATTCCTATTCAAGATATACCCTTGCAGGAAATACAAGTCTTTTCGGACTAACAATTGATTTTTCAGACAACAGTTATTAAACAGCTATACATTGAAAAAAATTACTATTGCTATAGACGGTTTTTCTTCAACAGGAAAAAGTACTTTAGCCAAACAACTAGCCCAACATTTGGGATACGTATACGTTGACACAGGAGCTATGTATCGCGCGGTTGCTTTATTTGCTATGCAAAAAGGATATGTTTCCACTTCAAATTTTGATAAGCAAGCACTTATTAATGATATCTCAAATATAAAGTTGCATTTTGAATTCAATGAAGAGTTGGGCTTTGCAGAAATGTTTTTGAATGATGTTATCGTAGAAAAAGAAATTAGAACGATTGAAGTTTCTAGTTTTGTAAGTAAAGTGGCAGAGGTTTCAGAAGTTCGTGCAAAGCTAGTAGATCAGCAAAAAGAAATGGGTAAAAACAAAGCCATAGTTATGGACGGTCGTGACATTGGAACCGTAGTTTTTCCTGATGCCGAATTAAAGGTTTTTATGACTGCAAGTGCCGAAACTAGGGCACAACGTCGTTTTGACGAGCTTCAAGCTAAAGGCGATACGGTTTCTTATGAAGATGTTTTAAAGAATGTTCAAGAACGCGATTACATTGATACGCATAGAGACGACTCACCTTTAGTAATTGCTAACGATGCTATTGAAATTGATAACTCTTATCTTTCAAGAGAAGAACAATTTGCTGCAGTATTAGAATTGGTTGAAGAAATAATCAATCAGTAAACCCAAAATTTAAATTATCTAATTCCAAATTTCAAAGTTTTATGTGATAAATTTTGGAATTTGGAATTTTTCATTTGGAAATTTAGATATTAATAGTAGATTTACAATCTATTACAATTATTAAACATCATTTTTATGAGTATAAAATTTAGATTAACTCTAATGAATTTTTTCCAACTTTTTGTTTGGGGTGCATGGTTAACAACATTAGCAAGTTATGGTTTCGGTTTTAAACAGTGGAGTGGTCAGGAATTTGGAATTGTTTTTTCTACTTTAGGAATTGCCTCTATTTTAATGCCTGCAATTTCTGGTATAATTGCTGATAAATTCATGAATTTAGAAAAGTTATATGGGTTACATCACATTTTATATGGTATAACTTTATTAATCATTCCAAACATTGATAACGCTTCATCATTTTTTTGGGTCATGCTATTTGCAATGATTTTTTATATGCCAACATTATCATTGTCTAATGCGCTTTCCTACACAATTTTAAAAAATAATGATTATGATGTAGTTAAAGTTTATCCTCCAATTAGAGTTTTTGGAACAATAGGTTTTATTGTTGCAATGTGGATTACAAATCTAGTTAGCGATCCGGAATCTCCATTAGCTTTTGGATTAGAAATAGGAAATAAATTATCTATTATAACAGGTATGGCTATTCAATGTAATCAATTTTACATTGCTGCTTTTTTTGCAATTTTATTAGGAATATATTCAATGACATTGCCGAAGTGTCCTCCAAAAAATGAAATAGACAATTCTAATGCGTCATTAGTAGAAAAGTTAGGTTTACAAGGTTTTAAATTGTTTAAACAAACTAAAATGGCTACTTTTTTTATTTTTAGTATATTTTTGGGTGCAGCTTTGCAATTAACAAATATGTATGGAGAGACTTATATAAAAGATTTTAGTAAAGTTCCAGAATTTGCAGATACATTTGCTGTAAAGTCAGCCAATATAGTATTGTCTATTTCTCAAATTTCAGAAACCATTTTTATTTTAGCAATTCCGTTTTTTTTGAAGCGTTTTGGTATTAAAAAAGTAATGTTGTTTAGTTTGATAGCATGGGTACTACGATTTGGATTTTTCGCTTATGGTGATCCAATAAATAGTTTGTGGATGATAATAATGTCAAATATTGTTTATGGATTTGCTTTTGATTTTTTTAATATTTCTGGTTCATTATTTGTAGAAACAACAACAGATTCTAAAATTCGTTCTTCCGCTCAAGGTTTATTTATGATGATGACTAATGGTTTTGGTGCTGTTTTAGGTAGTTTGTCTAGTGGTTATTTAATTGACAATTATTTTACTCATAACGACGTTAAAGATTGGCATAATATATGGTTGACATTTGCAATATATGCTTTGGTAATAACTGTTTTATTTGCAATTTTCTTCAAACACAAACATAGTCCCAATGATGTGGAGAATGTGGTTCATTAAACATAGAAGTCTCAAAAAAAATATACTAGATTATAATTTAATCCAAATCCATTGGATGCTCTGGATCAACAAACTCTTTTTCGTTTTTAGAAATCACAATAGCAGCTACACCATTTCCAATAAAGTTGGTAATTGCTCTAGCTTCACTCATAAATTTATCAACGCCTAAAAGGAAAGCTAGACCTTCTAAAGGAATTTTATGAATAGCGGTTAAAGTTGAGGCCAAAACAATAAAGCCACTACCAGTAACACCAGCTGCGCCTTTTGAAGTAATCATTAACAATCCTATAATCGTTAGAATTTCGCCAAAACTTAGTTCTACATTATATAATTGTGCCAAAAAGATAATAGCCATCGATAAATAAATAGCAGTTCCGTCAAGATTGAAAGAATAACCTGTAGGTACGACCAAACCAACTACTGATTTACTACAACCCATTTTTTCAAGTTTAGCCATTAAATTGGGCAGTACCGGTTCAGAAGATGACGTTCCCAGTACAATTAATAATTCGGCTTTAAGGTATTTAATAAAACTCCAAATACTCATTTTGTAATACCGAAGAATGCCTCCAAGAATAAAAAAAATAAAGATAAACATCGTAACATATACCGTAATCATTAACTTGCCCAAAGGAATAAGAGTATGAAGACCAAATTTACCTACTGTATAAGCTATTCCTCCGAAGGCACCAAGAGGGGCAAGATACATTACAATTTTTAAGGCTTTGAATACAATTTTTGAACATTTATATAAAAATGCCACCACAACTTCTCTCTTTTTTGAATAATTCAATAGCACTCCGCATAGGATTGCAACAACCAATACTTGTAAGGTAAAATTACTTAGAAAAAAATCAAGCCAGCTAAATTCTGTTGTATTAGATGTATATTTACTTGCGTCCTGAATATCTAAACCTGATTTGTCAATTTTACCCGGTTGAATAATAAAAGCCGCTATAACTCCTATAGCTAGTGCTAATGTTGTAACTATTTCAAAATAAATCAATGATTTAATTCCAATTCTGCCTACTTTTTTTAGGTCGCCCATTCCAGCAATCCCTAAAACTATAGTTATGAAAATTATAGGACCAATAAATATTTTAACTAATTGAATAAATGAGTCACCAACTATTTTCATTTCCTGTCCTGTATCGGGCTTAAAATGTCCAAGTAAAACGCCGCATATTATAGCAATTAATACCCAAAATGTTAAGTTGGTTACTAAGTTAAATAGGATTGATTTGTCTTTTGTGATTTCGTTTGTCATAGTATTAGTTTGTTTTAATCTTGATTGGGGTGTTAAAAATAGTTTTTTTTAAACATTAAACAAATATATTCCTTTTTCAATTTTGATAATAGTATTTTTTAGTAATATATTTATGAATAGAATAAATTAAAACAGTCAGCTTTTTTAAATTTTTAGTTTACAAACTCTTTCTAGAAATATAATTATGCCTTTCATATCTTTTTTTATTGAAAACAATATTCATTGATACTTTAGTATTTTAGTAATTTACACTATTAAATATTTTGTAATTAAGAAATTATGTTTACTTTTGCAGTCCTTTTGGCGGTCTATGTTTCCTCTAGGGTTCAATTATTTATATAAACAACTTCTGTTTTTTTTACCGCATAAAGAAACACAGAGAAAACAGAATACAAATTTTTATCAGCATGTCTGAATTAAACAAAGAACAACAAGCGTTTTTAAATGAATTTAACTGGCACAATTATGCAGAAGGAATTGATGCCGTTGACGAAAAAAACTTACAAGAATTTGAAGATTTAGTTACCAAAACGTTCATCTCTACCGATCAAGAAGAAGTGGTTGAAGGTGTTGTAGTTAGAATCACTGACAGAGACGCTATTGTTGACATTAATGCAAAATCGGAAGGTGTTATTTCATTAAACGAATTCCGTTACAACCCAAACTTAAAAGTAGGTGACAAAGTAGAAGTATTAATAGACGTTCGTGAGGACAAAACAGGTCAATTAGTATTATCTCACAGAAAAGCTAGAACTATCAAATCATGGGATAGAGTTATTGCTGCTAACGAAACTGGAGAAATTGTTCAAGGTTTTGTTAAATGTAGAACTAAAGGTGGTATGATTGTAGATGTTTTCGGAATTGAAGCATTCCTACCAGGTTCACAAATTGATGTGAAACCAATCCGTGATTACGATGTGTATGTGAATAAAATGATGGAATTTAAAGTGGTGAAAATCAACCACGAATTCAAAAATGTTGTAGTTTCTCATAAAGCGCTTATCGAAGCAGATATCGAAGTTCAGAAAAAAGAAATTATTGGTCAATTAGAAAAAGGACAAGTATTAGAAGGTGTTGTTAAAA
>JAIFLT010000059.1 GCA_020048955.1 Flavobacterium sp.
ATAGAGATGAATATATGGATAAAATACATGAGGAGTTTCCTATGTATAATTGGAAACAAAACAAAGGGTATCCAACCAAAGAACACAGAGATGCCATTAGAAAATATGGTGCTACTAAATACCACCGAATGAGTTTTAGGTTATTACCAGAGCAACTCTCTTTTGATTTTTGAAGTTGGGTGTTGGATGATGGGTGTTAATATATGAACTCTGCTTCAAAAAGAATTGAAAAGTGTTTTTGAATTTTTTCTTTTACTTCTTGTTCATTTACATTTTCTACACCAAGCTCAACTTGCAATGATGTTACAGCTTTTCCTTTTATACCACATGGAATAATATTATCGAAATATCCTAAATTGGCATTTACATTTAGGGCAAATCCATGCATGGTTACCCAACGACTTGCGCGAACACCCATTGCACAAATTTTTCTAGCAAATGGTGTTCCAACATCTAGCCATACACCTGTTTCTCCATCACTTCTTGTACCTATAATATTATATTCTGCTAAAGTTAGAATTATTACTTCTTCGAGAAATCGTAAATACTTATGAATGTCAGTAAAAAAATTTTCTAAATCTAAAATTGGATATCCTACTATTTGGCCTGGACCATGGTAAGTTATATCACCTCCTCTATTTATTTTGTAAAAAGTTGCTCCTTTAGCTTGAAGTTGTTTTTCTGATAAAAGCAAATTAGAGATATCTCCGCTTTTGCCTAAAGTATAAACATGAGGATGTTCTACAAAAAGCAGGAAGTTGGGAGTTTGAAGTTGGGGGTTTGAAGTTCGGTTTTGAATTTTTATATCAATAATTCCTTTAAAAAGTTCTTCTTGATAATCCCAAGTTTCTTTGTAGTCTTTATTGCCTAAATCTATAAGTTGAAATTTTTTGTTCATTTATTCGAAAATCACTTCAAAATTTAGTTTATCTGGATTTTCCATATAGTCTTTTAAGGGATATTCTATGGTAATTGTTTTTCTATCTTCACTATAAAGTGCATTTTCAATAGAAATCTTTTTTACCGCTTTTGGAAACTGATAAACAATTTTAAAATTAGATTGATCATAGAACATCTCTAAAGATTCTTCCATTTTATTTGCATCATCTTCCTCTGAAACTTCTTTGTTTGCTTCTTTTTTCTTTTCAATTTTAGTTATAGTCTTTTTGAACGTTTTACCATCATAAAAGAAACTTGTTGATGAATTATCTTCTAAAGCATCTGGAGCCATTCCCATTCCGCCCGATTGTTGACCTGTAGGAGAAATAGATTTCATAGATTCTACTGGCGACATTACATCTTGAAGTTCTGAAATGGAATTGAAATCTGTAAACATGCTATAATTCATTATTCCTTTTTCTTCATCAATAATCATTCGCACACTAAAGCGCTCCATTTTTTTAATCTTGGCTTGCTCTTCTGGAGATAATTTAGAAATACTATCTTGTTTATTGGCAAACATTTCTTTAAAAGTAAACGTGCTATCAATTACTTTTTTGCGTGTAGTGTCCTTCTTTTTATTTTTCTTGGTCTGTTCTTTTTCATCACCTTTAAATGCGCTACCCATCATTGACATCATTTTAGTTCCATCAATATCATAGGCAAATTTACCCGAACCATTATCATTAATAATCATTTTTTCTGTAATGGTACAACTTGTTACAGTAACAGATATAAGTAGTGCGCAAAGAAATTTTATAGTTCTCATAAGTAGTATATTTTATATTTTACAAATATACAAAAAGTTTACAATTTAGCCCTGACAGGAATGGCATCCTTTTTTTGTTGATTTCGAGTGCCTCAATCAACAAAAAAAGATAGAATGGATGGCAGGAAAACGGATTACTAATAAAGCCCAAACCATTAGCTACTAAAAAAATATTCAATAATCAGTCGCAGTTTGCAGTAGTGAAGTGACAATACTAACTTTATCAATAATTATTTAAGAGTCAACTAAACTTTTAAACTTTTAAACTTTTAAACTTTTAAACTTTTAAACTTTTAAACTAATACCTATCTTTGCCCGCTTAAATACAATTATATGCAACTTTCAGAACAAGAAATCATTAGAAGAGAAAAACTTGACGCATTGCGCGCTCTTGGAATTAACCCTTATCCTGCGGATTTATATCCAGTAAACACTACTTCTAAACAGGTAAAGGAAAATTTTGAAGAAGGCAAGAAGGTTAATGTTGCTGGACGATTGATGAGTGTTCGAGATCAAGGAAAAGCTTGTTTTGCCGAATTACAAGATAGTGAAGGAAGAATTCAATTGTATTTTAATAGAGATATGTTGTGTTTAGGTGAAGACAAAACGCTATACAATCAGGTTTTTAAAAAATTGACCGATTTAGGCGATTTTATTGGTGTTGAAGGAGAGTTATTCATGACTAAAGTTGGTGCTCAATGTTTAAGAGTTGATCATTTTACATTCTTGAGCAAAACATTACGTCCGCTACCCTTACCAAAAGTTGATGAAGATGGAAAAGTGCACGATGCATTTAATGATGCTGAATTACGTTATAGAATGCGTTATGTTGATTTGGTTGTAAACCCAAATGTGAAAGAGGTTTTTGTAAAAAGAAATAAACTCTTCACAGCCATGCGAAATTTCTTCAACACTGCTGGTTATATGGAAGTGGAAACGCCCATTTTACAAGCTATTGCTGGTGGTGCTGCGGCAAGACCCTTTATTTCACATCATAATGCTTTGGATATTCCGTTATATTTGAGAATTGCTAACGAATTGTATCTCAAAAGATTGATAGTTGGTGGTTTTGATGGTGTGTATGAGTTTTCTAAGAATTTTAGAAATGAAGGAATGGATAGAACGCATAATCCAGAATTTACCGCAATGGAAATTTATGTAGCCTACAAAGACTACAACTGGATGATGGAGTTTACCGAAAATTTATTGGAACATTGCGCCAAAGAGGTTAATGGAACAACAGAAGCTATTTTTGGCGAATATAAAGTAGATTTTAAAGCCCCTTATGCACGAGTTACAATGACCGATGCCATTAAAAACTTTACAGGTTTTGATATTTCTGGTAAAACGGAATCTGAACTTTTTGAAGCTGCAAAATCAATGGGAATTGAAGTAGATGCAACAATGGGTAAAGGCAAATTGATTGATGAGATTTTTGGAGCAAAATGCGAAGGCAATTTTATTCAACCTACTTTTATAACAGATTATCCAAAGGAAATGAGTCCGCTGTGTAAAGAACATAGAGACAATCCTGAATTGACAGAACGTTTTGAGTTGATGTTATGTGGTAAAGAAATAGCCAATGCTTATTCTGAATTGAACGACCCAATAGACCAAAGAGCGCGTTTTGAAAACCAAATGGCACTTGCTGCCAAAGGCGATGACGAAGCTAACGGAATTATTGATGAAGACTTTTTGAGAGCTTTAGAATATGGAATGCCACCCACTTCTGGACTAGGAATAGGAATGGATAGATTGATTATGTTTTTAACCAACAATCAATCGATTCAAGAAGTATTATTTTTTCCGCAAATGCGTCCAGAGAAAAAGCAATTTGAATTGACCGAAGATGAAAAATTGATTATTAGCTTATTAAAATCAGAAAACAATCAACCTATAGCACAACTTAAAGAGAGGTCTGCATTAAGTGGAAAAAAATGGGATGCTGCTATGAAAGGTTTAGCAAAACATGGTTTAACAAAAGTTCTTGTAGATGGTGAAAACAAAACAGTTGAATTAAAATCATAATTTTTTTATGATATGTATTGACTTTTAAAAAAAAAATATTAAATTCGCTTTTCAACAAATTAATTCAAAGAAGATTATGAAAAGAATTATCGCAATATTTACCTTGTTTTTTGCATTTAGTTTTAATGCAAATGCTCAGGAATTTAAAGTTTTATCTGTAAACAACTCTGCCTCTAATGAGAAAAACCAAAAAACAATTATTATAGATCAAGTTGAAAAAATTTCAAAAATTGTTACAATAGATGAAAGTTTAAAAAGCGACTTAACATCTCTATTGTTTATGAGAAATGAGGCAATTGAAAACTCTAAAACTGAAGAAGAGAAAAAAGCAGTTTATGAAAGATTTACTTCAAAACTTTTAAGTGCGTTTAATGAAGAACAAATTCAAGAGTTAAAGAAAGATAAAGATTTTTTTACAAATCTAACTCAGTTTTCTAGCAAATAAAAAAAAGGCGTTTCAGATATTTTGAAACGCCTTTTTTTATAATGTATAATTAAGATTTAAACTCCATCTGTAATTAGCAACAACATTACCTCCTGTAAGGTTCTGGTTTATAGGAAGCATAACGTTTGCTCCAAACGAAAATTTGTCTTTACCTATTTCAAATCCAAATTTACCCATAAATATATCGCCAGAAGTATTTCTAACTTTTTGATTATGTTGATAATTGGTTTCAAAAACTTCGCCAGCTATACCTAATTGAGGAACAACTGAAATCTTAGGTGTTTCATACATCCAAAACAATGTTGACGCATAATTAAACTGATTTCCAAAGCGATAGTTTTTTTGATTCTCTGTTTTTATAACGTAGTTTAACATTGAATTCAGTCCGAATTTTTTTCTTTTTATAACATACTCTGTAGCCAAAAGATAATCCCATGCTCCTGTTCCAATTTGATAACTTGGATTCACACTTCCGTTATTAGATTCATTAAATTTTCCAACTGGAAATTTCAATCCACCTCCAATTTGAAGTTTATGAATAAAAACTGTACTATCTTTATGTGTTTGATACAAATCATACATTCCTAAAAGAGTAACATCTCCCAATCCAGAAATTTTCTCGCTTCCTAAAGCAGTTTCTCTATTGTGAAAATGATAAGGGAGCAAAGCAGAAATTTGTACTTTTTTTACAATTGGAATTCTTGCCCAAACTTGCATTGTGTTGAAATTCTCATCATACCATGGCGAGTTACTATACAAACCATTAGTGCTTTTATAACTTTGATTGAAATATCTAATTCCAACAAAATTGGAGTTTAACATTGAAGAAAATCCCATACTACCTCCACTAGCAGAGCAACCACAAGCGTCACAATCGTCATCAATTTTAATAAAGTTGTTGAACTTAAAATAGTTATAACTTATTGGAATCGTATCCTTTGTAGTTGCATAACTGAATTGAATAGATAAAAGTAAAAGTAAAATATGTTTTTTCATATGTAAATATTATTTATTTTTTGGTGCATATGTATCGCTATTTTCATTGGTGTTTATCTCACAATTGTTTTTGTTTTTCATCGGAGTTCGATGATTTTCAATTGCAT
>JAIFLT010000013.1 GCA_020048955.1 Flavobacterium sp.
CATTAACAACAAGTTTGCGCAAGCAAACCCCTATGATTAAAAAGGCGATACCATATGTTACCGCTGAAAAATAAAATTTAAACATATGAAATCGCCATAAACACGAGTTTGCGAATGCAAACACCAATGAAAATAGCGATACATATGCACCAAAAAAAAAATAATATTTACATATGAAAATAATTTCAAACAATAACCAATCAATTTTTTAATATTTTTCAGCAAAATTCCTTTCTAAAATTAAATGAATAAAAAAGTAATTCTTTTCAACTGCATCAAAATTCATTAAAATTTTAATTCAACAAAAGTTAAATCTTCTGTTTGGCTTCCATGTAATAGCAGCGAAATCGATATAATACTGATATTTTTAAAAAAAATAGTATGCACGCATACAAATATTCGAAATATATTTTATACTTTTACACTCAGAAAAAACTTTTTAAAAAATAGATAATGAAAATATTAGTTTGCATCAGCCATGTGCCTGATACTACTTCAAAAATCAACTTCGTCAATGGCGATTCTGAATATGACACCAACGGAGTTCAGTATGTTATCAATCCTAATGATGAATTCGGATTAACAAGAGCCATTTGGTTTCAAGAGCAACAAGCAGCTAACGTTACGGTTGTAAATGTTGGCTTACCAGATACCGAACCAACTTTAAGAAAAGCATTAGCTATTGGAGCAAACGAAGCCATTCGTGTAAACGCAACGCCAACTGATGGTTTTTTTGTAGCAAAACAATTGGCAGAAGTGGTAAAATCTGGTGGTTATGATGTAGTAATCTGCGGAAAAGAATCTTTAGATTATAATGGAGGCATGGTTCCCGGTATGCTGGCAGGTTTATTGGGTTATAACTTTGTAAATTCTGTTGTTGAATTAACGGTTGATGGAACTTCAGCAAAAGTGGGAAGAGAAATTGATGGTGGAAAAGAAATTGTATCGGCATCGTTACCTTTAATTGTTGGTGGACAAAAAGGATTGGTTGAAGAAAAAGACCTACGTATTCCAAATATGAGAGGAATTATGACCGCTAGAACTAAAGTTTTAACTGTGCTTGAGCCTGTGGCGGCTGAAACGAATACGAAAGCGATAAAATTTGAAAAACCAGCAGCAAAATCGGCAGTAAAATTGTTTTCAGCTGACGATTTAGACGGATTAGTTAGCGCATTACACAACGAAGCCAAAGTAATATAGTAATCAGTATTCAGTCGCAGTTTTCAGTTCTGAAACTTTAAACCTGAAACTTTAAACTTTAAACAAAAAAATTATGTCAGTAGTAATATATGCAGAATCAGCAGACGGAAAATTAAAGAAAGTAGCTTTCGAATTAGCGTCTTATGCAAAAAAAATTGCCGAATCATTGGGCACAACAGTAACCGCTGTTACCGTTAACGCAGAAAATGTTTCTGAGTTATCTAACTATGGTGTAGCTAAAGTTTTGAAAGTAACCAACGATAAGTTGGCTAACTTTAACGCAAAAGCGTATGCCGATGTAGTAAAACAAGCGGCACAAAAAGAAGGCACAAAAGTAATCGTCCTTTCTTCAACAACAGACAGTTTATACCTTGCTCCTCTTGTATCAATTGGATTAGAAGCAGGTTTTGCATCAAATGTAGTTGGATTACCTCTTTCAACTTCACCATTTCAAGTAAAAAGAACCGCTTTTTCAAACAAAGCATTCAATATCACTGAAATTTCAACAGATGTAAAAGTACTTTCAATTAGCAAAAACTCTTTTGGTTTAGTCGAATCTGCTTCATCAATATCTGAAGAAGATTTTGCACCAACATTAAACGATGCCGATTTTTCAGTAAAAGTTGAATCAGTAGAAAAATCTACAGGAAAAGTAACTATTGCAGATGCAGACATCGTTGTTTCTGGTGGGCGCGGCATGAAAGGTCCAGAAAATTGGGGAATGATTGAAGAATTAGCCTCAGTTCTTGGAGCAGCAACAGCCTGTTCTAAGCCAGTTTCCGATATTGGATGGCGACCTCATAGCGAACACGTAGGACAAACCGGAAAACCAGTGGCAAGCAATTTATACTTTGCCATAGGAATTTCTGGTGCAATTCAACACATTGCCGGTATTAACTCCTCTAAGGTAAAAGTTGTAATCAATACCGATGCAGAAGCACCATTTTTCAAAGTAGCCGACTATGGCATTATAGGCGATGCTCTAGATATTGTTCCAAGATTGACTCAAAAATTAAAAGAATTTAAAGCGCAAAACAGCTAGTAAAATTTCAAAAAAAGAAATTCCAATTGAAATAAAAGAAAAACTAACTCAATCCTAATAAGCTATTTGAAAATATTTTTTTTCAGGTAGCTTATTTTTTATAATCTGAACTCGATTCAGATTCTTTACTTTTTTAAATTATTATTTTAAGAAGCGAATCTTTTTTGTTACTTTGCAATCCATATTCCTGCTATACGCAGTAGTACCAATTATATTGGTAGCTACTCGCTCCTATCAGGGCTATTGAGTAATTTGTATTGAATAGAAATCAGTTTTTCAGAAGAACTATTCTGCAATCTAAAATCTAAAATCAGCACACGAGCCTAGAGGGCGAACTGAGCAAAGCTAATCTAAAACCTCTATGAGTTTAGTAAAACTTACCATAAAAGGAATATCCTACAGTCAAACCCAAAATGGCGCTTATGCCTTAATTTTGAACGAAGTTGATGGCGAAAGAAAACTACCAATAGTCATTGGAGCTTTTGAAGCACAATCTATTGCAATAGCTTTAGAAAAAGAAATCAAACCACCAAGACCCTTAACCCACGATTTATTTAAAAGTTTTGCCGACCGTTTTGATATAGTAGTGAAGCAAGTAATTATTCATAAACTAGTTGATGGCGTGTTCTATTCCAGTATTATTTGTGAAAGAGACAAAATAGAAGAAATTATTGATGCCAGAACTTCTGATGCTATTGCACTAGCGTTGCGTTTTGCAGCACCCATTTTTACCTACAAAAATATTTTAGACAAAGCCGGAATTTATCTGAATGCCAATCCATCAGAAAACGAAAACACCGAAGAGGAAGGAGCACTTTCAAGTCCAGAAACATTCGGAATTGAAAACGATTCAAAGCCTGAAAATTCCTATTCTAAGTTAAGTTTATCAGAACTTCATGAACTTTTAGAAAGCGCTGTTCAAGACGAAGATTATGAAAAAGCAGCAAGAATAAGAGATGAAATTTCGAAAAGAGAGTCGTAAACGGTTTGAATGTTTCGAGTTAAGAACCCGAAAACAAAACTCGAAACTCGAAACTCGCAACTTTTAAACCTAAGAAAATGAAACAATACCACGATTTAGTAAAACACGTTTTACAAAACGGAACTCAAAAAGGCGACCGCACTGGCACAGGAACCAAAAGTGTTTTTGGCTATCAAATGCGTTTTGATTTAGCCGAGGGTTTTCCGATGGTTACTACAAAAAAATTACATCTAAAATCGATAATTTATGAATTATTGTGGTTTTTGAAAGGCGATACCAACATTGGCTATTTAAAAGAAAATGGCGTAAAAATTTGGGACGAATGGGCTGATGAAAACGGCAATTTAGGTCCCGTTTATGGTCACCAATGGCGCAATTGGAACAGCGAAGAAATTGATCAAATCACCGAATTAATTGAGACTTTAAAAACCAATCCAAACAGCAGAAGAATGTTAGTTTCGGCTTGGAATCCTTCGGTTTTGCCCGATACCTCCAAATCATTTGCAGAAAATGTTGCCAACGCAAAAGCAGCCTTACCGCCATGTCATGCTTTCTTTCAGTTTTATGTTGCCAACGGAAAATTATCTTGTCAATTGTATCAAAGAAGTGCCGATATATTTCTTGGTGTTCCATTTAATATTGCCTCTTATGCCCTATTTACCATGATGATAGCACAAGTTTGTGAACTACAAGTTGGCGAATTCATTCACACTTTTGGCGACGCACACATTTACAACAATCATTTTGAACAAGTGGAATTACAATTATCTCGTGAACCAAAACCACTACCAAAAATGATATTAAATCCTAAGGTCAAAAATATTTTCGATTTTACTTTTGAAGATTTCACTTTAGAAGGTTATGATCCACATCCACATATAAAAGGCATTGTTGCTGTTTAAAATTTATATTATGAGAAAAATTTATTTACAATGAAAAAAATTATTTTCTTCTTTTTACTACTTGTTACAGAAGTCCTTTTTGCTCAAAAAATAAACAATAGGTTGTTTATTTAGACTCCTTATTTATAGAAACTTCTCAAGAAAACCAAATATATTACAGAGTTGTTAAAGATTATTATTTAGAAAATAAAGAGTACTTATTTACACAATACTACAATTCAGATAAAATTGAAAGTAGTGGTATGTCCACTAATAAAGACTATTTTAATGAAAATGGAGAAGTTATTTCATATTATGAAAATGGAAATTTAAAGTCCAAAATAAATTATGATAAAGGTAATAAATCTGGGAAATGCGAATTTTGGTATGAAAATGGGTCACAAAAATTAGTTGGTGAGTATTTTTTGACCAAAGAAAACGATGAATTGAGTTCAAATCTTAAAATAATTAATTTTTGGGATTCAAATAATAATCAGAAAGTAATTGACGGATTTGGGGAATTTTTAGATGAAGAATTTTTTTTTAAATCTAAATCACTTTCTTACGGAAAAATAGAAAATGGATTTAAGGAAGGAGTTTGGAAAGGTTCTTCTAAAACATTTAATTTTACATTTGAAGAAAATTATAAAAAAGGAAATTTAATTAAAGGCATAAGTATTGATAAAAATAATGTAAAATATACCTATAATAAAATCAAGACATCACCCGAAATTAAAGGAGGTATCAAAGTGTTTTATTCTTTCTTGTTAGACAATTTTGTGACACCAGATACCCAGGGATTAAAAGGAAAAGTAATAATAGGTTTTATGATAAATGAAAACGGAACTATTAACGATTTAAAAGTAATTAGAAGTTTAAATCCCGATGTAGATAGAGAAGCGATAAGAGTTTTAACAAAATTCAAAGGCTTTTCGCCAGCCATATTGAGAGGAATAAATGTTAATTGTTTTTACATGATACCAATTTCTATTGAAACACCAAAAGAATAAAATTAAAAAATCCGTTCCACAAAAAAGTCAAACGGATTTTTAAACAAACAAACTAAACTTAAACCTATCTTTATACTTCTAAAACACTGTTTTCAGCATTTGCAAATTCGTTCCAACGATAGCTATCTGCTTGTGGTTCATTGATATAAGAACCATCAACGATGTATT
>JAIFLT010000071.1:0-4433 GCA_020048955.1 Flavobacterium sp.
AGTTTATTTTGATCAGAATTCTTTAAAATTTATCAAAAAATGGTCTTTTTGATATAAAAAAGTAGATTAATAGTTTTTCAGCAGACCCTAAATAATGCATTGAAAGTAAATAAAGTTCAAAGATAGTAACTCAAAAACTATTACAATAAAAAATCCGCCAAAAGACGGATTGATTTTTAGTTAGCAGTTAAATAACTGTATATTTTCTCTCTTTGCCCATCTGAAATTTCAGCTTTTTTCTGCATATCCAGAAGAATTGGCTTCCAACTCTCTTTAGAAAAGTCTTTGGGATTGTATAACGAATGACACTTTGCACAATTGTTTTCATACAAACTCTTTCCTTCTGCTAAGTATGATGCGCTATCTACTTGTTTTGCCTCAACTGTGGGCGGTGGTTGCGGAGACGGTGGTGGTGGTGGAACAGATTTTGAACCTCCACATGAGTAAAGTACAATTGCAAAAAGAGCAACTGTTAAAATTTTTGTTTTCATAACTATTGGTTTAGGTAAAGTAAAAATAACAAAAAAAGTCATCCTTAGATGACTTTTTAAATATTTAACAATTCTTAAACTATTTTACGTCCATCAATTCTACGTCAAAAACTAAAGTTGCATTAGGTGGAATTACATTCCCAGCTCCATTTGCTCCATATCCTAAATAAGAAGGAATTACAAAACGCGCTTTATCGCCAACTTCTAACAATTGAATTCCTTCGTCCCAACCTTCAATAACGTGCCCTTTTCCTAAAGGAAATTCAATGGGTTTTTTTCTTGGATAAGAGGAGTCAAAAGTTTTACCATTTTCTAATTGCCCTGTGTAATGAACAGAAACGGTCTTTCCTGCTTCTGCTTTTTTTCCATTTCCTTTTTGAATGATTTTATATCGCAAACCACTTTCTGTTTTATCAAAACCAGCTGCTAATTTTTCCATTGCTTCTTCTGCTTGTTTTTTAGCCTCTTCTATTTTTCTCAATCGAGAACCTTCAAAGGTTCTAAAAGCCTCAATGGCATTCCATTTTTCAGCTTCTGCTCCTACTCTAACAATTTCTAGTGTTTCAATTAAATCTCCTTGATCAACAGCATCAACCACCTCTTGACCTTCTACAACATGACCAAAAACAGTGTGCTTTCCATCTAACCAATTAGTAGGAACGTGTGTTATAAAAAATTGCGTTCCGTTAGTTCCAGGACCAGCATTTGCCATTGATAAAACTCCCGGTCTATCATGCTTTAAACTAGGATGAAATTCATCGTCAAATTTGTAACCTCCATCTCCTGTGCCAATTCCTTGTGGGCAACCACCTTGAATCATAAAATCTGGAATTACTCTATGAAATTTTAATCCATCGTAATATGGTTTTCCCATTGGTTTAGCGGTATTTTCTAGTTGACCTTCTGCCAATCCTACAAAGTTTCCAACCGTACCTGGTGTTAAATCGTGCGTTAATTTCACTAAAATTGCACCTTTAGAGGTGTTGAATTTAGCATATATTCCGTTTTCCATTCTATAGTTTTTTTATTAGAAGTGCAAAATTACAAAATTTTAATTGTTTCGATTTAAATAGTACCTTTGATTTTAATTTTTTTTGACATGGATAATAAATTGGATTACATAAACATAAATAAACAAACTTGGAACAATAAAACTGATGTTCATATTGCTTCTGACTTCTATGATTTGCAAGGTTTTTTGGATGGGAAATCTACTTTAAATTCAATTGAGTTAGAATTACTAGGTGATATAAAAGGTAAACGCATTTTACATTTACAATGTCATTTTGGTCAAGATACAATGACTTTTTCAAGAATGGGTGCCAAAGCTACTGGTGTTGATTTGTCTGACAAAGCTATTGAAAGAGCAAGAGAATTTGCAGCAAAATTGAATTTAGATACTCAATTTGTTTGTTGTGATATTTATGATGCTCCAAATTATATTGATGAAACCCGAGGTAAAACCGAACTGAGCGAAGCTAAATTTGATATTGTTTTCACCAGTTATGGAACAATTGGTTGGTTTCCAGATTTAGATAAATGGGCTAAAGTTGTTTCGCATTTTTTAAAACCTGATGGAAAATTTATAATGGCAGATTTTCATCCAGTGGTTTGGATGTTTGACAATGATTTTAAGGAAGTTTTCTATAACTATTTTAACATAGAACCTATTATTGAAGACGAATCTGGAACTTATGCTGACCGATATTCTGACATTGCTGCACAAACAATGACTTGGAATCATCCCACTTCTGAACTATTAAATGCTTTAATAAATAATGGTTTGCAAATTAATAGTTTCAATGAATATGATTATTCACCCTACAATTGCTTTAATGAAACAGAAGAATTTGAACCAAATAAATTTAGAATAAAACATTTTGGCAATAAAATTCCAATGGTTTACTCTATTGAGGCGAGTAAGAAGTAAAAAAGAACCGCTCAATTATACCATAAACTTTTGGACTATTTTATAAATAGTATTGGTATTACCTCTTCAAAGTAAAATGACCTTTCAAAATTCTATCGTCTTGAAGTTTAATTACGTACCAATAATCCTCTGAGGGTACATTTTGTCCGTTGAATTTTCCGTCCCATCCTTGGCTTAATGGACTGATTTGTTTTAGTAACTTTCCATGTCTATCAAAAATATGAATTGTAGATGTAGCATTGAAATTCTGATTTACTCCGTCAATATTCCAATAATCGTTGTAGCCATCATTGTTGGGTGTGAAATAATTTGGAATTCCCAAAACGCTTACTTCTTTTGGAACTATACCACATCCGTTTTTATCTTTAACATAAACAGTGTAAATCCCTGGTAAAAGATTAGAAAATACATTTGAAGTTTGATAATTTGAGTTATCCAAACTATACTCATAATCACCAAGACTTGCAGCAGACAATAGCACCATAATTGAGTTTTCTCCAACTAAATCATTTACAACAACAGTATCGATAATTGCCAAATTTGATGCTGTCACTGTTATCGTTCTTGTACTAACGCATCCTTGAATATTTTTAACTTCAACGGTATAAATCCCTTCTGTGTTTACGGTTAAGCTATATTGATTGGCTCCAGCAATTAAAACATTATTTAAATACCACGAATACGTAAAGTTGTTTATAGTGGTACTATCTACTAATCCTGCATCAATAACCTTAGTAAAAGTTGGGTTGTTGCTACACACTAATTCGTTTCCAAACAAACTAACATTTGGAATTGGATGGACAATGAAAGGAATGGTCATTGTAGCCTTGCAAAGGGTATTGTTAGGGTTTATTACTTCTACCTTTACATTTTGAGTTGCCGTTGTAAACGGATTAGGAAATGGATTTAGCAAATTATTATTTTGGTCGTAATAGTTTACAATCATTCCGGTTTGACTGCCTAATATTGCGGCTTGAAAACCTGTTGTGTCAAAGGCAAATTGTCCGTTTTGTAAACTAATATTGCGGCTTGAAAACCTGTTGTGTCAAAGGCAAATTGTCCGTTTTGTAAACTCGGACTTGTTTCATCATCATCACAATGTGTTGTTGCAGTTATTGGTAGCGCAAAAGCTTCAGGCAAATCATCTACAATGAATTGAATGGTAGTAGTGTATTCGCATTGTTTACCATAGTTGTTTTTAACTTTTACATTAATAATTTGCGACGTAATAGCAAAAGGATTACTCATTGTTATTGGATTTCCATTACTATCACTATACGTTACAATAACATTGGTCAATCCATTCAGTAAAGTTGCTTCTAGATTAGTGGTATTAAAGGCAAAAACACCATCATGATTATCATCGCAATGTCTTATGGTTAAAGGTTGCACAATAGGAATTCTATCTACTTTTAATGTAATGTGATGTCCCAATCCCAAACATTCATTATTGATTTGACTATCTACACGAACATAAATGTTTTGTATATTTGGATAACCTACATTAGTGTAATTGGAGGTATTCGTGATTTTATTGCTTTCAGAAAGAGCATCTGCTAAATTCTTGTAAAACGTTACATCTAACAATTGTCCTGAAGGATAAAGAGCTCTTACTTGACTTTCGGCATCACTAAAATTAAACGTTGTAACTCCGTCAGTAGTTGAACCCGAAAGAGCGTCATCACATTCATGGTAGGTAAGTTGAAACGATGTTGGAATTGAAGTGGTGGATACTTGCAAATTCACTTGAGCCGTTTTGTAACAGCCATTAGCATTTTCAACTCTTACGTAAACAATATCATTATTTACAATCTGATTAGTATAGGAATTTGTATTGGTAATAGAACTACTTTCATCTTGCGCTTGAGTTAACGTTTCATGAAAAGTAATAGTTAATCCTGTTGGATTAGACACCAATAACGGAATGGTTTCATTCAAATTAAAGGCACTATAACCATCATTATTATCATCACATTGTTTTAAGGTTACTGTATTGGTGAGTAATGTGGGTT
>JAIFLT010000071.1:4455-22201 GCA_020048955.1 Flavobacterium sp.
GGAATGGTTTCATTCAAATTAAAGGCACTATAACCATCATTATTATCATCACATTGTTTTAAGGTTACTGTATTGGTGAGTAATGTGGGTTTTGGATGGATTGTTATATTTCTATTATTAGTCCCTGTTCCTTGTGGTGTTGTTATAGTAACCGTTATAGGATAATTACCAGCACTTGAATAAGTATGTGAAGGATTAATCATATTTGAAGTAGTACCATCTCCAAAATCCCAAGTAGCACTTAAAACATTCTGAATTGTACTAAAGCTAAAATTTACTGGTTCGCCTTGACATGCGTTATTAAATTGAATGGCTGGTAAATAAAAAAATGAAGCAACAAATGGAGGTAAGCCTAATTGACATAATCTACCAGCTAAATCGATAACGTCCATTTGGAAAGAGCAACCTACTCCAACCACATTAGGATAGTTAATTACAGCTAATTTATCATTAATAACTTGAGTCACGTAGATTTTCCCATTCGGAGCTAATTGTAATCCCATTGGAAAACCAAGAGGAGTCATAGAACTGTCTATAATTTGTGCAGATGAAACAATATTGGATGGATTTGAAAGATTGTATTGTATAAGTTGCCGTGGTAAAAGAGGATAATTTCCGACATTAGTAATATATAACAATTTACTATCCGGTGAAAATTCTGCTCCGTAAGCAAAGCTGGTATCTTCAATACCTGAACCTGTAAAAAGCACAATTGGATTAGAAACTATACCTGTAGTTGTGCTAAAATCTAAAACTTCTGCATCAATGTGAGAATTACAGATAGCAATTTTGGTTCCGTCTGGTGATATTTTCATATAACCGTAAACATTTTTTGTTGTTCCACTTATTACTGCACCTACATTAGATGTTATTGGAGTTGAACTCAAGCCAGTTGATGTCAACAAATAACTATAAAACGCATCGTTATTCCAACCATGAGTAACCACCCAATAATCCATTCCGTTTGCATGTTTTACAATTGCAAGCTTTTCATTTGAAGGTGAGTATATTAAAACATTTTTATTGGAAGTGACATCACCCATGCCTCCATTCAAACTCATATCTACAATAGAATACCTAAAACCATTAGAATTGGCTTCAAAATCTAAAGTGAAAACATAAAACATGTTAGAAGAGCCTGGCATAGGAACAATAGTTGCTGACTGTGTACTAGACCAATTTCCCATTAACCCAGCGCCATTAGGCATAATTTGATGACTTTTATTCCAAACAGTTATTCCATCAGTATAAAACAACAAATCACCATTACTGTCTGAAATAGAAGCACAACCTTCAGAAGTATTTAACTGCCCATCTGTAAGCACTGTAACTAAACCACTAGCATCAAATTTTATTCCTGCATTACTCCCAAAATACCATATACTTGCTTCATTTTGTGAGAAAATAAATTGATTTAATAATAAAGTTACAACTAGACAATATATTTTAAACCAATATTTATTTTTTTTTCCTTTTTTCAAAATCACCTAAATAATTATTCAGTAAAGTTAACTATTCTACTGCAACTTGCCCAACTGCATTAAGCCCCTTTTTAGCGTTTTTTTTATTTATTTAGAAACTTCATTTCCTAAATTACTCCAAATTAATAACATTTGAAAGATAACTATTGAAATGCCTACAACAAAGAATAAGTAAAAAAAATAATTATTTTCTGAAATACCTATCTTAAATGTTTTTAAAAAATTACTATTTAATCTTTTAAAAAAAAGAGCCTCAATGTATTCAAAAATTAAAAACAAACAACTTAAAAACGTTGTTATTACTATAATTTTTTTTGGAAGAATATTTTCTAAACCTAGAAATTCATAAAAAAATTTATTAAAAAATAATATTGATATTAAAAAAACTAATAATAATACTTTGCTAAAAAAAAACGACTTTAGTGTAAACTTATATATCAGAAAATTAATCAATATTAAAAAGACAGAATATATTATTTTAACTATCATTGTTTAAAGAAATTATAAATTAATAAAACTGGTATTTCAACTTTTGTAGCCTCTTTAACTCCAATACCCCATCCTAAATTGAATCCTTGATGTATGACAAGATTTCCAGTTTTTGAATCATAATATAATCCATTTGTAGTACCCGCATGTGCAGAGGCATAACTTCCTCCAATTGTGTAATTTACTTTAAATCCAAATATATTATAACCACCGGTTAATTCACCTTTTGCTACGTATGCTCCTATGTTAGCATCAGATAAAAGTCCGAACTTATTACCTTCACCAACAAAAAGCCCACTACTAATATTTGCATCAGCGCAGAAAACACAACCATTAGCATTTCCAAAAATATTAATTTCTGGAGTTCCTAAACGTAAATCTAGGCTACCCTTTAATACAGAAGCATCACCTCCAATATCAAGCGCTAAAGGACCATATAGATACCCACCTTTATTAGTGTTATTAAACCATGATACTCTACCAAATGAACCATCTCCAGAAAAATTACCCCAATCCCTGTCAGCTTGATAATTAAATTTACCCTTAGCTGCGTATGCTTCTGATTCTCCATCTGTATTCCATAAATCATATGAATAGCTTCTGTCTCTTTGTACAAACCCATGATCCTCTGCATTATTATTTGGAGTTTCAAACATAACAATTTCAGGATGACTATTATAATTATTAATATAGTTGTTTGTGTAATTAGTTACATTATAAGATGCAATTGCTGAAAAAGGTGCCATTGCTGCATTTGCAAACTGACCAGCATTCCATTTGAATGGGTTTGCTTCACCAGTGGCTTGTGCTCCATGTACGTAAGCAGAAAATAAAAAACCTATTACTTGCCAAAATTCACCACTTGGGTCACTATACTTGGTAGGGTTATTCATTACATAACCATATCGATTATAATTTTGAACATTATAAGGATCTTGAATGTTGTTGTCTGGTTGTAAAAATTTGTGTAGTTTATTGTCATACACTCTTCCATTCATGTTTATTAATCCTACTCCCAATAAATGCTCATGTCCTGTGTATCCTCTGTCTAAAAACATGGTGCTAGAATTGGTAGGAACAGTAGTATTACTTCCATAGCTGTATCTTAGCATAGAGCCCCATACATCAAACCATCGTTTTTCTAACACAGCTCCAGAACTGTTTGTAATAGCAACTATAGTACCTTGGTAGTCTCTATGTAAATAATTGTAACCATAATTTGTACCGTCATATCTTAAAATAACTGGTGCAGAATACCCATCGCCTCCTATATAAGTTATAAATTCATTTGTAGTGGTATTACCAACAGTCTTTCTTTTTATCTCAATTGTTCCATCAACACTATAAAACTTTCGAAACATTCTTGAATTCTTGTTTACTTGAGTGTTACCATAATACATTACTGATCTTTTGTTTTCATCATTATATTCAAAATCAATATTTTCCTTTCCTTCTTCAATAATGGTTACTGGGCTTTTAAAAAGATTGTACCCTATGTTTTGTTTTCTACCAGAATAGTATAATAGTGTTGATGATGTTGCAGTTTGGTCAATTGGTGTTATACTTGAGAGCGTGTAGGGTTTGTTTGAAATGTAGGCATATTCACCAACAGAATTAGAATCAATTGTTCCATTAGCATTGTATTCTTGAGTTTGAGAACCAATATTGTCATTATAGGTTGTCAGTCTATCGTTAGTATCATAAGTTATGTTTTCATTCCAACTTCCTACTCCAAATAAATTAGAAGTTCTGTTCAACAAATTACCATATATTGGGTCAAAAGTTGTTGCTAATGTCATAATATTAGTCGTCCCTTTTTGATGTTTAATTTGAGTAGGAAATCCGTAAAAGTCAAAATTATTACTTATTGTAATACCATTACCTAAAGTAGCTGTCAATACTTTTCCTTGAGAATTTACGGTGTTGTTTTGCCATAGTTTTGTTGTGCCAACAACAGTACTACTAGTCATATCATAAATTTGCCATGGGAAACCATTTTGATAGGTGTATTTTATCCATTTATCACTTACTTTATTGGTCGTTTGGTCTTTTGCGTAAAAGTGTTCTTTATCTTTTCTTCCATAAGCATCAAAAGTATAATCTTTTTGAAAAATAAACGAACCTGTTCTACTTTCAATAATTGAATTTAATCGTTTGAAATTATCATAACCATAAGTATAACTTATTGAATAATTGTTTGACGCATCTGTAAATAGTTTAGAAGTTAATAACTTTGAAGTTGGATTATAAGTGTAGGTAGTTGTTGTGTTTGTGGATGTAGTGGTTACATTATTATTGACAGTACCTGAAACTACTTTTGAGGTAACCCTACCAAAATTATCTAAATTATAGGTCGTTGTACCCTTTCCTACAACTTCTTCAGAAAGTAATTCGCCAAAATTGTTATAGCTATAATTGTATGTTCCAGCTGAAGGATCGATTAAAGTTTTTTTCCTTCCCCAACCATCTTGAATTATGGTAACATCAACACCGCTAGAAGTGGTAGTTTTGAGGTTTCCATTAGCAAAATAAGTATAGTTCACAGATTCTCCTGTGCCACCAATTGGCATCTCTGTAATAGAAACTACTTCACCTGTGGCGCTCTTTTGAGTCAACTTTGTTTTTTGTCCATCATTTTCACTAACTAACAGTCCATTATATTCATAAGTGGTAATTTTTCCATCCGATTGATCAGATTTTAAATGATTTGTTTGAATCAACCTTCCATAAACATCATATTGCATTTCATTCCAAACATCAAAAGTTCCTAAACCCTCAAACGACTCATAGTAAGGTAAACTAATAATAACTGGTTTGTCATTATTGTCATAATAAGTTGAGGTATAAGACCAAATTCCAGTAATGTTTTTTAATCCTTCATGACTTTTTCTCCCTAATTCATCATAAATCGTTTTATTAACAATACCATCATTTCTAGTAATAGTTTTTATTATTCCTCCAGAAGTAGAGTTTGTATAAGCTATTGTAGAATTTGTTGTTATACTCGTTCCTAAATAGTTGGTTTCAGTTATTTTTTTGCCCCATGTGTCGTAGCTAAATACTGTTTTAATAGGAAATCCTGTATTAGAAGGTAAATTTTCCGTTAAGATTAATCCATTACTTAAATTATATGTATAGGTTGTTTCTAAACCTTGTAGGTCAATTTTTTTAGTTAAAAATCTATTCGTACTATCATATTCAAAATTAGATATCCTATCGGCTACACCAGCAGATGACAAAGTTTTTTTTGTTATGTTTCCATAAACATCATAATCATTACTTTCGGTTAAAAAATCAGTCACTTGACCAGAATTAGTAGCTCTTTTCTTGATTTGTTTGACTAAATTATTATCATAAGTATAGCTCTCTTCAGTAATTGAAGCGTCTCCATTTGTTAGATTTGTTAATTCAGTTCTTTTACTATTTATTCTGCCTATGAAATATGGAATTGAGGTTGGTAAGTTATCAAAAGTATAATTTTCAATTCTTGTTTTACCAAGACCCGTTAAATCATCATAAACATTAGTGGTTTTCTTAATCAGATTATAAGTATCATATTCCGAAATGACCTCATTAGTTGTATTTTCAAGACCATTGATATTGATTATAGAAGTATTTCTTAATTTAAAAACTTTATTACTTAGTACTGGCGAATCATAGTTATCTGTAATTGGATTATAATTGTAAGAATAAAAGGATTTACTAATAAATGGATCTGTTGGTTGCAATACAGTTGTTGGTTGCAAAATACCAAGTGCTGTAAAAGAATCAAAAGGAGCGCCTCTTTTGCTGCTATCATAATTTGTTATTGTTGATACAGCTTGAGAATCATTAGTAAACCAGTTTGTTGTTAAAACAGATCTGAATCCTAAAAAACCTAAACCATCAATATTACCAGTAGCTCCGAAGTATTTATATAGTTTCTTCTTATAAACACTTGTGCTTATTCGTTCTAATTGACTTACCAATTTTAAATCAGAACTACTTGTTATATCATAATTGGGATATTGTTCTATTAGTCCTGCAGCAGTATATACATTATTTATATTATTTTTATTCGTATAAGTAATTTTTTCAACAACCCCATTTCCTTGTGTAATTTTTTGAAGATTCTGAATTTCTTTGATGTTAAAATCAAGAGATATCTTAATTAACGATTCAATTTGAGGATTAAAACTATAGTGTCTTGCTAAAGTTAATTCGGTTTTGTGTGGACTATTTTTGGATTTGTCAAATAAAAAAACAGGATAAACATAATTTAAATTATAAGTATTGGTAACAATATCTTTTGAAAAATATCTAAAACTCCAACTGCCATTTCCTGTTTTTTCACATAATGTTAAGTTTACACCATGAATATATTCATTATTAATAGCTGCAACGATTTTATAAGAGCTAATCTTTATAAAGTCCATTTTACCGTCTTGATTAAAATCAATAGTGAGAAATTGTAATTTCTCAATCGCATTTTGATCTACAGGTAAGCCAAAATCATTTGGTATTGTTTCTATTGTGAAAGTAACTCCATTTGAAATTAAAATTTCACCATTAAGTAAGTTTAATATATCAGCCTTGCCATCACCGTTATAATCTGCTACAGAAATAAGTTTTTTGTTTGATATGCTACTTGAAATATAATTTACATTATATGCAAAATTAATGATCTCTTCAAATTGATTATTGTTGTTTAAAGAATAAACTTTTAATGAACCAGAGAGAAATCCAACAAGATCTATTTTTCCATCACCATTAACATCACCAGACATTACATTGTCTAGAAAACCTATATTACTTTCAGATACATAATTGGATGTTAGTCTTCGGTCAAGATTTACAAAAGTACATCCAAGCGATGTGCTAGTATTATTGTTTGTAAATATTGGTCTCAAAAAAACATGATCAGTAAGTTTATCACCGTTGAAATCTCCCGTAATTGAATAATGATTCGTTCCTGAAGGACTAATTAGATTTGTTGGTATATTTTTTTCATAATCAAATGAAATAATATTGTTTGAATCAATATTGTATATTTTTATTTTTGAATTTGTAGGATTTATTATTTCTGGACCTATAACACAAAGTTTGTTTTTCGAATCTAGAGTTAAATCACTATTTAAGGCATTAATTGCAGACATCATTCTGAAATCAACTATGTCAGTTACAGTTAAACTTGATAACAGTTCTAACCAATTATTTGAATTAATACCATACAATTTTAGAGGCAATTTAGCTTTAAAGAATTCTTGATATCCATCACCATTAAAATCTCCTACCACTTTTACAAAATCTGTGGTATCGATATGGTGGTTATCTACGCCAGTTCTAGTTATAAACTCTGTTTGCTGAGAATTATTAAAATCCCCATAACTAAATAAAATGGGGTTTAAAGTTTTACTATTATCGCCATTTTTTTCAATAATACTAATTAATCTGTCATAATTTAAAAATAAATCATGTGATAATATGTAGTTTCTGAATCCTGTGTTATTACCTTTAACTATTATTTGACTCAGTACTTTACTGTTTATTGTTCCAATTCCAGCTTGATAAAACTCTTCATTCCTAGTTCTGTTTTTATAAACAAATTGTACCTCGTTAATTGGAGTATTATTTAAAATTGAACCATATTTTATGGAAGCTATATAAGCGCAGTTATTTGTTTGATTGTAAGTGTATGTAAGTCTAATTTTTTGTGGATTTTCCCAGTAGGTTAAATTGTAAACTAAATCACCAACTTTAGAATCAATTGAAAAACCGTAATAGGCAGAACTTCCATCTGGATATTCAGCTTTGAAATATAAATTTGAACCGTTTGCAAGAAGTGTAATTTTTAAGTTTGAAAAACTTTCTGTTTCATAAACAGAACCTGCAACACCATAAGTACCGCTTTTTAACATTAATCTTTGTCCATTAAGCGCAAATTTATCAGCGGTGTTCATGTTTACGGTACCATTTACTCCATCATGAAACTTTGTTGATGGTATTCTAGTGATAGCAGATAAACCTCCAATGTTCCATCCATATCCAGCTAATCCAGCACTTGATTGGCTGCTATAGGATAAACTTATTTTTGGTTCTACGCCATTAATTCCTGGCGGAACTGCAATGGGTAAATTATAATTGGCGGCTCCAGATAACGAAACCGAAAGTTCTCCAGCGGTTACTCCAACTTCAGATGAATTTCCAGTGCTTGTTGAGGCATTACCTGCTGTGCCACTTCCACCGTCTGCTGGCATAGTTCGGTTACTTACTTGAGAATTTGTTATTAAAGTAAACAATAGGGCGGTTACTAGTACTATTTTCTTCATGGTTATTGCTTTATAATTTTTATACTTTTTTTATCGCCTTCTTCGTAAATTAATAAAAGGTTGTAATAACCTGTTGGATAATCTACAAAAGATATTTTAATTATTTCTTCGTTCTTAACTAAAACAGTTTTTAATAGTTGTCCATTCATTGAATATAGTTCTATAGCAGATAATGGTTTTAGTTCATTATTTTCCCATTTTATATAGAGCTCTTCTAAAACTGGATTCGGATAATATAAAACTTCATTTTCTTCCAGCATTTCATTTTTAGAAATTGTTTCAGATGTTTTGTAAACTGCATTTTTCGCAGCACAATTTGTACAAATTGATCTTTCAATTTGATTACCAGCAGTGTCGTAAAAAAATTTAATTCTTGAAATAGATGGACTTTGTCCAAAAGAAAAGCCGATAATAAATAACATCAAAATAGTGATTTTGTTTTTCATAATAGATTTGGTTTAGTTTTTTGATAAAAAAATGGCATGGTACTTTATCTATCGTCACTAGAGGTGCTGGTAAGTACCTTGAACACGAATAAACAAAGCCCACACCAAGGTATGGGCAAGGATCACTCTTGTGTTCAATTCAAAGAAAATTACCAGCTTTCTAATTGACAAGAATAAAGCAATGCTTTATATTTTTTAGTAAAGAAAGAACGTCATAAAATTATGTTAACAAACGTAATTAAAATATTTTATACAAAAAAGCAAAATAATAAAAAATTATGCGAAAAAAAATTTGGGTAAGGTTGTTGTCCAACATTTTAGAGTAAAAGATTTTTTATTTTATTCTTTAATTTCTTTCTTTTATGGTTTACTCTATTGAGGCAACTAGAAGATAAAAAAAATTGTTTTTTATTGTAACGGTTCTTTGTGTTAAAAAAATTGTATCGTAAATTTCTATAATTTAGTAATAATAAATTCAGATCTTCTGTTGGCTTGATGTTGCTCTTCGGTGCAATTGGATTCGTTGGTGGGTTCACAACCGCAATCGTTTACTAGTTGCGACTCACCATAGCCTTTTCCTGTCAGTCTTGATTTTGCAATACCTTTTTCTACTAACCACATTATAGTTGATTTGGCTCTTTTGTTTGATAATGTCCTGTTGTATTTGGCTGTTTGACGACAATCGGTGTGCGAACGAACGTCAATTTCCATCGTTGGATTTTGTTCCATAACATCTAAGATTTTAGCCAATTCTACCGCAGCATCTGGTCTAATGAATGATTTGTCTAAATCAAAGTAGATGATTTTGATATCGAAAGCTTTGGCTAAATCATCTCCTGTTTGTACTGATTTTTGTATTTTCTCAAGTTCTACAGAGACAAATGATTTACCTGATTCTTCTTGGGTTATAGTTGCTGTTTCTAAAGTGTTGTACTCTGGTTTTTCTGTTTTGATGTAGTATTTTGTACCACAATCAACTTTTCCAAAATTGAACTCCCCTTCTTTATCTGAAAGTACTTCTTGCAACACTTTGTAGTTAGCATCCGATAGTGTTACTCGTGCTCCAGAAAGTGGTAATCCTGTTTCTTTATGGGTTACAACTCCAGTTAAAAATTGCTCACATTCTAGTTTCTTAGTTTCTTTAAATCTGTAAATATCATCACCACCTTGTCCGCCATCTCTGTTGGAAGTAACATATCCTATTCGTGTTGATGTATTGACAAGGTAGGCAAAATCGTCTTTCGAACTGTTTATTGGTTCGCCCACATTTTCTACTTTTTGGTAGCTTCCATCGGCTTGCTCTTTAGCTACAAAAACATCTAATCCTCCAAGTCCTGGGTGTCCATCTGAGGCAAAATAAATTTCGTTCTCATTGGTCACCATCGGAAAAGTTTCTCTTCCTTCAGTGTTGATGGTAGTTCCTAAGTTTACAGGTTTACCATAGCTACCATCTGAATTTAGGGCTACTTTAAACAAATCTGATTGTCCTAAAGTACCTATCATATTGGATGCAAAATATAATGTTTTCTCATCTGCACTTAATGCCGGATGTGCCACACTGTATTCATTGCTATTGAAGGGTAACTCGGTTATATTACTCCATTTATCGTCAACTATTGTGGCTTTATATAATTTTAATAAAGTTGTTTTATGAGCATCTTTACCTTTCTTTTTGTTAAGGAAATTGTTTCTTGTAAAGAACACTGTTTTACCATCTTTGGTAAAGACTGGTGTAGATTCATTGAACTTTGAATTTAAGGCACCTCCAAATCTTTCTGGAGTTGACAAAGCACCTTGTTCTTCTATTTTGGCGCTATATAAGTTGGTAAAATTTTCGCCTGTCCAAGAATGTCTTTTGTTAAAAAATCCACCAGTATCTCTGGCTGAGGCAAAAACTACTTTGTTGCCTGAAAAAGTACTTCCATAATCAGAATACTCGGAATTGATTTCGGCATTTTCTATAGTATAGCGTCCAGAGTTTTTCTTGATTTGTGCCAAATAATCTTTCTGAGCTGTAGCTAATTTAGCACGTAAATCATTACCGTTTTTCTGATTAAATTTAACCAACATTTCATTGGCTTTTTTGTAATCTTTTATCGCTTTTAATGATTGTGCATAACGATAATAATACTCTGGCGCAACAACTTGTGTGAAGGCAAATAACTCGCCATACCATTTGGCAGCATTATCTAAATCGGCTTTAAAATAATACGAATCACCTAGCTTTTGTAACATCTCTTTCGATTTGTAACCTTTAGCAAAAATACGCTCATAGGTTTTTATAGCATCAACATAAGCAAACTTATTAAATTGTTGGTCGGCTTTGGATTTTAGTAACTTCTGACTTGACATACATACAGAAACTAAGCAGGCAACTACTAGATATATGATTCTGTTTTTTTTCACCATGATACTATTGTTTTTTTTTGGAGTTCGTGACCCGAGCCTGTAAGGCAAACAGATGTAATAATCTTTGATTTCATGATAATCTCTTTTTAGAAAAATCTTGGTGACACTATTCGGTCTTGACGTTTAAATAATTCAAATCGTAAAAAAATTTCGTGTGAACCAGAATTGTAATTATCTAATTTGGTCGATTCCAAATCATATCCATATCCAATATATAAACCCTCGCTAACCTGAAATCCTGCCATAGCACTTACGGCAGCACTCCATCGCCATGCAGCTCCCAAAACAAACTTCTCATTAATTAAAAAGTTTCCAGATAAATCGAACTGTAATGGTGCTCCCTCAACTACTTTTGATAAAAAGGCTGGCTTGAATTTTAAGTTGGAACTCAAATCAAAAATATAACCCCCAATTAAATACAAGTTCAAATGCTCTTTATAAACCGCTATATCATTGTCATCATATCGCTTGGTCTCAAAGAAATTTGGCAACGATACTCCTACATAGAACTTATCAGAATGAAAATAAACTCCTGCTCCAATATTAGGTGAAAAAATGTTGTTCAAATTCTGCAACAACGGATCACTTTGATTTTGAACCTTTAATTTATTTATATCTAAATTAAACAAATTAGCCGTTGTTTTTATCCCAAAAGACAACTTATAGCTCTCTGAAGTTTTTATAGTATAAGACAAATCCGCAGAAATAGTGTTCTCAACTGTAGGTCCAATTTTATCATTAACAAACGATAATCCAACTCCTAAATTACTATTATTAAAAGGTGCGTTTATAGAAAAAGTATTGGTTGTTGGAGCGCCATCTAAACCAACCCATTGCGTTCTGTGTAATCCAAAAACACTCAAAACTCCTCTAGATCCTGCATAAGCTGGATTCACATTAATTGTGTTGTACATGTATTGAGTATATTGTGCATCTTGCTGAGCATTAGTCAAAAAACCAAAAGTTAACATAGCAAAAAATAGTATTTTTGTTTTCATCTATTTGGGTGTTCAAATAATAGTTTAGAATTAGATATCCTCTATAATGATTTTTCTTAACAAATATAAAGATACGTTTTTAGTTTAAAACTAAACAATATTCTCCTTCTAATTATTTTTGAATAATGAATAATCTAAAACAAGCCCAAAAATATATTTCTTTTGTACCATTAATTTTAAATCAAAGATTTATAGGTTTAAAAACAGCATCCATGATTTTAAAATACGCACAAATACCTTTTTTATCTGCAAATAAAAGATACTATTTTAAAATTCAAATCCTCTTTAACTTTGTATCTTTGCGCATAATTTCATAAAATGAGAATAGACATTATCACTTTATTACCTGAATTACTTCGAAGTCCGTTTGAAGCATCTATTATGAAGCGAGCAATTGATAAAGGCTTAGTAGAAATTCATTTTCATAATTTAAGAGACTATACTACTAACAAACAGAAATCGGTTGACGACTATCCTTTTGGAGGTGGTGCTGGCATGGTGATGATGATTCAACCCATTGACGCATGTATAACCCATTTAAAAAGTGAAAGATCCTACGATGAAATCATATATATGTCGCCAGATGGAGAAACTTTGAACCAAAAGATGGCAAATACGGCATCGATGTATGAAAACATAATAATCTTATGCGGACATTACAAAGGAGTTGACCAACGAGTTAGAGATCATTTTATTACTAAAGAGATTTCCATTGGCGATTATGTTTTAAGTGGAGGAGAAATTGGCGCTATTGTTTTTTGCGATGCTATAATCCGATTAATTCCGGGAGTTTTATCAGATGAAACTTCGGCACTGACCGATAGTTTTCAAGACGGACTTTTATCTGGACCAATATACACTCGACCAGCAGATTATAAAGGATGGAAAGTTCCAGAAGTTTTAACCAGTGGTCACTTTGCTAAAATTGACAAATGGAGAGAAGATAGGGCATTTGAACATACAAAAAATAGACGACCAGATTTGTTGGAATAAATTCCAAAAAGTAAATTCCAAATTCCAAAGTTTTTATAACCTAATTTAAAAAAATTTTGGAATTTGGAATTTGAAAATTGATTTTTTTACTTATCTTTGTCCCCACATTTGACCAACCTCTGGCGAAAACCGTGAATGTTGCTCAGATTTTAAACCATAATTAGCATTAAAAATGGCAAATTTAGTAGATTTCGTAAATAACGAATTATCAACAAAAAAAGATTTCCCTACATTCGGAGCTGGTGATACTATCACTGTTTACTACGAAATTAAAGAGGGTGAAAAAACAAGAACTCAGTTTTTTAAAGGAGTTGTTATTCAAAGAAAAGGTACTGGTATCACTGAGACTTTTACCATCCGTAAAATGTCAGGTGCCGTTGGTGTAGAGCGTATCTTCCCAGTTAACATGCCAGCTTTGCAAAAAATTGATTTGAACCAAAGAGGTAAAGTTAGAAGAGCTCGTATCTATTACTTTAGAGAACTAACTGGTAAAAAAGCAAAAATCAAAGAAAGAAGAAGATAATTCTAAACTTTCTAATTATAAAAGAAGCTTCGATAGTATCGAGGCTTTTTTTATGCAAAAAAATCAACACAAAATTATTAAATTCACAATTTAAGTTCTATAAAATATCAAATTCATAAATCAATCGATTTCGTAATTCAACTATAATAAAATTAACTACTTATTCTTATATTTGTCACCGCGAAATTTTATAAAACAAACAACAAAACCTTATACATTATGGCAAAAATTATAGTAGCCAATCCAGTAGTTGAATTGGATGGCGATGAAATGACACGAATTATTTGGAGTTTCATTAAAGAACAATTAATCCTTCCTTATCTTGATTTAGATATCAAATACTACGATTTAGGAATTGAAAGTAGAGAAGCAACTAAAGACCAAATTACCATTGATTCTGCTGAGGCAATAAAAAAATACAATGTTGGTATTAAATGTGCTACTATTACACCAGATGAAGAACGCGTTAAAGAATTCAACCTTTCTGAAATGTGGAAATCTCCAAACGGAACTATTAGAAATATTGTTGGAGGAACTGTTTTCCGTGAACCAATTATTATGAGTAATGTTCCAAGATATGTTCAAGGTTGGACTAAACCAATTGTTATTGGTCGTCATGCTTTTGGAGATCAATACAAAGCAACAGATAAAGTTATTAAAGGAAAAGGAACATTAACCATGTCTTTTACAAATGAAGCTGGTGAAACAACTGAGTGGAAAGTTTATGATTTTAAAGGCGATGGTGTAGCAATGTCTATGTATAATACTGATGAAAGTATTTATGGATTTGCTCATTCTTCTTTTCAAATGGCTTTGACTAAAAAATGGCCATTATATCTTTCAACAAAAAACACCATTTTAAAAGCTTATGATGGAAGATTCAAAGATATTTTTGAAGAAGTGTATCAACAACACTATAAAGCTGATTTTGAAGCTAACGGAATGACTTATGAGCACAGACTTATCGACGATATGGTTGCCTCTGCAATGAAATGGAATGGTGGTTTTGTTTGGGCATGTAAAAACTATGATGGAGACGTTCAATCAGATACTGTTGCACAAGGATTTGGTTCTTTAGGATTAATGACTTCTGTATTGGTAACTCCAGATGGAAAAACAGTTGAAGCAGAAGCGGCACACGGAACAGTAACTCGTCATTATAGAGAACACCAAAAAGGAAAAGCTACTTCAACAAACCCAATTGCATCTATATTTGCTTGGACAAGAGGTTTAGAACATAGAGGTAAATTAGACCAAAATCAAGAACTAATAGATTTTTGCTTAAAATTAGAACAAGTTTGTATAGAAACTGTTGAAAGTGGTAAAATGACTAAAGATTTAGCCATGTTGGTAAAACCAGAAGGATTAACGTCTGCAGATTACTTAACTACAGAAAATTTCTTAGCAGCTATCAAAGAAAACTTAAACAAAAAATTAGCATAATCTATTAATCCAACAATAAAAAAGGCGACTCTATTTGTCGCCTTTTTTATTTATTACCTGATTGCTCCTCTAAACCTTTCTTTTTATATACTTTTATAGTAGCCCGATATCCTTCATTTAAACCCCAAAACTGCTCGGTTATCATCTTACCATTTCCATCAACAAATGAAAATTGCCCTGTGTTTGGAAAGGACAAACCTATATTGAGAGCTTCAATTTGAATCACATTCAAACCTTCCTTTAAAACATAATCATACCTTTGATAACCAGAATCCAAATCAACTACTTTAGTTACTATTTCTCCATTTAACCAAATTCTAACCAAATCGCCATCGATGGCACTATAATCTCTTGCAGAAATCTTAATTTCGTTGGTATAGACAGTATATTCGCCTAGAAAAATATCGCTATTAAGAATCTCTCTTGAAATTCCTTCTTGAGCCATTTTAGCTTGAACTTTTTCCGTGTAAATTTCTGAAACACTTCTTGTTTCGAAAGTTTTTGGCGTTGTTACCTCACCTACTTTAGGAATTTTTGGCAAAGCTTTTAACAAAATATCTTCTTTTTCTTTAAAAAATTGACTTTCAAATTTTATTGCAGGAGCAACAGTAGTTGGAGAATTTTCAGGTAAAATTGCTTTCTTCTTAGTAGCTTTGTTGGGCATGGCACTAATATTTACCTTTCTTTTAGTTTGCTCAAATTGGGCTTGAGAACTAAACGAAAAACAAATTAAAAATGTGACAAAAAAAACAATCTTTACCATATCTAATTAAAGTGTAAATATATTCAAAAAAGAAACAAAATTTTTTAATTATTAACCATACATTAACATTCGTTACGCAACAACATGCCTAATAAATTGTCAAATTTGCAAAACTAAATCAAAGATTATGCCTTTCAATAGATTACTGTCAATACTTTTATTTGCAATTAGCACAATATCTAGTTTTTCTCAAGAAAAATATACCATTAGCGGAACCATTTCAGATAAAAAAAATAATGAAACTTTAATTGGTGTAAATGTTATAATTAAAGGAACCAAATCATTTGCAATTACTAATGAATATGGCTTTTATTCACTAACACTTCCCAAAGGCGATTATGAAATAAGCATCAGCTATATAAGCTATGAAACTATTGAAGAAAAAATTTCATTAAATCAAAATATAAAAAAAAATTATAGTTTAGTTGAAAGTGGTGAACTATTAGAAGAAGTAATCATAAAAGAAAAAGTGGGTACCAATACTAGAAAACCTGAAATGAGTGTCAATAAAATGTCTATTGCTACAATAAAACAAATGCCTGTTGTATTGGGAGAAGTAGATATTATCAAATCCATTTTATTTCTTCCTGGTGTAACCAATGCTGGCGAGGGCCAATCGGGTTTCAATGTTAGAGGTGGTGGAGCAGACCAAAATTTAGTGCTTTTAGATGAAGCAACTATCTATAATTCTTCTCACCTATTTGGTTTTTTCTCTGTTTTTAATCCAGACGCAATAAAAGATTTAAAATTATATAAAGGTGGTATTCCTGCACGATTTGGCGGAAGAGCATCGTCTGTTTTAGATATTTATCAAAAAGACGGAAACAGTACCGGATTTCACATGAATGGCGGTATTGGTCTAATTTCAAGCAGATTACTTGCCGAAGGTCCAATTGTTAAAAACAAAGGTTCCTTTATCTTTGCTGGTAGAGGCTCCTATGCGCACTTATTTCTAAAATTATCCAACAATGATAATTCAGCCTATTTTTATGATTTGAATACCAAATTAAATTATAAACTAAACAAAAACAACAATTTATACCTTTCAGGATATTTTGGTAGAGATGTATTCTCATTAAATCAAAGCTTTACAAACACCTACGGTAATTCAACATTAAATCTACGTTGGAATCACCTTTTTTCAGACCAATTATTTTCTAATTTATCTTTAATTTATAGCGATTACTATTACGGACTTAATTTAGATTTTGTTGGTTTCAATTGGGATTCTGGGATCAAAAATTACAATCTTAAATACGATTTCAAATATTATTTATCTGATAAAATTAAAATGAATTTTGGTGCCAATGGAATTTATTATGATTTTAACCCAGGAACCATTGAGCCTTCTAGAAGTGACTCGGGAATTAACTTTCGCCAATTAGAAAAGAAATATGCTTTTGAACCAGCTTTTTATGTAGGAGCCGAACAAAAACTAACCGACAACATCAATATTGAATACGGATTAAGATACAGTTTATTCTATCGTTTAGGAAATTCTACTCAAAATATTTATGCTAACAATCAAGCAGTAACTTTTGATAATGATTTAAAAATCTATGAAAAAGCAACTCCAATTGGAACAGAATATTATGGTAAAAACAAAGTCATTGCAGATTTCAATAATTTAGAACCTCGCTTTTCAGTGGCATACGAATTGGACCAAAACAAATCGGTTAAAGCCAGTTACAACAGAATGGTTCAATATTTACAATTAGTTACCAATACAGCCTCACCCACTCCATTAGACGTTTGGACTCCTAGTGATAATTTCATAAAACCTCAAATAGCCGATCAAATAGCGGTTGGGTATTTTGCGAATTTTAAAGAAGATGCCTATTCTCTAGAAGTAGAAAGTTTTTTTAAAAAAGTAAAAAATAGAATGGATTATAT
>JAIFLT010000090.1 GCA_020048955.1 Flavobacterium sp.
TTGTGTTCATTTTATTGTTTTATTAAAATTGTTATTTCTGCAAACGACCTTGCAAACGCATTTTTGCGTAAAGCACTGTAAACAGTGACTTTCTTCTTTGCAAAAGCATTATACCGTTTGCGGTAATTTAAGTTTCTGTAAACATCCTGCAAACGCTTAGATTTTGAAACACCTTTTAAATCAAGGGATTGAAACAAAAAAGCGTTTGCAATTTTATTGTTTTTTACCATAATATGGATTACCATTTTCTGTTTTTACCACCATAATTTTATCTTCGTCTTTTAATTGCTTCAAAAGTCTTGATACCTTGTAAATATCTTCTTTTGGTAGATTTAAAATCGCTCTAACTCCTTTATTGTCTATTACTTCAAATTCGTCCAAGTAGTTCAAAATGCTTTGCTTTTGTTTGAATGTACTTAACTCTTTGTGCTTTAGGTATTCCTTTTGATCATTAATATCATTCAATTTATTTTTATGGATAATATATTTTACTCCAGAGGTTTTTCCTGTAGTTTCAATAAATTCCAATTCTTGAAGCTCGGTCAAGATTTTACGCAACTGGTATTGATTTACAAAAGGGTTAGCCTCTAGTTGTTGAAAAGTTTGCTTTTTCTCTGTATAAATAGCATTAATTACCAATAGCTTTTCAAGATCCATGTCTGAACCCTTAATTTGCTTATACTCGTAACTCAATTCTGCTAACTTTTCCGAATAGACATCGGCATCCACTCTAAAAATAATAGAGTGTTCATTTTGGATTGATTTGGGTAATTTTTTCCCTTTAGATAATAAAGCTGTAAAAATTTTATCAAATCCTGTACCTGCTTTTTCTGCATAACTTACCTCACGCATTACATCCATAATGTTTGGATTGCGAGGATTTGTTTTTCTAAGAAAATTGGTTTCATCAATACCTTGAGGGAAATGTCCTGGGCTTTCAAACTCAATGTAGTTTGGATATTTTCTAATTTCAATAATTTGCTGTCTACTATAATCACGGTGAACAATTGCATTAATCAGCATTTCTCTTAAAACAATTTCGGGATAATCATCAATGTAATCTCTAAACAATCCAAAATGAAATTCTTTTACTTTTATCTCAGACTTTAATTGATTAAAACAAGCATCCGCAATCTCAATCAAATTTCCTGAATATTCAAATGGTTTATAACTACCATCTTCATAGTATCTTATGTACTTTATTTGACTATAAGGCATTTCCTTTAATGCTTTACTATTTCCTATGAATAAAATTCCTGTTGTAGTAGGTAATTGAGTTCCATTCTCTTCTTTAATTAATCCTAGAGTTTCGGTAAATTCAGTTGCCGTATTTTTTAAATAGGGACTTTTTGGCTTTTCGTTTTGAATTTTGTTATACAATAAGCGAGTTCTATCAATATCTTGCCAACCTGGAATTGGACTTCCTTGTTTATCGTTTTCAACAGATTTCAAGGGTAAATCCCAAGTCTTTTGGTCATAAACAATTAAACCTTTCTCAGATTGAATGGTTGCAATTTCATGAGGCTCAATAGCTCTGTTACCATCGTTACTTCTAATTAAATATTCGCTTTTTGAAGTACGGTGCATTTGTTGTGAAAATGGAATTTCAAGAACCAGAACTTCATTATCATTAATTTTAAGTTTGTGAGGATGTAAAGTTATTGAAGGAATTGTTCTGTCTTGAATCTGTCTAATTAGCTCAAATATTTTTGTATCTGTAGCTATAAAACTCGGATTTATTTCTTTAGTATCATCAACAATTCCTACAAACAAAAATCCACCTTTTTTATTTGCAAAAGCAACAACATCTTTAGCAAGCTCCTCATATTTTGGAGCAAAATTTTTAATTGACTTACCAAAAATAACTTTGTCATCAAGTTGCTCTTTAAAATCAAGAATATCACATTCTCCTTGAGCAAGAAGATTGTAAAACCATTGGATGCTATGTTTTGTATACTTGTGCATAATTAAAATTAAGTTGTAATAAATATTAAATTTTGTGATATGTATAGAAACTACCTGTTTCTTATATCTATTTTAATCAACATGTACACAAAATGGCTATTTTCTATACCTATTTTTAAAACGTGTACACAAAATCAACATTTCATGTACATATCTTGCATTAATCTATTAACTCTTGCAAGTATTTATTCATTTGTTGTTGTACCTCTTGCAATTCTGTTTCTAGTTTTGCAATTTCTTGTTGTACTGCTTTTATATCAATGGCAGCTTCTTCTTCAAAAGTGTCTACATATCTAGGAATATTAAGATTGTAATCATTTTCAATTATTTCTTCTATGGTTGCAACGTAGCTGTATTTATCTTCTGCAATACCTGCTTGCAATTTGCCTTCATGAAATTTATCATACGTTGCAACTATGTCTTCAATATGATTATCTCCTAATTTATTTTGATTTTTTCCACTATCAAAATGTTTGCTTGCATCTATAAATAGTACGTCGGTAGTTGCGCCTTTATCTTTATTAAAAACCAAAATCGCAGCAGGAATACCTGTTCCAAAAAACAAGTTTGATGGTAAACCAATAACGGCTTCTAATAAATTATCTTCAATGGTTTTTTCTCTAATTTTACCTTCACTACTTCCTCTAAAAAGTACTCCATGAGGCACAACTACACCTGCTTTCCCCGTTTCATTCAACGTTTCAATCATGTGACTGATAAATGCCCAATCACCTTTACTTTTAGAAGGAACACCTCTCCAAAAACGATTATAAACATCTCCAGAAGCCATATCTGCACCCCATTTATCTAATGAAAAAGGTGGGTTTGCAACAACTGTATCAAACTTCATTAATTTATCACCTTCTTTAAGTTTAGGATTTCTAATAGTATCACCCCAACGAATAGTTGCATTATCAAATCCATGCAAGAACATATTCATGACCGCTAATGCCCAAGTACTTCCATTAGCTTCTTGACCGTAAAGTGAAAAATTATTACTTCCAACTTCTCTACCTGCCTTAATCAATAACGAACCTGAACCACAAGTTGGATCACATATTCTCGCTCCTTCTTTTGACTTAGTCAATTTAGCTAATAATGTAGAAACTTCACTTGGCGTGAAAAATTCGCCAGCTTTTTTCCCTGCATCACCTGCAAAGTTTGCAATTAAGTACTCATAAGCATTACCAATTACATCTTCACGTTCTAAATGCGAAGGAGACAAATCTAATTGTGCAAAGTCACCTAATAGATTTTTCAATCTAGTATTTTTATCTTTTACATCACCTAAATTGCTACTATTGAAATCTATGTTTCTAAAAATTCCACTACCATCTTCACTACTTAATTTCTCGCGATTAGCTTCTTCTAAATCAGCTAATGCAATATTGATTAGTTCACCAACATTAGCTTCACTTCTATGATCATACAAATAATCAAAACTACAATGTTCTGGCACTTGAAAACGTTCCATTTTTAATGCTCTATCAGTTCGAGATTCATCACCATTATATTTTAGCAAATAGTCTGCTCTCTTTTCTTTATTAACATCACTAATGTATTTCAAGAACAACATAGTCAGTATATAATCTTTATATTGAGAAGGATCAATTATACCTCTAAAAGTATCACATGCTTTCCAAACCGTTTGGTTAATTTCTTTTTGATTTATTTTCTGGCTCATTTTATTGAATTGATTTGTAGGTTAGTTCGTTAATATATTCTTGTCTTAGTTTTCCTATTTGTTTATGTATTCGCTTTTCCTTCATTTGTAATTTATAAAGTTCTAATATAGCTATTTGTTTTGATATTTTAGGAATTGGAATTTCAATTTGTTCTAAAATTGATTTACTAATTGATGGTATTGCTGAACCTTTTGCAAAACTCCAAAGCAAGGTTTGTGTTTGAGGATGGTTTATAAACCAAGCTACATAGTCAGAAACAACATTATTTGACTGAACTTGCAACACCAAAAAAGTAGTTGAAGCGACTGCTGGCTGAAACATACCGTCATAAACCACTGCAAAAAAATCTCTACCTTTAGCTGCAAATAAAATATCTCCAATATTTAAAATATGATTAGAGAATTTTGGTGACTTTGTTAAGATTGGATTTAATGTTTTATTCCAATTTCGCTGTTTATCGAAATCTGTTGATTGAATGTAAAACAAATCAGGATTTGTATCACTTTTTGCAAATACCCCTGACTTAATTTTGACAATATTTTCTAATTTTTGAATCATATATAACTTTAGTACACTAATTACTTTAATAAATATTATGCAAATTTAATAAAAATTAATTAACTTTGCAAGAAAAAATAAATATTTATTTTTAAGTACATGTTGTACTAAAAATGATTATTAATAAGAAGGATAAGTTAATAAATTAAAAAATAATGGCTTTGAAATAAAATGCAACAGACTAATTGAAGATAAAGAAGTTGAAAATGGTTATGACTTAGCTGATCACTATTTAGATAAAAAAACAATTAAAATCAAGTTTACTAATACGGAAATTGAAGTAAAAAAACTTTCACAAAAAAACCCTGAAATTTTAAGTTTGATAAAAAAGTTTGATTTAGTTGATAAATATTTTAATGACATAATAAATATTGATTAACTTATATTAATTTAGCGAAATGTTTGATTAATAACCAGACACAAATTCGAACACGTTTTTTGCTTAAAAAAGTCAACAAATGTAGAATACAAGGGTTTTTTGATGAAAAAAATCGAATTCATAACCCTGAGGTCGGGAGTTCAAATCTCCCTCTCGCTACTACGAATTAAGTTATAGAAATCAACGGTTTAGTGTACGCTAAACCGTTTTTTTTTATGTCTACTTTTAAAAAATCAGATTTATTTCAAAATAGTATTTAACGTAGAAAAGTCTACTTGAACTTGCTCACCAGAAATAATATTTTTCAAAGTGAATAATCCATTTGAAATTTCCTTTACTACAAAAGGAATTCCTCTTCTTTCGGCGTGTTTAAATTGTTTATCAATTTTGGCAGCGTCTGGATACATTTCACTTTTAATGTTAGCAGCTCTAAGTTTTTGCAGGGTTTGCATTACTTCAAAAGATTGGGTTTCTCCAAAATTTAAAAACATCACTTTCGTTGCAGTAGTAACTGTTTCTGGAAACAAACCTAATTCTTCAAGAACCAAATAAATTCTATCTAAACCAAAAGAAATCCCAACACCACTTATATTTTTCAATCCGAAAATACCCGTCAAATCATCATATCGTCCTCCTCCACCAATAGAACCCATAGCAACACCTTGAGGCGCAGCAACTTCAAAAATTGCTCCTGTATAATAATTCAATCCACGAGCCAAAGTTACATCTAAATCTAAAGTTGCTTTTTGCAATCCAAGTTTAGAAACATTATCACAAATAAAACGCAACTCGGCTACTCCTTTTATACCTTCATCTGACGAAGAAAGTAAAACCGATAGTTTATCGATTTTTTCTTGAATCGTTCCTGTAAAATTAAATAACGGTTGTACTTTGACTATCGCCTCCTCAGAAATTCCTTTTTCAAGCATTTCTTTTTTAACGCCGTCCTCGCCTATTTTATCCAATTTATCTAAAGCAACTGTAAAATCAATCAACTTATCAGAAGCTCCTATAACCTCAGCAATTCCTGATAAAATCTTACGATTATTTATTTTTATAGTAACGCCATGCAATCCCAATTCAGCAAAAACAGCATCATACAATTGCACCAACTCTACTTCTTGCCACAATGAAGTGGAACCAACAACATCAGCATCACATTGATAAAATTCTCTAAAACGACCTTTTTGTGGTCTATCGGCACGCCACACCGGCTGAATTTGATACCTTTTAAAAGGAAACTCAATCTCACTTTGGTGTTGCACCACATAGCGCGCAAACGGAACGGTTAGGTCGTAACGAAGGGCTTTTTCGGAGACTAATGTTGATACTTTATTTGCATTTAAAAAACCTAACTTATCTAAATATATAGTATAAAATTTCTCATATAATCTTCTATTAAAAATCATTTCGTGACTGTATTTTTCAAATCCTTCAGACAATGATATATCAACTTTACAAAAATCTAAAAGCTCATTTTCGATATCAATAAAATAATCAAACAAAAGCTTTTTTTGTTCCTCATCAAAATAATAATCATTAATCAATTTATGCAAAAACAAGCGATAATCATCCTGTCTAACTGCCGAAAGTCTAATTTTGAGAGGTTTCAAAACTTCGAAAAATACTCCACTGATATTACCTGAACTAATTACATTTTGGCGAATTTCATTTGTATAATCACCACTATTCAATATCTTAAAAATCAATCTATCGCCTTCTTCACCATATTTTCCCATCAACGTATCTGAATTTTCAAAACTTGGTGTTTCTATAGGTTGATAACCATAGTTCTCAAAATGAGTGCGCATTATAGCAATAATATAGTTACGTTTTGAAACCTCAACTGGCGAAAAATCGCGTGTGCCTTTTGGAATACTTGGTTTAGATGCCATTTTTTTTATAGTTAGAAGATGGAAGTTTGGAAGATGGAAGAAAAAAAAATCACCATTACTTATTTCGAGTTCACAAACCGAATGCAAATATCATAATTTCTAAAACAATTTTATCATTTTCTCTTGGATTTGAATTGAAAAAAATCAAATTATTATTATTCACAATCCATAAATTTAATCTTCCAACATAAATCTTCCAACTTCCAACACCAAACATCCAACTTTTTTTTAGCAAACTTGTAACAAAAACTGTAATTTCGTGTCAAATAAGAATTATGAATGCAGTTTTCAGAGAAAATATAAAGATTGCTATGGGTTCGATTCGTGCACAATTGTTGCGTACGATTCTTACCATCGTCATCATTGCCATAGGAATCACCGCTTTAGTAGGAATTCTTACGGTTGTTTCGGCAATTGACAACGAGTTGAACTCGAAATTTGCTTCTATGGGTTCCAATACTTTCAACATCAATCAATATGAGTTTTCAACCAGAAATCAAGGTGGTGGTGAAATTGAGAAAATAAATCCTATTATTTCTTATCCTGAAGCCAAAGCATTCAAAGAAAAATACGATTATCCTTTTACTCATACTTCCGTTTCATTTACAGCAACAGGAACTGCAGAAATAAAATATGAAAACGAAAAAACCGATCCTGAAATAAGTGTTCTAGGAGTTGATGACCTTTATGCAACCAATTCTGGGTTAGAAATTGTAAATGGTAGAAACTTCAATCCGTTCGATATTTCTAATAATGCTTATGTATGCGTGGTTGGTAGCGATTTTGCTACAAAAGGTTTGCTAAAAGATGTTAATCCTGTTGATAAAATTCTTTCTATAAGAGGTGCCAAATTTAAAGTAATTGGAGTTTTAAAAGAAAAAGGATCCACCTTTGGAAACAATCAAGATTTACGAATTCTTATTCCGATTCAAGTTGCACGATCTTTATTTTCAACACCCAACATTAATTACACCGTAAGTTCGATGGTAGATAAAAAAGAACTTTTAGAAAGTGCTGTTAATGATGCAACGGTTACAATGCGACAAATTAGAAAACTAAGTCCCGTAGAAGAAACCAATTTTGGCATATCTAGAAGTGATGATTTAGCCAACAGAATTGCCAACATTACCGGATATTTAAGTGCTGCGGCGTGGGTAATCAGTATTATCACCATCATGGGATCATCAATTGCTCTAATGAACATTATGATTGTTTCTGTAACCGATAGAACAAGAGAGATTGGGGTAAGAAAATCGCTTGGCGCCAAAAAAAACACCATTGCTTGGCAGTTTTTTATGGAAACCCTACTAATTGCTCAAATTGGTGGATTGGTTGGAATAATATTAGGAATGTTGGTAGGTTATCTAATGGCGTCCTTAATGAAATTTGGATTTGTAATTCCTTGGGGTGCTATTCTTGCTGCTGTGATTACAAGCTTTATTGTAGCTATAGTTTCTGGATTATATCCTGCCATAAAAGCATCGAAACTTGATCCTATTGAAGCGTTGAGATATGAATAGTTGCAGGTTTCGGGTTACGAGATATGGGTTTCTAAATATTAAAATGTTATTTTAAAATAAATTACTTGTCACTATTTTCTAATACCTATTTACTTGCTCGAATCATTCTATCATTTCCATAAATATCTTTCTTCAGAACAACATTCTTGAAACCCATTTCTTGAAGTAATTCAACAGTTTCTTTTCCTAAATATTGATTGATTTCAAAGTATAATTTTCCGTTTTCAGATAAATTTTTCTTGGCTAATGCAGCAATTTTTCTGTAAAAAAGTAACGCATCATTATCGGCAACAAACAAAGCTAAATGAGGTTCATAGTTTAAAACATTAGGCTTAATTTCTTCTTTTTCAAGATTTCTAACATAAGGAGGATTAGAAACAATAATATCAAAAGAAGTTGGTAGTTGGTAGTTGGCACTTCGACCGCGCTCAATGTTACAAAATGGAAGTTTTGATAAATCATCAACTTTTAAAATATCAACATTAATAAAATTTACTTCCACGCTATTTATTGTTGCATTTTTATGAGCTATAGCTAAAGCTTTTTCAGAAACATCTATAGCAAAAACTTGAGCATTTGGAAGATTTTTAGCCAATGAAATGGCAATACAACCACTTCCTGTTCCGATGTCAAGAAGTTGAAAGTGGGAAGTGGGCACTTCGACCGCGCTCTGTGTAACAAAATGGAAGTTATTATCTAAAATTATCCATTCCACCAATTCTTCTGTTTCTGGTCTTGGAATTAAGGTGTTTTCATTTACTAAAAAGGGTAAACCATAAAATTCGGTTTCTCCTAATATATATTGTATGGGTTTTTCTTTTTTTAAATCCGCCAAAACGCTCTCCCAACGCAACAACTGTAAAGCATCCATTTCCATTTCTGGATTTAACGCCAAATCGATGCGTTTCTTGTTGTGAAAACTTTCTAATACAATATAAAAGAAACTCTCTATTTCCTTTTCATCATATAAATGAGAAAGCTCTTGTAGAAATGTGGATTTGTAGGTTTTTAGCAACATTGGAATTTGGAATTTAACTTTTGGAATTTAAATCTTTAATCATCCAAACCGGACAACTAGTATGACCCGTTCCACCCATTGGTTCGCAAAGATACTCGAATCCAACTTTCTTATACAAACTTTGAGCAGCGAGCATTTGGGGAAGTGTTTCTAAATAGCATTTTTCATAGCCAAACTCTTTTGCTTTTGCCAAACATTTTTGAATCATTTCAAATCCAATTCCTTTGCCTCGAGCTTCCTGCAAGAAATACATCTTTTGCAATTCGCATATATTCTCGTCAGAACTATCCAACTGGCTTACTCCTGCTCCACCAACAATTTTTCCATAAAATGCTGAATTTATTGCAGTATCAACAACTACAAAATATATAGATTTTGGTTTATTGTAGGTTTCAAACATAAAATCCAATTGCTTGTCGGCAAAAGCAGTTCCGGTTTTTGGATAATTATCCGATATAAAAACTTGCCGAATTACAGTGGCAATTTGTTCATTATCTTTAGGTTGTATTTCTCTTATTATCATTTCTAAAATTTCAAAATTTGTAATTCAAAGCTGAAAATTCAAAATTCAAAAAAAAAATCAAATGTTTTTGAACTTATAAAATTACACTACAAAAATAGTACTTTTGTGATGTGAAAACACATGAAATCTATATAAAACGCTGCATCGAATTAGCCAAAAATGGTTTGGGCACAACCTATCCAAATCCGATGGTTGGTAGTGTCATTGTATATAATAATGAAATTATTGGTGAAGGTTGGCATAGAAAATCGGGCGAACCTCATGCGGAAGTTAATGCAATAAACTCGGTTAAAGACCAATCATTACTTTCTAAATCAACTATTTATGTAAGTTTAGAGCCTTGCAGTCATTTTGGAAAAACGCCACCATGTTGTGATTTAATTATTTCCCATAAAATTCCAAATGTAGTTATTGGAACCATCGATACTTATGCAAAAGTAGCAGGAACTGGAATTAAAAACCTCATCGAAGCGGGAAAAAAGGTTACTGTTGGAATTCTCGAAGAGGAATGTATCGAATTGAACAAACGCTTTTTTACATTTCACAATAAAAAACGACCTTATATTATCTTAAAATGGGCAGAAAGTGAAGACGGATTTATAGCTCCATTAAAAAAAGAAAAAAAACAACCCCTCTGGATAACTAATGAATTTTCAAGGCAATTGGTGCATAAATGGCGCAGTGAAGAGCAAGCAATTTTGGTTGGAACCACTACTGTTATTGACGATAACCCCACTCTAACCACAAGAGATTGGTCTGGAAATCATCCAGTTAGAATAGTTTTAGATCAAAACAATAGAATTTCAAAAGAAAGTCATATCTTTGATAATCAAGTAAAAACTCTTTCAATTTCAAAAAGCAATATCAATTTCAATAACAATATAGCTGCCGAAATTGCGAATTATTTATTTAACAACGATATTCAGTCGGTTATAATTGAAGGCGGAAGACAAACTTTACAAACGTTTATAGATGCAAACATTTGGGATGAAGCGCGAGTTTTTAAAGGAACACTTTCTTTTAAAACAGGAATAAAAGCACCAATAATTTCTAAAAAAAACAGTAAAAAAGATAAAATTCTAAACGACGAACTTTTAATATTTTTCAATCATGATTGATACAATAATTTTTGATTTTGGTGATATTTTTATCAATTTAGAAAAACAAGCTCAAATTGAAGCATTCAAAAAATTAGGTTTAAACGAACCAAAACCTGAACTTGTTGAAATAAATGACTTATTTGAAAAGGGAAAAGTTACAGAATTAGAATTCCTTCAATCGTTTCATCAATTTATACCTAATGCCTCTTTAGAAGAACTAAGAGAAGCTTGGAACACTATAATTGGCGAATTTCCATTGTACCGATTGGAATTTCTACAATTACTTTCTTATAAAAAATACAAATTATTTCTTCTTACAAATACAGATGAGATTCACATCAGTAGATTTGAACAAAATGTTGGAGTTTCTTTTTTCAGTGATTTCTATCAATGTTTTGAAAAAGTTTTTTACTCCTATGAAATGGGAATGAGAAAACCCGACCCAGCCATTTTTACTACTATAATGAATAAATACGATTTATCACCGAAACGCACTTTATTTGTTGATGATAAAAAAGTAAATACTGATGCAGCCGCTAGCTTAGGACTTCACGTATGGAATCTAGAAGTTGGAAAAGAAGATGTTGTAGACTTGTTCAATCAAAAACATTTGCCGCTTTAAGTTTTGAACGATACCTACAAAACCATTGCATTTCCATCGGAAGAAATCTTATTTAAAGAAAAAAACAGCAAGTTTTTTGGCTACGCATTTCCTATAACTTCCGAAGAAGAAATCAAATATCATTTAGACATTTTGCGAAAGCAACATTATGGCGCAGTTCATTTTTGTTATGCTTTTCAAATTGGAACGGACAAAATTCAACATAGAGCCAACGATGATGGCGAACCAAGCAACACGGCAGGCGCACCAATTTATGGTCAAATTCAATCCTTTGGCTTAACTAATATTTTAATTGTTGTAGTACGATTTTTTGGTGGCATTAAATTAGGTGTTGGTGGATTGATTTCAGCATATAGAACTTCAGCTCAAATGGCATTGGAAGCATCAGAAATTATTGAAAAAACAATTAACATACATTATATAGTATCCTTTGATTACAAAAACATGAATAAAGTAATGCGAGTTATCAAAGAAAAAAACCTCGAAATCATTTCGCAAACTATGAATGAAAGTTGCGAAATTGAGATTGCAACGCGCAAAAAAAATGCCGAACAAATAGTCGACATTTTCAATAATTTATTTGAAATTGAGATAAAATTGAAAGACTAAACTTCTGCTTTTAAAATTTCCAAAATATAGTTTGGTGGGACTATGGGTTTTCCGCTTTTTGTATTCACAAAAACGAGTATAAAATGAGCAGTTGTTAACAACTCTTCGTTTTCATTGCGAATTTCACAATCAAATTCAATCTTTACCCCACTATATTTTTTTAATTTTGTGTTTATTGTTAACACATCATCATAACGAGCTGGTTTTTTGTAATTCAAATGCATGGATACGATTGGCAAAGCTATTCCGCTTTCCTCTAATGATTTATACGAAACGCCTTTATTTCTAAGCCATTCCACTCTTCCTATCTCAAAATAGGGCACATAACTACCATGATATACTACTCCCATTTGGTCGGTTTCGCCATATCTAACTCTAACTTCTACTTTGTGTCCGTTCATCTATTTTTTTTGCTTTTAATCTAAATTTAAATTATCCTTTACAACAAAATTTTTAAAAAATCAATACCTTTTAATTTTTTTTTAAAGAAATTTGTTCACATATTTGTTAACCCAAAAAACACAAAGAAAATCTCCTTTTTTTTTGTAAGAGAACCTTTAAATAAATTAGTAATTTTAACAATAACATGAACAAAACTGCGCAATCGGTATGGGAAAACTGTCTGTCATTTATTAAAGACAATATTCAAGAGCAAGCTTATAAAACTTGGTTTGAACCTATTAAATCAGTTGAACTTTCTGATAACGCATTGTACATTCAAGTTCCAAGTAAATTCTTTTACGAATGGCTAGAGGAACACTATGTAAAATTACTTAAAGTTGCTCTAACCAAAGAACTTGGAAAAAACGCAAAGTTACTCTATAAAATTAAAATGGAAAACACTTATGGCAATAAACAACCGTTTACGGAACAATTGCCATCTGCACACCGAGGTCCAATTAAATCACAAGAGGTTGACGCTCCTTTTAAAAATCTAAATCCAGAACTTAAAAATCCGTTTGTGATTCCTGGAATTAGAAACTTAAAAATCGAGTCGCAACTTAATCCAAATTATAGTTTTGATAATTTCTTAGAAGGTGATTCTAACAGATTAGCACGATCAGCTGGTATGGCAGTAGCCAACAAACCTGGTGGAACATCGTTCAATCCATTATTGATTTTTGGTGGTGTTGGCCTTGGAAAAACGCACTTGGCACATGCTATTGGTGTTGAAATAAAAGATAAATATCCAGAAAAAACCGTGTTATATATTTCTGCCGAAGTATTTACACAACAATATATCGATTCTGTTAAGAAAAATAATCGTAATGATTTTATTCATTTCTATCAATTAATTGATGTTTTGATTATTGATGATGTGCAATTCTTATCTGGAAAATCTGGAACGCAAGATGTGTTTTTTCATATTTTTAACTATTTACATCAAAATGGAAAACAAGTAATTCTTACTTCAGACAAAGCTCCGGTTGACATGCAAGATATCGAACAGCGTTTGTTGTCACGTTTCAAATGGGGATTATCTGCCGAATTACACCAACCAGACTACGAAACAAGAGTTTCTATTTTGAACAACATACTTTATCGTGATGGTGTTGAAATGCCAAACGAAATTGTTGAATATGTTGCTCAAAACATAAAATCTAATGTTCGTGAACTTGAAGGCGCAATTATTTCTTTAATCGCACAATCATCGTTCAATAAAAAAGAAGTGACTCTCGAATTAGCCAAAAGCATTGTTGAGAAATTTGTTAAAAATGTAAAACGTGAAATATCAATCGACTATATCCAAAAAGTAGTTTCAGATTATTTTCAATTGGATTTAGATACTTTGCAATCTAAAACCAGAAAACGCCATGTGGTTCAGGCAAGACAATTGGCTATGTTTTTTGCAAAAAAATTCACAAAAGCGTCCTTAGCAAATATTGGTTCTCAAATTGGCGATAGGGATCATGCAACCGTTTTACACGCTTGCAAAACAGTAGACAACTTGGTTTCTACCGATAAGCAATTCAAAAAATTTGTTGAAGATATTCATAAAAAATTATCATTATAGCAATCAGTATTGCTTACTTTTGCAATTAAAAGTAAAAACTGAAACTTAATTCTATGTCCGTTAAAATTTTAATGGTTTGCCTAGGCAATATCTGCCGTTCACCATTGGCAGAAGGTTTATTAGCAGCTAAACTTCCTAAAGATACATTCTTGGTAGATTCTGCAGGAACGGGCAGTTGGCATGTTGGCAAACAACCCGACGAACGCTCTATAGCAACAGCCAAAAAAAACGGACTTGATATTTCAACTCAAAAAGCAAAACATTTTACCCCAAAAGATTTTGATATTTATGATTACATTTTTGTAATGGACAACTCCAATTATGATGATGTAACTTTTTTAGCAAAAACTGAAGAACAAAAAAATAAAGTACGATTGATTCTTGACGAACTATTTCCTGGAGATAAGGTAGATGTACCCGACCCATACTATGGTTTACAAAACGGATTTGATATGGTTTACGAAATGCTTGATGAAGCTACCGATTTATTAGCAAAAAAATTAATAGCAAAACATTCCTAATGAAACCAGTAAACCTAAAGGGTATTTTATATTTGATTCCTACAACACTTGGAGACCCGACCTCAAGCGAACTGTCCAAGCAAAGCAATCCACTTGATGTTTTGCCACAAACGGTTAAAAGAGCTATAGAATTTATTGACTGCTACATTGTTGAAAATGAAAAAACAGCCAGAAAATTTATAAAAAGTATTCATCCCGAAAAAGTACAATCGTCTTTAATTATTAGTGCTTTAAACAAACATACAGAAACTTCTGAACACAACGAAATGATTCAGCCTTGTTTGCAAGGAATAAATGTAGGATTAATGAGTGAAGCAGGTTGTCCTGGCGTTGCTGATCCTGGTGCTGCCATTGTAAAACTTGCGCATGAAAAAGGAATTCAAGTAGTGCCTTTAGTTGGACCATCTTCCATTTTATTAGCCATGATGGGAAGCGGTATGAATGGCCAAAGTTTTGCTTTTAACGGCTACTTACCTATAGACAAATTTGATAAAAAATTGGCTTTGAAAAATTTTGAAAAACTTTCTTTTGATAAAAACCAATCACAGATTTTTATTGAAACTCCGTATAGAAACAATAAATTACTAGAGGATTTTTTACAAACATTACAACCCAATACTCATTTATGTATTGCTGCAGATATAACACTTCCAACAGAATACATAAAAACAATGAAAGTCTCTGAATGGAAAAAAGCAACCATTGATTTACACAATCGACCTACGATATTTATAATACATAAGTCATAATAAAAAAGCCATAAGAATTTTTAACTCTTAACTATTGTATCACCTTAGGACTACTTTCTGCTTTGATATTATGAGTTTCATAACCTCCAAACTCTTTCATGTAGGACTTTACAGAAGTTCCGTAATTGTCTTTACATTTTTTTCTTCCGTTAGATTCTAGAAACTTTCTTACAGAACCTGCGCCACCAAGATGAGCTGCAGCTAAAATTCCTGATTCAGTAATTCTTACACCATCAATCATTTTACCTCTGTATTCTTTTATCACTTCTCTTAATTCCCACTTGTTTTTTTTCAATAAAGCAACAAAGGCTTGTTCTTGCATTTTGTGATTTCTCAAAAACAGCATGCTATCTTTAATTCCGATTGAAGCTAATGTTGATTTTCCAAATTGATATTTTCCTAAATATCCTAAAGAATTCACTTTACTATATTTACCCTGTGATTCTTTAAAAGCAATAGCTTCTTTAAATCCAATAAAATATTTTCCGGTAAAAGGTATAGAAGAATTGATATAATCGGAAGGTTTTTCTGAAGGAAATTGATACAACAATTCTTCATTTTCGTCTACATAAAACCAGTTATGATTTAAAGATTCTATTGGTTTAAAAGCAGAGCTTATAAATCCAATTAACACAACGATTCCTATGTAAAACAACCATCTATTTATCATAAATTGTAATTTCCAAGTGCTGTCACCATCTTGATATTGACGGTGCAAATATACTACTTATTTTTAAATAAAATTGAAAATCAAGTAGTTAAAGTTTTCTAAAAGTAAAAACTATGCCATTTAACACCTTGTGAGCTACTGATTTCAATCGATGGAGCTGGAATTTTGATGGCATTAAAAATGGAGAAAAAGGTCTTTAAAAAAGCCGATTTTGTTTCTATTTTGGTTAAATCGGCATCCAAACTTAGGTAAAATTGTCGTTCTCTTTTAGAAATTGGAAGGTTTAAATCGGCTACTGTTTCTCTTCTACCAGCAATCATTCCATCGGCACCATATCCAACAGCAAAATTTAACCATTTGGGTAATTTAGAAGTTTTTAAAAACGAATGTAAATTCGCAGAAAGCCAATAGGTTTGTCCGTTATAATCTTTAAAAACCTGTTCAGAGAGTGAACTACCTAAAACGTTTGGGCGTAGGGAAGCATATTTTGTAGTATGAAATGAAAATTTTGGTACAATTCGTTGCTCCTTCCAAAGTAATTCTTGCGAAACATAGAGTGCAGTGCCACCAGCATTGGCAATTAAATCTCCTGAAGAGGCACCCCATTCTTGCGAAAAACCATCAAAAACCTCGACAGCAGTTAAAAAAGCAAAACCAACAGTTGCGCCATATACTAATTGACTTTTTCTATCACATCCGCTCCATTTTAAAGCATTTGAACCATAGCTTCCTAGATGATAAGCCGAAAAAACATGTCCGGCTTTATCCATTTGAAGCCATTCATCATTATCATTAATAAAATGAAAGTCAGATTTTGGGTAATCGGCATACCACAATTGATTGAGTCCAACCAAAGCACTAGAGGCTAAAACAGTTTCAGAAATTACAACTCCGTTGAGACGTTTTTTATTTAGAGAATCGGAAGGTTTAAAGAAGGATTTAAGGTTGTTTTGGGAATATCCAATAGTTGAATATATAAATAATAATACAATAATTGCAGAGTGTTTCAAAATTAAACTACTTATTCTTATTTGGATTTTGTCGTGTATCAAATATTCTATTAATGAAAATTTTATCAATTCCTTCTCTGTACGTTATTTTATAATATCCATTAATTATCTTTCTATAACTTCTTTTAAAATGTATAAATTCAGAATCTACAGATCCTATTTTTGAAAAATCATAAACTGGATTTTCTAATACTTCAATAGAATCTATTATATTATTTGAAATTGAAATTGCTTTTTTAAATCCAATCATTACACTATTAAATTTGGTGATTTTTTCTAAATCTTTTAATGCTCTTGAAGTAAAATATAGAGGTTTTATTATTCTTTCCAATTTTTTAAAATATTTTTTACTTCTACTAAACTGTGAATTCTTCCAGCTTCAATATCTTCTTCTGACTCTTGAATCATTTTAGAATTTTCTGTTTTGTTTATAAAATCTTTTACAATTTCATAAAATGATTTTACAAAATTCGAATCTCCTTCATCAATAATTTTATGTAATTCTTTTTTTAATTCGATGGTACTCATAACAGCTATTTTTATCAAAGTTACATTTTATTTTTTATAAATATCTAATCAAAAAAAAAAAATCAACACTTATCTACTGGTTCCTGTCGTATTCAACCAATCAGCATACTTCTTTGCATTAACTTGATGCTGAGGATATGTTGAAGCAAATTCATGATATCCAAAACGTTCAACACTTGCACAAAAGTAGATATAGTCATGCTTCTCTGCATTTAAGACAGCATCGATAGCATTAATATCTGGTTGAGCAATTGGTCCTGGAGGCAAACCAATATTAGCATAAGTATTATAAGCTGATGAAATGGTCAAATCACCATAAAGAACTCTTTTTATAACTTGATCAAAATCATTATCTCTTAGTTTTAGTGAATAAAT
>JAIFLT010000180.1:0-5216 GCA_020048955.1 Flavobacterium sp.
AAATCATGACGATTAAAATCATCAACAAATCACAACACAAACTACCTAATTACGAAACCATTGCCTCGGCAGGAATGGATTTACGTGCCAATATTAAAGAACCAATTACCTTAAAATCTTTAGAAAGAACTATTGTAAAAACAGGACTTTTTATTGAATTACCAATAGGCTACGAAGCACAAGTAAGACCAAGAAGCGGCTTGGCTGCCAAAAAAGGAATCACCGTTTTAAATTCTCCAGGAACAGTCGATGCCGATTATCGTGGCGAAATTGGAGTAATTTTAGTAAATTTATCCAATGAAGATTTTGTAATTGAAAACGGTGAAAGAATTGCACAATTAATTATAGCCAAACACGAACGTGCTGAATGGATTGAAGTACAAGAATTATCAGAAACATCAAGAGGCGAAGGTGGTTTTGGTTCAACTGGTATAAAGTAGTGGGCAGTATTCAGTGGCAGTAAGCAGTTTTACAAAGAGTATCTAAATAAAGCAAAGTTTAAATAAAAATCAATATAGTTATTAAGTCTTAATACTTAATACTAAAATCTTAATACTATAAGTATGAAATCGCCATAAACACTAGTTTGCGCATGCAAACACCAATGAAAATAGCGATACATATGCACCAAAAAAACAAATAATATTTACATATGAAAATAATAGTACCAATGGCAGGTCGTGGTTCAAGATTGCGTCCGCACACATTAACGATTCCAAAACCATTAATTCCTATTGCAGGGAAACCTATCGTTCACCGTTTGGTAGAAGATATTGCTGGTGTTTTAAATCAACCAATTGAAGAAGTTGCTTTTGTAATTCACGAAAGTTTTGGCAAAAAAGTAGAAGAAGAATTAATTGCAATTGCCGAAAAATTGGGTGCAAAAGGAACAATTTATTATCAAAATGAAGCACTTGGCACAGGTCATGCTATAATGTGTGCTAAAGATTCTTTGAGTGGTCCAGCCGTTATTGCCTATGCCGACACGTTGATTCGTGCCGATTTTGATTTAGATCAAAATGCTGATAGTGTAATTTGGGTAAAACAAGTAGATCAACCTGAAGCTTTTGGAGTGGTTAATTTGAATACCAACGGAGAAATAATCGAATTAGTTGAAAAACCAAAGGAGTTTATTTCTGATTTAGCAGTGATTGGAATATACTATTTTAAAGATGTTGCCGTTTTAAAAAATGAGTTGAAATCAGTACTTGATAATAACATCATTCATGGAGGTGAATATCAAATTAATGATGGTATTAAACAAATGATGGCAAAAGGCATGGTATTTGTTCCTGGTAAAGTAGACGAATGGATGGATTGCGGAAACAAAGACGTAACAGTTGACACCAACAACAGAATGTTAAATTTCCTTCATAACGACGGTATTCATTTAGTTGATAACGATGTTAAACAAGAGAATTCAACTATCATTCCACCATGTTATATTGGTGAAGATGTGGTTTTAATTAACGCAACAGTTGGTCCAAATGTATCTTTAGGAAAAGGATGCCATGTAATTGATAGTACCCTAAGAAATAGTTTGGTTCAAACTCATGCTCATATTAAAAACGCAAATCTTGACAATGCAATGATTGGAAATCACGTAAGTTTTGATGGCAATTTTACAAGTATTAGCATCGGAGATTATTCCGTTTTAGAATAATTCCAGCAGGGCTTTCAAAACTTAGTAGGATTAAATAGTATAAAGTTAAAATTGGTGAAATTTTTTCTACATATTGAATTTTAGCAAATTCATGCCATTCGTGCAAAATAATAAAATGAAAAAAATAGTTTTATATAGTTTCTTTTTCGGAATGTTTTTCATTCCAAACGTTCTTTTGGCTCAAACCGAACCAGAAGATGTCGCTACTGTTTCTGATGAATTTGAAAATTACTACTACGAATCTCTGAAACAAAAAGGTATCGAAAACTATGACAAAGCTATTGATGCATTAGAAAAGTGTAAATACATTCAACCAGAAAATCCAATTGTGTTTTTTGAATTGGGCAAAAATTATCTTTCCCAAAAAAAGTATAAAGAGGCTTATGATAATTTTGAAAAAGTAACCAAAATCGACCCCCAAAACCGTTGGGCTTGGGTTGGAATGTACGATGTGTGTTACGACACAAGAGATTTTAATCAGGCAATTGTAATTGTTCAAAAATTAGTTGAATTCAAACCCGATTATAGAGAAGATTTGGTTTCATTGTATATGAACACACAGCAATTTGACAAAGCATTAGATTTGATAAACGAGCTAAATGAAACGGTTGGAAAATCTGAAAAGCGCGAATTGTATAAAGCAGATATCTTGCGCGATGCTAAATACCAAGGTCCTGAAAAAGCCAATCTTATTGATAAAATAAAAAAGTTTCCTAAAGATGAAGCCAATTATATTGCTTTAATCTATATGTATTCTCAAAGCAATCAAGAAGAAAAAGCATTAGAAGTTGCCAAGCAATTAGAAAAAGAAATTCCAACATCAGATTGGGCTCAAGTAAGTTTGTTTAAGTTTCATCTTAATAACAATGACGGAGAGAAAGCAGTAAAATCAATGAATACTGTTTTAGCAAGTGATAAAATAGATAAGAAAATTAAGCATCGTATTTTGAATGAGTTTTTGATTTTTTCAAAGAATAATCCACAATACGATAAAGATTTAGACAAAGCAATTGGTTATTTTGATAACGATAAAGAAGTAAAAGTAGCTAAGGAAATAGCCAAATTTTATCAATCTAAAAAAGATTGGCTTAAAGCAATAAAATATTATGAAATGCATCTGAAAAATGCAACCGATGATATGGAAACCATGCTACTTTTAATGCAAGCTTATACAGAGAATTTGCAATTTGATAAATTAGCAAAAATATCTGAAGAGCAATTGCAATTGTTTCCAACACAACCCCAATTGTATTATTATAACGGATTGGCAAACAATCAATTAAAAAATTACAAAAAAGCTAAAGACGTTTTAGAATCGGGAATAGATTTTATAATTGACGATATTGCTTTAGAGATAAATTTTAACCTTCAATTGGGAGAAGCTTTTAATGGATTGGGCGATATGAAAAAGAAAGATTTGTATTTTTCTAAAGCCAACCAATTAATTGAAAAACAAAAAAGAAAATAGTAAACACGCCATTCAGTTGGATTATCTATGAAAAAATACCTTGTCCTTTTAGTTGTTATTTTTCTAGCATCTTGTAAACCTAAAGCAGTTTTGGCTGAAGGTAGTGCTAGTAATACCTTATCTGCTGATAAAATAATAGAGAATCATTACAACAATAAAACAGATTTTTCTACATTATATATCAAAGCCGGTGTTCGATATGAAGATGCAAACAACACTCAAAATGTTTCGGCAGATATAAGAATTAAAAAAGATGAAAAAATATTAGTAAGTATTCGAATTTTAGGTTACACTGTAGCAAAAGCACTTATTACGCCAACATCTGTTCAATATTTTGAAAAGGGTGGAAATAAATATTTTGAAGGCAATTATGAAGGATTAAGTCAATGGCTTGGTACCGATTTAGATTTTAACAAAGTACAAAATATGTTTCTTGGAAAAGCATTGGATGATTTGCATAAAGAAAAATATGCCGTTTCAATCATGGAAAAACTGTATAAACTGGAATCAAAGCAAGAGGAGAAAACCAACAAATCTTTTTATTTTGAAAGCGAAAATTTTTTAATAAAAAGACAAGAAATCAATCAACCTTTTCAAGATAGAACGTTGCAAATTGCTTATCCAGATTATAAAAAACACAGCGAAATGATTTTACCTTTATCTTTAGCAATTGATGCTCGACAAAAAAAAGGGATTACCAAAATCGATATAGAATATAAAACAATTACATTCAACGAAGATTTATCGTTTCCGTATAGTGTTCCTGAAGGTTATGATAGAATTTACATCGATAAGATATAATGGATATGCAAAAAAGATTAGTTACATTATTTTTAGTTTTACTAACTTCATTTGCTTGGAGTCAACAAAGTCAGGAAGAACTTGAACAGAAAAAAGCCAAAATTCAAGAAGAAATTCGCGAAAAAGAACGCCTGCTTCAAGAGGTTAAAGGCAAAGAAAAATCGGTGGTAAAATTACTTCAAATTCAAAAAGAGAAAATCGGATTGAAAGAGAAACTAATTAACACAACAGCTAAGCAAACGAAGTTGTTGAGTAACGACATGTACATCAATCAGTTGCAAATCAATAAATTAAAAAAAGAATTGATAGCTCTTAAAGATGATTATGCTAGCATGATTTTAAAGTCCTACAAAAGTCGTTCGCAGCAGAGTCGAGCTATGTTTATGTTGTCTTCAGAAAATTTCTTGCAAGCCTATAAAAGATTGCAATACATGAAACAATATTCTAGCTACAGAAAAATGCAAGGTATTGAAATTAAAGATAAAACAGATAAACTTGCCGATTACAATAAAAAACTAAGCGGACAAAAAACAGAAAAAGAAAAGCTACTTGCTGAGCAAGAAAAGCAACGAAAAGACCTAGAAAAGGAAAAACAAGAGCAAGAAAAAATTGCCAACAGCTTAAAGAAAAATAAAAAGCAAATTACCGCTGAGATTAAGAAAAAGCAACAAGAATACAGAAAAATTGATGCTCAAATTCAAAAGTTAATTCGTGATGCGATTGCCGAAGCCAACAAAAAAGCTGCTGCCGCAAAAGCAAAAGCCAACCCAAAAACCACAACTGCTGCCGAAACTAAGAAAATAGAATCATCAACCAAAATTGTTTTAACACCAGAAGGGCAATTGATTTCGAATAATTTTAAAGCTAACAAAGGAAGATTACCTTGGCCTGTTGAAAAAGGAACTATTACTCTAGGTTATGGTGATCAAGCCCATCCGGTTTATAAATCGTTAATCATTCACAACAGTGGTGTTGAGATAACCACAGAATCAGGTTCTAATGCAAGAGCTGTTTTTAGTGGAGAAGTCACTAAAGTAATTGTAATTTCACCTTTAAACAAAGCCGTTTGTGTGCAACACGGAGATTACTTTACTATCTATCAAAACTTAGGAAGTGTGAATGTAAGTGCCGGTGATAAAGTATCGACCAAACAAGTGTTAGGAAAAGTACGAACCAATGCCGAAGGCAAAACAGTTTTGAAGTTTATGATTTCTCAAAATACAACGTACACCAATCCATCGCAATGGATAAGTAGATAAAAAATAAAAGTCCGCAATTAGCGGA
>JAIFLT010000180.1:5239-7411 GCA_020048955.1 Flavobacterium sp.
GTTTTGAAGTTTATGATTTCTCAAAATACAACGTACACCAATCCATCGCAATGGATAAGTAGATAAAAAATAAAAGTCCGCAATTAGCGGACTTTTTTTTAAATTTATTTTACTCCTTTACCAATTTTTTACTAACAACTGCACTTTCATTATTTTTTAAAACAACAACATAAGTGCCTTTTTCTAATGAAGAGAGGTTTAAAACCGCTGAAAAACTGCTAGCTGCTAAAGGTTGTTCTTTATGCACAACACTACCCGTTATATCATAAATAACAATAGTGTTTACGGTAGCTGAACCTTGATAGCGTAATCTTACCTCTGCACTTGCAGGATTAGGACTTAATACAATATTGTTTTGTATTGTTGCAAACTCATTGTTTGCTAAAGTACAACCTGCTATGTTTAATAACCCTGGCGAAGTTGTAGAGGTAGCAGTACCATTACCCAATTGAGCATAGGTATTATCACCCCAAGTGTAAACACCACCATTGGTTTTCATTGCTACAACATGATAACGTCCCGCAGAAACTGTTGCCCAATTACTATCTGTGCCTATTTGTGTAGGAGTAAAAGTATTAATTGTAGTACCATTACCCAACTGACCATAATCATTTTTACCCCAAGCCCACAAAGTACCATCGGTTTTGATGCCTAATGTGAACTGATCACCACCAGTAATCTCTTTCCAATTGCCAGCAATTTGATTTGGTACTGAACCTGCATAAGAAGAATTGGGATCAATGCCTCTTTCACCTTCACCTCCACAACCCCAAGCCCAAAGTGTACCATTTGTTTTCAAAGCTAGCATATGTCCAAAACCTGCGTTTATAGTTTTCCAGTCGGTATCAGGAAATCGTTGTGTTGGTGTCTGCCAAACCGATACTGAACTATTTCCTAACATAAAACAGATATTCTGCCCCCAAGCCCATAGGGTACCATTGTTTTTTAAAGCAAAACTAGAACTAACTTTTGTAACAGCAACCATTTTCCAATCGTTAGCAGTGCCTATTTGTACAGGGCTTAATACATTAGCACAACATGTGCCACTACCAGTTTGATAAAAATCATTTTGCCCCCAACCCCAAATGGTGTTATCGGTTCTAATACCTATAGTTTGTGAAGTACTGCCAGCAATTTCTTTCCAATTGGTTGCAGTACCAACTTGAACAAACACATCAGAACCAAGAGCCGTACTTCCTATTCCTAAACTACCATATACATTATACCCTGTTGCCCATAATGTTCCATTTGTTTTTATAGCAAAAGTATTACCGTTACCATTTGAAATATAACTCCAATCGGCTGTTGTGGCTAATTGTATTGGCTCATATTCGTCAAAATTAGTACCATTATTTAGTTGGCCATTACTGCCATTACCCCAACCCCAAATGGTGCCATTGGGTTTTATAGCTACTCCATTAAATGCGCCAGCATTTGCTTTAGTAAAACATTGTCCGTAATTATTTAAAGTAGTCAAAAAGGCTATCAATAAAAAAAGATTTTTTTTCATGATTACTCTTTTATTAATTTATGTTGAAAGATGTTGTAGTCATTTGTTTTTATACTTAAATTTTTAAAACAAAAAAAGCAACGAACCAGGGTAGCTTTAATTTAGTAAGGATTATTTTTACAAAAACAATGCTTTCAATTCAGTCGCATCATGTGGATTCATTTTTCCTGCTAAGACTAAGCTTAATTGCTTTCTTCTTAAAGCTGCGTCAAATCTTGACTTTTCTTCCTCAGTTTGCGGTTCTAATGGTGGAACGGCAACTGGGTTTCCTGTTTCGTCAACGGCCACAAAAGTGTAGATGGCTTCATTGGCTTTAGTTTTATTTCCAGATTCTCTATCTTCAATCCAAACGTCTAGAAAAATTTCCATTGATGATGTAAAAGCTCTAGAAACTTTGGCTTCAATAGTAACTACACTTCCCAAAGGAATAGAACGATTGAAAGCTACATGATTGACCGATGCAGTTACCACAATTCGTCTTGAATGTCTTCTTGCGGCAATACTTGCCGCTCGGTCCATTCTGGCTAATAATTCACCACCAAAAAGATTATTTAATGGATTGGTTTCACTAGGCAACACCAAGTCGGTTAACGTTGTTAAAGAATCTATAGGATGTTTAGGAGTCATAGTTTTTTTATTTCATACAGTTCGACCTTATGGTC
>JAIFLT010000161.1 GCA_020048955.1 Flavobacterium sp.
CGTAAGTGAATTACCAATCCGTTTAGGAAATTACGCAATACTTGATCGCCACATTCCATGAATTTAGGATGGTCTTCACTTCTAAAAAAGTTGCCAATTTCACCTTTCGACATTCTGAAATCTACTAGTTTTAGGATTTCTTCTATTTGGTCGTCACGAAGCATTAATGCTACACGTAGTTTTTTGAAAATATCGTTGTTGTTCATGTTTTTTAATGTATAATGTATTGTTGTATAGTGTATTATTGTATAATGTTTTGTTTTCTATTGCAGCTTTTCAGTATACAATATACAATTCTACATTATACAATTTTTAAAACAGCCAAAGGTACGCTTTTTTGAATCCTTCGCGCCATAATTTTTCGTTGTGTTGACCATTTTTTACAATGATTTTTTTGTTTAGTTTTTTACATTCACAACGTTTTGTATTCACTTGATATTCCATATTGTCCAAATCGCGAACCATATCATCGTCGCCTTCGTTATCGCCGCATAGGAAATAAATTTTGGTTTTGAATGTTTTAGTTTTCTCCATTAGTTCGAAAATTTCTTTTCTATTAAACCAAAAAGAAGGTGAGAAGCAACCTACTTTACCAAAGATTTTAGGATATTTTAATGCGCCATAAAACGAAACTAATCCACCGAGTGAACTCCCAAAAAGGGCGGTGTTATTGGCATTGGTTTTGGTTCTGTAGGTTCTGTCAACATAAGGCTTTAATGTTTGAACTATAAAATCTAGGTAATTATCTGCATTGCCACCGCCGTATTTTTCGTGTTGGAATGGTGTTAATTCTTCCATTCGTTTTTCGTTGCCGTGTTCGATTCCGATGACAATTACTTGTGCCGAAATACTGTCTAAAGTTTCATCAACATTCCATTCGCCAATGTAAGATGTTTTGGCATCAAAAAGGTTTTGACCATCGTGCATATAGAGCACAGGATATTTTTTCTTGTCATTGCTATCATAGTCTTTTGGTAAATACACCCAGATTTTCTTGGTTGTATTTAACTGTGGTGCTCCTAATGAAAAAGAGGAAACATTTAGGCTAGCAGTGCTTTGTTGCGCATTTAAAGTGTAAAAAATGATTCCGAATAAAAGGGTTATATTGAATTTCAAGTAAATAAATTTTTAAAATTTAACAAATAATTATATTTTAGCTAAAAATAATCATTTTGATGAACATTAAGGTACAAAAATTAAGTTTATTAGCCGACATGATTGCTTTTGCAATTATAGATGGCGAATTGCACGAAAGAGAGTATATGTTTCTTTCACTAATTGCCATAGAACTAGGCGTAAACAAAGACGAGTTGAAACAACTTTTTCATGAGGAAAACCGAAGTGAAATCATTAAAAGTGAGTTTGAACGCATTCAACAATTTTATAGATTGGCACTTTTGATGCATTGCGATGGTATTTTGCACGAAAGAGAGCAAATCAAGATACACGAAATTGGTATTAATATGGGGTTGAATCCGTTTGCTATGAAACGCGTTTTGAAAGCTATGGAACAATCTCCAACTCGCATGATTTCTCCAGATTATTTATTGGAAGTTTTTCAAGAGCAGTTGAATTAAATTCTTATAAAAATGGCGAGTAGCCATGTGCGGAGCATACATGAACTACTTTAAAAAATAAAATTTAGTGAAAAAATGATAAAAGTAGGTCTTGTCGAAAAGAATTTAGTGCAACGGTATCACGACTACAAAAATACAATAAAAACTTGTCTGTAAAATTCAGATGGACAATTGAGTAAAGTCTTGTTTTATAGTTGTTTTTGAATAAAAAAGCGACCAATAGTTAATGTATCGATCGCCTTTAGTGCTAGTATAAACTGTTTAATTTAGTTTCCTACTTGTTTTTTTGCCTCTTCAACCATTTTCTCATTTGCTGTAATTGCAAACTCAACTCTACGGTTTTGAGAACGACCTTCTGGAGTATCGTTAGTTGCAATGGGGTCAGCTATACCCATTCCGACCATTTTAAATCTTGACATGTTTAAACCTTTAGACTCTAAATACTTTTCTACAGAAATAGCTCTTTGATTAGATAATGTCAAGTTATATTCTGGTTTACCAGTACTATCAGTATAACCATAAATAACAATATCGGTATCAGCATAACTTTGAAAAACGGGAACTAATTTATCTAAATTAGCTTTAGCAGCGGCTGTTAAAGTTGATTTATTAGTATCGAAGCGAACGGCATTTTCTCCTAAAACCAATCTAATTCCTTCACCTATTCTTTCAACTTGAGCGCCAGGCAATGCTGTTTGAATTTCTCTAGCTTGTTTATCCATTTTGTTACCAATAACACCACCAGCTACACCACCAATGACACCACCAAGTACAGCGCCAATTGCGCCATTACCACCTTTTCCTATGTTATTTCCGAGCACTGCTCCTAGAACACCCCCTGCAACAGCACCAATAGCAGCACCACGTTGAGTTTTATTAGTATTTTTAACCGACTCACAACTTGTAAAAAGTGAACCAAAACTTAAAACTCCTATCAATAAATAAATTGTAATCTTTTTCATTTTTCTCTATTTTAAATTATTTAATTTCTTTGAAATTGATATACCACATCAATTAATTTTCCTCCAACATTGGCTTTATCAATCAATTGAAAGGTGTTTTCAGTTTGATTTGCAACAGTCAAAACATAACCTTCAGCTACTTTTTTAGCCTTATTTTCATTTATAATTTTCATTACAAAATTTCCATCTTTGTTAATATACCAAGTAATTGGTGATGAAAAACTAGTACAATTAGCATTATTTAAAGCCATTTCACCTTTGTTGTTATTTGAAATAAACTTCCAAGTACTACCTACAAAACATTTAGAATCTGCTATATCAAATGAAGTTACTTTGATATAATCCGAACCAGGATAAGTCACTGAGCTTATCGACCAAGTACCTTTTACTAACACTTCCGATTTCATGTCAAGTTTAGTATTAGTAACAACTTGTTTTGGTTTACAACCAACAAAAGCAATTGATAATACTAATAAAATTAAACCTTTTTTCATAATTACTATTTTTAATTTACACTTTGCAAATATAATTCACAATCTTCGATTTATACTAAGATATGAAAAAATTTATTGAAAAAACTATTTCTACGTCATTTTGTCAGATTAAAACCTTTGGTACTGAATTTGAATAGTTAAATCAATATAAATTGTTTAATCTACCTGTCTGTAGACAGGCTTAAAAGTTCAAAATATGTCAACAGGAAAAATTAATGTTTCAGTAGAAAACATTTTCCCTTTAATCAAGAAATTTCTTTACAATGACCACGAAATTTTTCTTCGTGAATTGGTTTCAAATGCAACTGATGCAACTTTAAAATTAAAACATTTAACTAGTATTGGTGAAGCCAAAGTAGAATATGGCAATCCAGTCATTGAAGTAAAAATCGATAAAGAAGCAAAAAAACTTCATATTATTGATCAAGGATTAGGAATGACTGCCGAAGAAGTTGAAAAATACATCAATCAAGTCGCTTTTTCAGGTGCAGAAGAATTTCTTGAAAAATATAAAGATTCTGCCAAAGATTCAGGAATTATTGGTCATTTTGGTTTAGGATTTTATTCTGCTTTTATGGTGGCAGAAAAAGTTGAAATCATTACAAAATCATTTAAAGACGAGCCAGCAGCACATTGGACATGTGATGGAAGTCCAGAATTTATATTAGAAGCATCAGAAAAATCGTCACGTGGAACAGAAATTATCCTTCATATTGCAGAAGATTCTCTAGAATTTTTGGAAGAATATAAAATTAGAGAATTACTTACAAAATATAACAAGTTCATGCCAATTCCAATTAAATTTGGAACACGCAAAGAAACGTTACCAAAGCCAGAAGATGCACCAGAAGATTATGTAGCTCAAACTATTGAAGTGGATAACATCATCAACAATCCTACTCCAGCTTGGACTAAATTGCCAACAGATTTAACCGATGAAGATTATAAAAACTTCTATCACGAATTGTATCCAATGCAATTTGAAGAACCTTTATTTAATATTCATTTGAATGTAGATTATCCATTCAATTTGACTGGAATTTTGTATTTTCCAAAATTGTCTAACGACATGCAGATGCAAAAAGACAGAATTCAAATGTATCAAAATCAGGTTTTTGTAACTGATAATGTAGAAGGAATTGTTCCTGAATTTTTAGGAATGTTAAAAGGTGTCATTGATTCGCCAGATATTCCGTTGAATGTTTCTCGTTCGGGCTTGCAAGCCGATAGTAATGTAAAAAAAATATCCAATTATATCACTAGAAAAGTTGCTGATAAACTGAAAGGTTTATTCAATGAAAATCGTGAAGATTTTGAAAAAAAATGGAACGATATCAAAATAGTTTTAGAATACGGAATGTTATCGGAACCTAAATTCTACGAAAAAGCAGGCGATTTTGTTTTGTATCCATCTGTTGATGATAAATACTATACTTTAGCCGAATTGAAAGAAGCTATCACTACAAATCAAACCGATAAAAACGGAAAATTGGTGGTTTTATATGCTTCAAATAAAGATACACAACACGGTTATGTTGAAATAGCAAAAGATAAAGGTTATGAAGTTTTATTTTTAGATTCTCCAATTGTTTCGCATTTGATTCAAAAATTAGAGTCTGATAACGAAAACCTAACTTTTGTTCGTGTAGATGCCGACCATATTGATAAATTGATTCAAAAAGAAGAAACTCAAATTTCTAAATTATCGGAAGACGAGGCTACTAATTTGAAAACGGTTTTGGAAGAAATTGTTCCAAAAACCAACTATTCTGTTCAATTAGAACCAATGGATAGCTCGGCAGCACCATTCATGATTACGCAACCAGAATTTATGCGAAGAATGAAAGAAATGAGTCAAACTGGTGGAGGCGGAATGTTTGGAATGGGCAATTTGCCAGAAATGTACAATTTAGTTGTAAATACCAATTCTGATTTAGCAACAACCATTTTAAATACCTCTGACAAATCGGCTCAAGAAAGTTTGGTAAAACAAGCTTTAGATTTAGCCAAAATTTCACAAGGATTATTGAAAGGCGAGGAATTAACGGCTTTTGTGAAGAGAAGTTTTGAGTTGATTAAATAGTATTAAGACGAAAGTATTAAGAATTAAGATTAACCTGTGAGTGAAAACTTGCAGGTTTTTTTGTAGATTTGGATGTCAAAAGATTAAATAGTATTAAGACGAAAGTATTAAGAATTAAGATTAACCTGTGAGTGAAAACTTGCAGGTTTTTTTGTAGATTTGGATGTCAAAATTTTTTATATGCTTTCTATATTAAAATCCATCGTTTTAAAACTTGGAGGAGTGGATACTTCCGAAAAAAATCATGTTGATACTTTTACAGAAAACCGAATTCTTAATGTTCCTGGTGAGCAAATCGCTTCAATAGAAAATGGTGGTATTTGGGTGGATTTTCAAGAACTTTCCGACTATTATTTTATGAATATTATTGTTATTGGAAAAAAGAAATACAAAACGTATGAAGGTTGTGAATTGATTTTCATTTCAAATAATTCAGAACTAAAATTAATTTCCGATTCTAAAGAAATTGAATCCGATTTTTCTAATGTTTCTAATCGATGGATTACTCAAATTGCCTTTGATATTACTAATATTAATATTGAAATGATTGTCAATAAAGAAGCAAATAGTGTACATTTGAGTTTCAAAAAAGATTCAGAAATATTTGAAATAATAAAATAAATCATGATTTTCACACTTCGTCCTTGGCAAATTTCTGATATTGAAAGTTTAGCAAAATATGCTAACAATGTAAATTTGACAACCTTTTTTACCAATCGTTTTCCAATTCCTTACACAGAAAATGATGCCAAAAATTTTATAGAAATAGCTATAAATGACAAGCCCATGCTAAAATATGCTATTGAAATAAATGGTGAAGCCGTAGGCGGAATTGACTTTCATCCACAAACTGATATTTTATGTAAAAACATTGAAATTGGTTATTGGATTGGCGAACCATTTTGGGGAAAAGGAATAATGACAGAAGTTGTAAAACAAATCATCCCAATTGGATTTAAACGTTTTGATGTTACTCGAATTTATGCTAAATGTTTTGGTAAAAATATAGCATCACAAAAAGTTTTAGAAAATGCAGGTTTCAAACTTGAAGCACGATTTGAAAATATCATATACAAATATGAAGCTTTTCAAGATGAACTTATTTATAGCGTTAGAAAGCAATAATTGACTAATTTCGTAATTCGCAAAATTAACTTTGAAACTCAATCATGAACTTATCCATAGAAACTCCAGCATTACTATTTTCAGCAACATCTTTAATTTTGTTAGCTTATACTAATCGATTTTTAACCATTGCACAAATTGTTCGTGGTTTAAAAAAAACCTACGATGAAAAAGAAAACAAAAGCATTTTGATTGAAATAAAAAACCTCAATCTGCGCTTAACTTTAATTAGATACATGCAACTTTTTGGTGTGCTGAGTTTGTTTCTTTCCGTATTTGGAATGTTGGTTTTGTTTATGGAATGGAAGCTTGTTGGCATATATATTTTTGGTGCAAGTTTGCTTAGTTTACTTATTTCACTTGGTATCTCTTTTTGGGAAATTAGTATTTCTGTCAAAGCTTTACGTGTTCATTTAAGTGATTTATCCAATTAAAAAATGAATTGTAACTATTCAGCCTGGCAAAAAAAATTGATTACGTAGTTCGTCAGTTCGAGTGTTTTTTAAAAATGCGATAGCTTTTTTTAAGAAAATGTATCGAGAACACGATAAATTATGGCTTCTCGATACAATTTAGAACAGTAAAGCTGTCACATTACTATTCTAAATCACTCGAAGTGACGTTTAAAACGACTTTGATTTGCGTAGCTGAATAACAAAGAATTAAACCTTTTTATTTCTTTATAGTCTTATAAACAAACTTATATGATTATGAAAAAAACAACCACATTTTTACTTATTATTCTTAGCTTAAACTTTGGGTTTAGCCAAGAAGAAGAACGCCCAGAAAACACTGGAGATAACTTTAGTTTAGAAGGTGCCTTAGCATTGTTTAAAAAATCAAATTCGTTAGAAGAATTTGAAAAATTTCTCAACGAAGAAAATAATAATGTAAATAACCTTGACCTTAATGATGATGGGGCTATTGACTATATTTTGGTTGATGACATCAAAGAGGGTGATATTCATGCCATTGTTTTAAGTACATATTTAGATAAAAATGAAAAACAAGACATTGCCATAATTGGAATTGAAAAAACTGGAAATGAAAGTGCAACGCTTCAAATAGAAGGTGCTGCCGATTTATATTCTGAAAATACTTTTGTAGAACCAAATGATATTGTAGAAACTTCAACTGGTGGAAAAGGCGGACCAAGTAGTTCAAAAATTACAACAAAACAAGTAATTGTAAATGTTTGGTTTTGGCCAAGTGTAAGATTTCTTTACGCTCCAACCTATGTAGTTTGGCATTCTCCATGGCGTTGGGGGTTTTACCCAAAGTGGTGGAAACCATGGCGTCCATATAAATACCAAGTTTTCTATGGTAGATGTGCGCCGCATAGAGTTTACTACCATCGTGTTGCTACAAGAAGAGTTGTGGTAGCTCACAAAATATATACACCAAGAAGAAATCACTCCACTGTAGTAGTTCATAATAATAGAAGAACAACCGTAGTAAGAAGCAATAACCGCAATACAACTGTTGTTACAAAAAATAAAAGAGGTAACGTAAAAGCGGTAAGAGTAAAAAAAACCAATCCAACAAGAGGTAGAACTTCTGGAGGTAGAAGATAAAGGTTAGTTAGTTTAATAAATGTTTGAGTTAATCCCATGAATACTATTTATGGGATTTTTTTTACTCAATTATCCACAACAAAACTGGCTTTTGTGCTTTTTGTAAACGAGTGTCAAGCTTTCTCATAAACGCATCAGAAACTGCCGGACAACCCCAACTTAGAGGTGAAACTTTAGGATAAATTTCTTCATCAGCAACTGCATTCCAAGAATGTAAAACAACAACTCTCTTTACCGCATTTTCGTTTGATTTTTCTAATCCGTGCAACCAATATTTTACATTAATTCCCCATGAACTATAATCGCGTTTGCCAATTTTATATTTCCCTTTCATAGAACAATGACTGTCTGTTGTATTACTAAATTTTGCCTTTTCCCATTTGTTTGGATTTTCTTCCAGTTGATCGCAGCTTCCATGCGTTACCAAATTTTTATCTGTAATTTTGTTTTCTTTAAAATCATATATAAAAAAACGATTTTTTCCAGGATGAATACTTAAATCCAGAAGAAAATAGTATTCCTCATTAAATCCATTCTTTTTACAATAGGCTAAGGCCTCTATATTTGTAGCTTTATAATCTTTTGCTGAAATTTCAACTTTAGCATTGTTGCAAAAAATAAAACTCAAGATTACTACAAGTAAACTTTTTTTCATATGTAAATATTATTTGTTTTTTGGTGCATATGTATCGCTATTTTCATTGGTGTTTGCTTGCGCAAACTTGTTGTTAATGGCGATTTCATATATGTAAAATTTGATTTGTTAGCGGTAATATATGGTATCGCCTTTTTATTTATAGGTGTTTATCTCACAATTGTTTTTATTTTTCATCGGAGTTCGATGACCCGAGAGCTTGCTCGAACTGGCGAAGCATTTTCAATTGCATTCGCAAA
>JAIFLT010000157.1:0-450 GCA_020048955.1 Flavobacterium sp.
ATTTAATCAAACAATGATTGAATTTGTAATTAAATAGAACGTTAACACTTGGTGGTAAAAGCGGTGGAGATAATTTATCAAGAAACATTTCGATTTGATTACTTCCATATATAATACAGTTGTTAAAGTTTGCTACATTTAAATCACTAACGTAAAGCGCGGTAGATGTTTCTAAATAATTACTCAAAAATACTGCAACTTGGCTAGAGCTGTTCCAATTATTATTAAATGTGCAGTGATTAAAATTGTAAGAACCACCGAGTGTTGCCGCCAAACTTGCCTCGCCACAATAGTTTATTACTATGTTTGAACCAGTTATTTGTGCGTCTCTTCCTAAAATCCCTACATTGGAACAATTGTATATTTGAGAATTGGTTATTGTAACCTTTGGTTGATGTATATCGTCTTCACCCAATAATCTTTTTTGTGCTAACAATCCAACAGTGGCGT
>JAIFLT010000157.1:455-18078 GCA_020048955.1 Flavobacterium sp.
TATATTTGAGAATTGGTTATTGTAACCTTTGGTTGATGTATATCGTCTTCACCCAATAATCTTTTTTGTGCTAACAATCCAACAGTGGCGTTTTTTATTGTAAGATGATTAATGGTGTTAGTATTTAATTCTGATAAAAGTATTACAGAACCCCATTGTCCGGGCACATTTGCAAATGAAGGTTCTAATCTGTCTCCTTCAAAAATCACTTCATTAGTTATATTTTCAGGATTGTTGCCAGGTGGATTCCCGCCATTTACATTCACTTGAATGGAAGCCGTTTGATTAACTATCAAACTTGAATTGGCATGAAAATGTACTCTGGCTCCAGCATCAACAACTAATATTTTTCCATTCGGAACTAAAGCATTACCATAAATCACATAAGGTTTTGCATTGGTCCAATGGAGTTCATCACCATTTACTGGGTCGGTTTCACTTAAATTACTTCCTATGAGTTTAATTTCATTTCCGTCAGTATCCAGTCCTAATGAGATATTCTCATAGGTATATGAATTATCAACATTCTGTGTTCGATTTGGATAAATAAAAATAGCATCTTGAATTAAAGTGACCAATTCCACCGTTTGCGGCGCTCCAGTTACATTAGTAAATTGAATTTGGTCGGTGTAAAGAAAATCAGAAGGATTGGCACTTGCAACATCACTTGTAACTTCAATAAAGATGAACAAACTGTCTTTAGCAAGTAATTCTACATTGCTAAAAATTTTACCTTGAGCACCAGTATCTCCTGTCATTCCGTCAATCATTAATCGGTATTTAGAGTTGATGCCTTTTCCTAATTGAACTTTAGGAATGGAGATGTCTTTGTCGGTTTTGTTGTAAACTTTTAATCTGTAGGTACTTGAACCAATATTTGTAAAAACGGTATCCAAATAAACGGTGTCTTTAGAAAACGATAAACCGCCGGTATTGGGTTCAAATTCAAAGTCTTTTCTACAAGAACTTAGAGCAATAGTTATAAATAATAAAAAAAGTAATTTACGCATAGATCACTGAATTTTGGTAAATGTATGTAATAATTTGAAATTTCAAAAATAGATAACGTCAAAAATTACTTATTAGTTTACTTCCTACTCAAGTAATTTAAAAAAGACTAATTTTGTATAAAATTAGTGCTATGTCATTTGATAAAGAAAAGATGTTACAACTTTGTAACGAGTGGTCTAAAAATACTTTGATGCAAACTTTAGAAATTGAATATATTGACGCAGGTGAAGATTTTCTTGTGGCAACAATGCCCGTAAACCCTAGAGTTCATCAACCTATGGGGTTGTTGCACGGTGGTGCTTCTGTTGCCTTGGCAGAAAGTGTAGGAAGTGCAGCATCGATAATGTTTGTCAACCCAGAAAAACAAGAAGTTCGTGGTATAGAGATTTCGGCTAACCATGTTAGGAGTAAACGTGAAGGCATAGTAACAGCTACGGCAAAAATTCTTCATAAAGGAGCTAGTATTCATCTTTGGGAGATTAGAATTGTTGATGAAAACAAAAAGTTAATCTCTCTTTGTAAACTAACGAACATGATCTTACCAAGTAAAGGACGATGAGTTTAATGTTTCAAAAAGTTAAGGAGCAGTTCCATAATAAACTTCCCTTTGTTTGTTATTGCAAGCCTGACTCAAATAAAATAATTGCTTTGTTGCAAAAAGAGGATACTTTGCATGATTTAGACAATCAAAAAAGTGGTTTTGCATTTGTGTCTTTTGATAATCAAAATCGGTATTTGATTCCTGAAGATAATTCGGATATTTATTTTGAAGAAGTTTCAAATTCTGATTTTATTTTTGAAAATAATTTAAAATTAGAAGTCAATTTAGCTGATAAAAGCAAGTTTGAAAATTTAGTAGAAAAAGGAGTTGAAGCAATTAAAAATGGAACTTTTGAAAAAGTTGTTTTATCAAGAAAGGAAACTATTGAAGTTGATAATTTTGATTTGGAATTAGTATTCAAAAAATTAATTTTTAATTATAAAATCGCTTTTAACTATTGTTTTTATCATCCTAAAATTGGATTTTGGATAGGAGCAACGCCAGAACAATTTCTAAAAGTAGAAGATAATTTTGTTAAAACAGTTTCACTAGCCGGAACGCAAATTTTTGATAAAAATAATGAGGTTGTTTGGCAAAATAAAGAAATTGAAGAACAACAAATTGTAACCGATTTTATTGTAAATAATTTGAAATTGTATTCCGATAAAGTTGAATTTTCAAAGCCATATAATCAACAAGCTGGAAATTTGGTTCACATTAAAACGGATATTCAAGCAGCAATTGAAGATACAAATAGTATTTCAAAAATTATTGATTTATTGCATCCAACACCTGCAGTTTGTGGATTTCCAAAAGAGGTTGCTAAGCAATTTATTCTTGAAAATGAAGGCTATCATAGAGAATTTTATGCTGGCTTTCTAGGAGAATGGAACAAGGATTTTTATACTTTTAAAGAAAATCAATCCGATTTATTTGTTAATCTTAGATGTATGAAAATTGAAAATAATGAAGTAAATTTATACATTGGTTGCGGAATCACAAAAGAAAGTAATTCTGAAAAAGAATTTATAGAAACACAAAATAAGTCTTTGACTATTAAAAAAGTGCTGTGAATTAAGTAGGAATTAGGAGGTAGGAATTAGGAGGTAGGAATTAGGAGGTAGGAATTAGGAATTAGGGGTAGGAATTAGGAAGATTACAATATACAATATACAATATACAACAATACAATATACAATATACAATATACAATATACAACAATACAATATACAACAAAACAATATACAAAAAAATGAAGCTAGATATAGTAGCATTTGGCGCTCATCCAGACGATGTGGAGTTAGGATGTAGCGGCACTATTGCAAAGGAAATTTCGCTAGGAAAGAAAGTGGGAATTATCGATTTAACTCGTGGTGAACTAGGAACTCGTGGTTCGGTAGAAATTCGGAATTCAGAATCGGAAAAAGCGTCTCAAATTTTGGGAGTTTCTGTAAGAGAAAATCTTGATATGCGCGATGGGTTCTTTGTTAATGATGAAGCACATCAATTGAAAATCATTGAAATGATAAGAAAATACCAACCTGAAATTGTGCTATGTAATGCCATTGATGATAGACATATTGATCATGGAAAAGGAAGTAAATTAGTTTCAGATGCTTGTTTTTTATCGGGTTTGCGTAGGATTGAAACATTTTTTAATGGCGAAAAACAAAGTGCTTGGCGACCTAAATTAGTGTATCATTACATTCAATGGAAAACTATAGAACCCGATTTTGTAGTAGATATTTCTGATTTTATGGATATAAAAATGCAATCAATTTTGGCATACAGTTCTCAGTTTTATAATCCAAATACCAACGAGCCAGAATCTCCAATTAGTTCGAAAAATTTCATAGAAAGCGTAAAATATAGAGCGCAAGACTTAGGCAGAATAACGGGTGTTGCTTACGCTGAGGGTTTTACTGTAGAAAGATATTTGACTGTCAATAGCTTAAGTGATTTGAAATAATTTTTCAAAATTTTCTTTGTAAAATAAAACTTTTGCAATACATTTGCACTCGTTAAAAATGGTGGTTGTAGCTCAGTTGGTTAGAGTATTGGTTTGTGGTGCCGAGGGTCGCCGGTTCGAACCCGGTCAGCCACCCTTAATTAAAAAGCCTTGAAGTAATTCGAGGCTTTTTTTGTTGATATAGTTTACTAGTTATTCTGTAGCCATTCGTTTTAATATTGCCCATTGTTTTAATGCTGTTCGTGCTTCTACAGCAGGATAGCCCAACATTGTTTTTCCGGCAGGAACATCCGCCGCAACACCAGAACCAGCTCCAATGGTTACACCATCACCCAATGTTAAGTGGTCTTTAATAGAAGCACTTCCACCTATAATTACACCATTCCCCAAAGTAACAGAACCTGCAAGACCGCTATTTCCAGCCATAATACAGAATTTTCCAAGTTTACTATTATGACCAATTTGAACTAAATTATCAATTTTGCATCCATCACCAAGAATGGTTGAGCTAAATTTTCCTCTGTCAACACTCGAATTCGCTCCAATTTCTACATAGTTTCCAATAATTACGTTGCCAATTTGTGGAATTTTAGCTAATCCTCTTTCAGGACATGGTCTAAAGCCAAAACCATCGGCACCAATAGTGCAATTGGGATGTAAAATACAATTTGCACCAATATGACATCTTTCTCGTACTACAGCTCCAGGCCAAATCACCGTATTATTACCAATTGACGATTCATCAAGAATGGTCACATTTGGGTATAAAGTAACATTTTCGCCTAAAACTACTTTTGGACCAACATAACATCCAGCTCCAATTTTGGAACCATTTCCAATTTTTGCAGACACATCAATTGTAGCTGTTGGATGGATTTCGTGACTAAATTGTGGTGTAGGAGGTGCAAACATCTCAAGGACTTGAGACATCGCTAAATCGGCGTTTTTTACTTTAATAAACACCTTGTTTTCACCAGGTTCAATAGAAATATCTTCATTTACTATAGCGGCAGTTGCTTTGGAATTGTGCCATAATTTTTCATATTTTTTATTTCCAATGAAAGAAATTTCACTTTCATTTGCTAGTTCTAATTGTTCAGGTGCTGTAATTGTATGTGAAGTAGTTCCAACGACTACACCATTTAAAACAGCGTTAATCTCTTGAATTGTAAAATTTTTCATTTAATTTAGTTTGGTTATAGATTTCAAATTAAGTAAATAGTTTTCATATTCGCTAATTATTAATGCGAATCAAGAGTTGAGTTTATAACTTATTGATTATCAGTACAATAAATAGCATATTTTAAAAACCTGTTAGGTATAACACCAGTAATAATTTTATTTTGTTACAACTCTTGATTTGCATTATTAGTAAAAAGCATTAATTATTTAGAAAATAAATTACTTTTGTTTTCATCAAATTATTAAAATGAAGTATTTATTGTTTTTATTATGGATTCCGATGTTATCTTTCGGACAAATTGAAAGAGCCATTAAGCTTAAGGTTGCCGTAATGCAAAATTTTGTTGCAAAAGGTGCAGAAGGAGAAACTATGTTCTGGCAAACAAAAGGTAGAATTACTTTTGGGATTGTAAACTATACTGAAGAACAAAATCCAATTTTCAAAGATTTATTCATCAGTCAATATAAAGAATTACTTGCTATTTATAACAAAATGAATGTTTCGGAAGATGAAAGAGATACCGCTTTATATATTAAAACATTGATTCGTCAAGAGCAAGATTATAGAAATCTTTTAACTAAGGAGCAGTTAAAATTATATTTAGATAAATTAGCCGATTTTGAATTAAATAATCCACAAGCGCATGATTCTTATTCGTCCTTATTTTTTTCAGAAAAATTGTTAATCGAATTTATTTCAAAATTCTAATAAAAAAAACTCCGACTAATCGGAGTTTGTGTATTTTACTTTCCATCTTTATCTACTACGATTCGTGCCTCTCGATTGGCTACTTCCCATGCAATTAAAAAAGCTAATTGCGTTCTTTTTGCTAATGCATCAAATTCAATTTTATCAACTTCATCAGTAGGTTTATGATAATCTGCATGTGTTCCATTAAATAAAAAAACAGACGGAATTCCATTTTTAGCAAAGTTATAATGATCGGAACGATAGTAAAAACGATTTTCATCGTTTCTGTCATTGTATTTATAATCTAAAGTTATCTTGGTATATTTATTATTTACTGCTTCACAAATATTGTATAAATCGGTTGAAAGATAATCTGAACCAATTACATAAACATAATTGTTAGATTCTGTATGTGCTTCATCTCTGCGACCAATCATGTCAATATTTACATCGGCAACCGTATTTGCTAAAGGAAATAAAGGATTTTCTGAATAGTATCTTGAGCCATGCAAACCATGTTCTTCTCCAGTTACATGAAGTATTAGTATAGAACGTTTTGGTCCGTGACCTTCTTTTTTAGCTTTCTGAAATGCTTGTGCTATTTCAATTAACCCAACTGTACCAGAACCATCATCATCAGCGCCATTATAGATTTCGCCATTTTTCATTCCAACATGATCGTAATGTGCAGATACTACAATTATTTCTTCAGGTTTTTCTGACCCTTCAATGAAAGCCCAAATATTTTCCGAATCAGGAAGTTTAGGACTAAATCCTTTTTTCATATATTCAGAAGGCACTTTTTGGTAATAGCTATCAGCACCTTTTGGAAAAGAGATTCCTATTTTTTTGTATTGTTCTATAATATAGTTTCCTGCTTTTTTTTGTCCTTCACTTCCTGTATTTCTGCCTTCCATTTCATCGGATGCAATAACAGTAAGATTAGCTTTAAGTTCTTCGGAAGTAATAGAGCTTACATAGCTCTTAACATCTAAAGGTTTAGTCGTTTTGGTAGAAGGACTATTTTGTGCTCCAGAACACGATAATAGTAGTAGCGCTAAACCTGTAATTATTATTTTTTTCATATTAGTGAATGGTTATAAATGAGTAGATAATGAAAAAGAGTAAAACAAAAAACATCAAAATTGTATTTAAAAATAGCAGCAAACTACTTTTTATGAAGGATGCTATTCGAGTGTCTTGATAGAAATTTTTATTTGCTCTGTAAAAGTAATATATAAACCAAATTGGAATAATTAAATTCAATAAATTATCAATGGTTTCAGTAATTCTATTTTCTCCAAATAGATAAATAAATCTAATTAAAAACGTTGAAATTAAAATTACTAAAAGTAGGAAAGAAAAGTAATGTAAGGTAAAAATGCCATGATCAAAATAATACCATTTCTTTTTGTCATGAAACAACCATAATAAAAATGCAAACAATGGCATATAAATAAATAATGCTTTTGGAATGTTGTGTTTGAATGATTCAAAAAATAATGGAATTATTTCATCAGATTCTTTGTTTTGTGTTACTTTCATAAGCCTTTTTGTAAGCCAATAGCTTATAGGATTTAACTTTTTTTTACCAAATTTCTGAATAGAATCTAGCTCTTTTATTGATTTATATTTGCCATTTCCAAATGAAAAAGCACCTTGTTTATCTATAGATTTTTTTGTGTAATTAACTAATGTGTCGTATTCTTTCTTTGTTAATTTTCCTTCTTCAAACAAAGATTTTAATTTTCTTTCTTGTGGAGAAACAGCAACAGTATCTTCTTCAAGCCTACGTTCTTCTTTAATTTTGACTAATCCGCCAGCAGTTTTAGTTTCCTTTTTTTCTGTTTTAACTTCATCCGCTTTTATTTTTTCTTCAATAGCACTTGGTAAAAGTGAAATCAAAAAAAACGTAACAAAACTTATAAATATATACAATCGAACAGGAGCAAGATAGGACAATCGTTTTCCAGATAAATATTCTTTTGTAAGTGCTGCTGGTCGTAGTAAAAGATTTTTAATCGTTTTCCAAAACGCATTTTCATAGTGCGTTAAATCTTCAAAAAAATGAATAAATAGATGGTGAAAAGTTTTGCGTGTATCGGTATTTTCTTGTCCACAATTCGGACAAAAACGACCTGCAACAACGTGATTGCAATTCAAACAAGTTTTATCTTCTCTTAAAGGACTTTTGTACAACATAAAGTAAACAATATTTTATGTTGTAAAGCTATTAAAAAAAAATTGTTTTACTTTTGATACATTAAATTAATTATACAGTTTTATTTTTATTACAAATACAATTAGAATATGCAATCAAAAACCCTAACCCCAGACCAATACATAGCAGAACTACCAGAAGATAGAAAAGAAGCCATGAAAAAACTTCGTGAGGTAACTTTACAAAATCTTCCCAAAGGTTTTGAAGAGCAAATGAGTTACGGCATGTTGGGTTATGTTGTGCCTCATTCCATTTATCCTCAAGGATATCATTGTACTCCAGAATTACCGTTACCTTTTTTTGCAATAGCTTCTCAAAAGAATTCCATAAACATCTATCACATGATGGTTTATTCTGATAAAAATCTACATGATTGGTTTTCATTGGAGTATCCAAAGCATTGCAAATCTAAATTGGATATGGGAAAAAGTTGCATCCGTTTCAAGAAAATGAACGATATTCCTTTTGATTTAATTGGAGAATTACTTTCAAAAGTTACAGTAGAACAATGGATTGAACAATATGAAAGCGCTTTTAGAAAATAATTTCATTTTTAACTTTTTTTCATTGATAATTTTGATAATAATATAGTTTTTTTTTGAAAATAATGTAAAATTACTGGTTATGTAACATTTGTTACTTAAACTAAATCGATATAGCTTTAGTTTTACTATTCTAAATTCTTAAAATTATGGCACATTATCAAGTTTTAATCATTGGTGGAGGAACTGCAGGAATTATGGTAGCTTCTCAAATGATAAAAAAAAATAAAAACGTTACAATTGCAATCGTTGAACCATCTGATAAACATTATTATCAACCAGCATGGACTTTGGTGGGTGCAGGAGCTTTTGATTATGAAAAAACTATACGTCCAACGGCAGATTATATTCCAAAAGGCGTAACTTGGATAAAAGATTATGCAACGGTTTTGAATCCAGAAAACAATAGCGTTTCTACAGAAAAATCGGGTGAATTAACTTATGATTATCTAGTTGTAAACCCAGGTTTAGTAAACAATCTTGACGGAATTGAAGGTTTGCGTGAAGGACTAGAAAGTGGTGTAGTGTGTAGTAATTATGTAGATTCTAAAAAAACTTGGGAATTATTACAAAAATTCAATGGTGGAAACGCCGTTTTTACCCAACCAACTACTCCAATAAAATGTGGTGGAGCACCACAAAAAACGGCATATTTATCGGCACATTATTTTAAGAAAAGAGGAATTTCAGATAAAACCAATGTTGTTTTTGCCACGCCAGGTTCTGTTATTTTTGGTGTAAAAATTATTGCCGATACATTAATGCAAGTTATCGGTAGATACAACATTCACTTAAAAACTTTTTATGCTCCAATAAAAATTGATAGCAAAAACAAAATCGTTTATTTTAAAGAAGTGGGTGAAGGCGAAAACAAATGTGTGGTAAACGAAAATAATGTCCTAAAAGAAAAACATACCGGTAACGAAATTATGGAAATTCCGTTTGATTTCTTGCATCTTGCACCACCACAACAAGCACCAGATTTTGTTAGAAACTCACCTTTAGTAAATGCCGCAGGTTGGATGGATGTCAATCACAACAGCATGCAAAGCAACAAATTTGCTAATGTTTTTGGACTTGGTGATGTTGCTGCATTGCCAACCGCCAAAACAGGCGCTGCAATTAGAAAACAAGTTCCTGTTGTGGTTGATAATATCTTAAAATTGATAAATAACAAACCAGCAGATAATGAATCATATGAAGGGTATTCTTCTTGTCCTTTAGTAACAGGTTACGGTGAAATGGTTTTGGCAGAATTCAATTATAAAAATGAATTCACACCCGATCCAAAACTGAAACAAATGTTGGTTTTTAACAGTAATAAACCACATTGGCGATTGTGGTTTTTAAAGAAATACATGCTTCCGTATTTATATTGGAATAAAATGATGAAAGGTGAAAATGTTTAAATTTTTATTAAATATATTGAAAGACAAGACTTTACAGTTTTGTCTTTTTTTGTGATATAAATTGATTTTTTTTATCGAAATTTACCATTCTAAATTAAATATGCCCAATGAAAGAGTTATTACAACAAAATTATGGCTTTGCTTTTGAAGATAAATTGATTGATGAAATAGTGCAAGTTTCGTTACTTCGAGATTTCAATGAGGGCGATGTTTTAATCGATTTTGGTGATTATATAAAGAAAATGCCCTTGCTAATTTCGGGTGCCATTAAAATTTTAAGAGAAGATTTTGACGAAGGCGAGTTACTTTTATATTTCATAGAAAAAGGCGATACTTGTGCCATGTCAATGGCTTGTTGTATGGGCGATGCCAAAAGCGAAATCAAAGCTGTTGCCGAAACAAAAGGTCAAGTAATTATGATTCCAGTTGCCAATATGGAAGAATGGTTGGGCAAATATAAATCGTGGCGAAACTATGTATTTAACAGTTATAATAATCGATTAAAAGAAATGCTATCAGCGATTGACAACTTAGCGTTTATGAATATGGACGAACGTTTATTGAATTATCTTTTTGATAAAGCTAAAATCAATAATTCTAAGGAAATTCACAATACACATCAAGAAATAGCCTACGATTTACATACGTCAAGAGTGGTAATTTCTAGGTTACTTAAAGCATTAGAAAACGATGGAAGAATTCGACTGCATCGTGCCTCTATAGAATTATTAACTCGAAAGTAACAAAAGTTACAATCTTATTTTTTTTGAAATCGCATTTTTGTTCAGTAATTTATTTTAACAATAATTTTGAACAAAAAAGCGATTTATATTTTACTTTTCAATGTATTCATTCTGCAGCTTTTTTCTCAAAATGGTTCGCACAACAACGCTTGGTCTCGACTTTCTATTACCAATCAATTTTCTAACAAATTTAAAACGGAAGCCGAATTCCAAAAACGTTGGCAAAATGATATTTGTCTTGACAATAGCAAGAATCCGTTTCAAGAAGATTTAATGAATAGTGTTCGAATTTGGGCACATTATAAATACAATTCCAAATTCAATTTTTCAATTTCTCCTTTTGCTTATTTTCAACACACTTCTATAATTTCAATAGAAAGTGATAAATCAAAATCAAAATCTTATGAAGTTAGATATACCATTGCCTCCGATTTTAAACAGAAAATCCTAGATAAAACCTATTTTTTTGATAGATTAGCACTTGAATATCGTGATTTTAAAAACAATAATAACGATAATATTATAAGATTGCGAAATAAAGCTGGTTTAAAACACGAATTCAATACGAAATGGGCAATTACTATATTTGACGAACTATTTCTAAATTTAAATAGTAAAGATCACAATCATTTATATGATCACAACAGAATAGGACTTTTAGGAAATTATTCGCCATCAAAAGCAATAAAACTTGAATTTGGATACATAGCCATTTCAAGATTACCAAAAAATAATGACGAACTTATACATGAAAATAATTTTTTAGTCATGCTTTATTATACTTTTAACCAAAACAAAAAATAATGGATATCAATCAAATAATAGGTTACTTTTTAGCCATAATAGTAGGAATTTCTTTAGGATTAATCGGTAGCGGTGGTTCCATTTTAACGGTTCCAATTTTAGTTTATATAATGGCAGTAAATCCAGTTATTGCAACCGCTTATTCCCTTTTTATTGTTGGTTCAACAGCATTTGTTGGTGGAATTCAAAACGCATTGTTGAAAAAAGTTGATTTTAAAACCGTTCTAATTTTCGGAATTCCATCTATTGTAGCCGTTTATTTAACACGTGCTTATTTAGTTCCAATGATTCCAGAAACTATTGTTGAAATTGGCAGTTTTGAAATTACAAAATCTATTGCCTTGATGCTACTTTTTGCTGTTGTAATGATTATGGCTTCCCTTTCAATGATTAGACCTTCAAAAAATGTAGCTACCGAAGAACAACCCATGCAATACAATTATCCTATGATTCTTCTCGAAGGAACGTTAGTGGGTGTTTTAACAGGTTTAGTGGGTGCTGGTGGCGGATTTTTAATTATTCCGGCGCTAGTTTTATTAGCCAAAATGCCCATGAAACTCGCAGTGGGAACCTCCCTTTTTATTATTGCTGCAAAATCATTAATTGGGTTTATTGGCGATGTGCAAACGACTCCAAATCTCGATTGGAAACTATTAATAACTTTCACAGGATTTTCTGTAATCGGAATTTTTATCGGAATTGCATTAGCCAAAAAAATAGATGGTGCCAAACTCAAAACTGCTTTTGGCTGGTTTGTTCTTTTAATGGGAATTTACATTATTGTGAAAGAAACACTTTTGAAATAATTTAAAATACGTTAAATTAGCCATTCATAAATCAATTCTAATGAACGTAGATAAAGCAATCAATAAAGATTTAATTTTAAGAGAACGATTAGCATTGCAACGCACCATTTTGGCTAACCAATCTACTTTTTTATCTTTCTTAAGAACTTCAATGTATTTTCTAATTGCAGGTTTGAGCGTTAGAAATTTACTTAATGTTGAAAATGGGTTGTATTTAGAAATTCTCCTTTTTGCAATTTCGATTGTTATTTTAATTCTTGGAATATTTAACTTTTTCAAGCACAAAAAATCTATTATTGAAAACGAAAAGCATATTGGTGATTACCAATTAGACTTTTATACAAAGGAGTAATTTTTCATTGCAATTCATTTTAAAAGCTTTTCAAATAAAATGGAGATGCACTTTTGTTGATATTTTATTTTTTGTTATATTTTTTAGCAGATATGTAACTTTTGATACATATTATTATATCATCAGTAATTATTTTTACCAAAATTTATAAATGATATTTATCACATATAAATAATTTAAACTAATTTTAATTTGTAAAAAATACTAAATATGAAACTAGAACAAATTTATACAGGATGTATTGCCGAAGCTGCTTATTACATTACGTCAAATGGCGAAGCTGCTATTGTTGACCCATTAAGAGAAACACAACCCTACTTGGATAGATTAACAAGAGATGGTGTAAAATTGAAATATATTTTTGAAACTCATTTTCATGCCGATTTCGTTTCTGGACATATTGATTTAGCAAAGAAAACAGGCGCAACTATTGTTTATGGACCAACAACAATGCCTACAGGTTTTGAAAAATATGTGGCAACCGATGGTGAAATTTTTAAAGTTGGTGGCATAGAAATTAAAGCAATTCACACTCCAGGTCATACCATGGAAAGCACTTGTTACTTAGTTTCTGATGAAGAAGGAAAAGAACACGGATTAATTTCAGGCGATACTTTATTTATTGGTGATGTTGGTAGACCAGATTTAGCGCAACACGTAATAGCCGATTTAACACAAGATAAATTAGCGCGTCATTTATATCATTCACTTCGAACTAAAATTATGCCTTTATCAGATGATTTAATTGTCTATCCAAATCACGGCGCGGGTAGTGCTTGCGGAAAAAATATGAGTAAAGAAACTACCGATACATTAGGCAATCAAAAGAAAACCAATTATGCTTTGCAAGAAATGACCGAAGATCAGTTTGTAGAAGCTATATTAACTGGATTAACAACACCCCCACAATATTTTCCAAAAAATGTATTGATGAATATTCAAGGTTATGATACTTTAGATTCTATTATGGAAAAAGGTCAAAAAGCTTATGATGTAACTGCTTTTGAAGTAGTAGCCAATGAAACAAGAGCTTTAATTCTAGACACAAGAACTCCCGAAGTGTTTGCAAAAGGATTTATTCCAAATAGCATTAATATTGGTGTTGATGGAAGTTTTGCTATGTGGGTTGGCGAATTAATTTTAGACATAAAACAAGAAATTTTAATTGTTGCCGAAAATGATGAAAAGGTCGAAGAAGCAATCATTCGTCTTTCTCGTGTAGGTTACGACCATGCCATTGGTTATTTGGAAGGCGGATTTGAAGCATGGAAAAATGCAGGGAAAGAAATTGATATCGTTAACAGAATTACTGCAAAACAACTTGAAAAACATTGCAATGAAGAAAAACAAATCATTATTGATGTTAGAAAAGTAAGCGAATTTCAATCGGAACATCTAATTGATGCAGTAAATATTCCATTGAATGTTTTAAATGATCATTTAGCAGAATTTCCTAAAGAAGAACCATTTATTTTGCATTGCGCAGGCGGTTATCGCTCAATGATTGCTGCTTCTATGTTGAAACAAAGAGGTTTTGATAATTTTGTTGATGTAATTGGTGGTTTTGCAGCTATAAAAGATACCAATTTAGCTAAAACAGATTACGTTTGCCCATCTACATTGTTATAAAATAGTTATTTAATTTGTTTTTAAAAAGCATCAGTTACTTTAATTGATGCTTTTTTAATTTGTTAAAATGTAACAAAAGTTACCATGTTATAGAGTAAAACTATTTAATTTTACATTAAATAATTTTTTAGGTATGCAAATAGAACAAATTTACACAGGTTGCTTAGCACAAGGTGCTTATTATATTGAAAGTAACGGAGAAGTAGCCATTATTGACCCACTTCGTGAGGTGCAACCTTATGTTGATAAAGCTACTGCCAATGGAGGTAAAATAAAATACATTTTTGAAACCCATTTTCATGCTGATTTTGTTAGCGGTCACGTGACTTTGGCAGAAAAAACAGGTGCTCCAATTGTTTTTGGTCCCAATGCCAATCCAACTTTTGAAGCACATATAGCCAAAGATGGCGAAGTTTTTCAACTGGGCGAAATAACCATTACTTGTCTTCACACGCCGGGTCATACTATGGAAAGCTCCTGTTATTTATTGAAAGATAAAGACGGAAAAGATTATGCTCTTTTTAGTGGCGATACCTTATTTTTAGGCGATGTTGGTCGTCCTGATTTGGCTCAAAAAGCAGCCGATATGACACAAGAGCAATTGGCAGGAATTCTTTTTGATAGCTTGAGAACCAAAGTGATGACTTTAGCAGATGATGTTATTGTCTATCCTGCCCATGGTGCCGGAAGTGCTTGCGGAAAAAACCTAAGTAAAGAAACCGTAGGAAGCATTGGTGACCAAAAAGCAACCAATTATGCACTTCGTGCCAACATGACACGCGAAGAATTCATTGCAGAAGTTACCGATGGTTTAATGCCTCCACCAGCTTATTTTCCTATGAATGTAAAGCTGAATAAAGAAGGATATGCCAATGTAGAAGATATTATCAAAGAAGCAAAAGCTTTTGACGCAAAAACATTTGAATTAGTTGCTAATGAAACAGAGGCTTTAATTCTAGATGTTCGTAACCAAGACGATTTTGAAAAAGGGCATATTCCGAAATCAATTTTTATTGGAATTGACGGACAATTTGCTCCTTGGGTTGGTGCTTTGATTTTAGACTTCAAACAAGAAATTCTTCTTGTCACTCCAGAGGGCAGAGAAGAAGAAACCATTAAAAGATTAGCAAGAGTAGGGTATGACAATACTTTAGGTTATCTTGAAGGTGGATTTGAAAGTTGGAAAAAATCTGGATTAGAATATGATACGGTTGTTTCAGTTTCGGCTGAAAAATTGGATGAGATTCTGAATCAAGTTCAGAATGACAATGAGAAGGTACCAGTATTTGATGTAAGAAAACCAGGAGAATATGCTTCTGAACACATTTTAGACGTTCCCTCTACACCTTTAGATTTTTTAAACGAACATTTAGCAGAGTTTCCTAAAGAAGAAAATTTTTATTTGCATTGTGCTGGAGGTTATCGTTCTATGATTGCTGCATCAATATTAAAAGCTCGTGGTTATCATAATGTAATCAACGTATTAGGAGGTTTTACTGCCATAAGAAATACCAGAATAAAAACAACCCATTACGTTTGTCCATCAACACTCAAATAATGAAGCAAATACTGTTTACCAATTGGCATTTTATGCTATTTCTTAGAGTTGCATTGGCGTTATTTTTATTTTATAATGCTTATCAAACTCATGAATGGTTTTTTATAGTTTTTGGAATCTTCTTTTTGGTTCAAGCCGTTTTTAATATGGGTTGTGGTCCAAATGGTTGCAATGTAAATTATGATAAAAATAAATAGTTATGAACGATACTTTTCAAGATATTATAAATTCAGAAAAACCTGTTTTAATTGACTTTTACGGTTCATGGTGTGGTCCATGCCAAATGCTGGGTCCAATTTTAAAACAAGTAAAAGATAGTTTAGGAGAACGAATTTCAATTATAAAAATCGATGTTGATAAAAATCAAGAACTTGCTGCAATACACAATGTTCGTGGAGTTCCTACTATGATGTTGTATCAACGTGGTGAACAGCTTTGGAGACAATCAGGGGTGTTGTCAAAGGAAGAAATTATTCAAATAATATTGGATAAAACAAATTAAGTAAAGAATTATGGAAACAATTGTTGAAGTTGAAAACATAAAATGCGGTGGTTGCATGAACAGCATTAAAACGGCATTACTAAAAATAGAAAATGTCGAAGAAGTTACCATTGACAAAGAAATTGATACCATATTCGTTACTGGAAATGTAGAAAGAGACACTATCATTACTAAGTTAAACGAATTGGGTTATCCTGAAAAAGGAGAAAACACATTGCTTCGTAAAGCCAAATCGTATGTAAATTGTGCGATAGGCAAGATGTCTGAATCCAAATAATATGAACAAAAAAGTAATCATTATTACATCAGTTGGTGTTGTTGTAGCAATTGCAGGATATGCCTATTATCATTTTGTAGGTTGTGCTAGCGGAACGTGTGCTATAACTTCCAAACCAATAAATAGCACTTTATATGGTGGACTAATGGGCGGACTATTATTTAATTTATTGGTAAAAGAAAACAAGAATAAATAAAAGTTAAATTATTTTTGTTTCATAAATAAAATAGTATATTTGTAGCACTATTTGTTATAAATAAGTAAAGAATTATTAATTTTAAAATATAAAAAAATGAAAAAAGCAGCATCAATGTTAGCAATAGTAGCGTTTTTATTTTCAATGAACGTAAACGCTCAACAAGAGCCAAAACAAAAAAAGAAAAAAGCTAAAACTGAAAAAACAGCTTCAACAGAAGAGAAAAAATCTTGTAGTGAAGGTGAGAAAAAAGGGGGATGTTGTGCTTCTAAAAAGGCATCGTAATTAGCTAACATGTTCTAAAAAAGCGTTCAAGAAACTAGACACTTTTTTGTACTAAAACTAATTGTATAAAAAAAATTAACTTTTAGGTATAGGCGTTTAGGTCGCCCAATTTAAAAATTAGAATTACCTTTGTAAAATGATTGCAAGGGAAAAATTTATAGGAGTGAATTCAATTACATTTAACAAACGATTTAAAGAAGATTTAGACTGTTATGAATACCTTTCTTCAATCAAATGGGAAAAAGGATATTCTTGCAAAAAATGTAATAATGACAAATATTATAATGGTAAAAAACCATTTTCAAGAAGATGTTTAAAATGCAAATATGATGAAAGCCCAACAGCAAATACAATGTTTGAGAAACTTAAGTTTCCCATATTAATTGCATTTCATATTATTTTCAAAGTTAGTACAAAGAAAAAAGGAATGTCTTCATTGGAATTGAGTAATGAATTTGAATTAAGGCAAAAAACCTGTTGGACATTTAAACAAAAAGTGCAACAAGTAATGAAAAGCAGTCTTAAAAGCCCATTAACAGGGGTTATTCACGCAGATGAGTTTGTTGTAGGTGGGCCAGAAGAAGGAAAAAAAGGAAGAAGTAAAGGTGCTAAAAAGTTAATTGTTCTTGCTTTAGAAATTGTAGAAGACGGAGTTGGCAGAGCATATGCAGAGGTTATTGAAAATTCATCCGCAAAGGAGTTAGGTTCATTTTTAAGAAAATATGTCTCAAAAGATGCCGAATTAATTACTGATAAATGGAAGGGATATGCACCTTTGAAAAAAGAGTTTTTAAAACTAAAACAAGTAGCATCAGAAGATGGAAAGAACTTCAAAGAATTGCATATACATATTATGAATATCAAAGGTTGGTTGAGAGGAATTCATCATCATTGTAGCAAAGAA
>JAIFLT010000128.1 GCA_020048955.1 Flavobacterium sp.
GGCAAGATTAGCGCAATACCTAAAGTTGGAATATCAAACATTCCACAAGTAGCAGCGACTACCACCAAACTAGCTCTTGGAACCCCCGCAATTCCTTTGCTGGTGAGCATTAATACCAAAAGCATTGTCATTTGAGTTCCTAAATCTAACGGAACACCATAAGCTTGTGCAATGAAAATACTTGCAAAAGTCATATACATCATGCTTCCATCAAGATTAAATGAATAACCTAAGGGAAGCATAAAAGAAACTATTTTATCTTTTACGCCAAATCGTTCCAGCTCTTCTGTTAATTTTGGGAAAACAGCCTCGCTACTTGTAGTTCCAAATGCAATTGCCATTGGAGATGTGATGTGCTTAATTAATGTTATCATTCTCCCTTTAAGAAAAATAAAACCGACAAGTAACAAAACTGCCCAAAGTGAAGCAATACCAACCAGAAATGATCCGAAAAAGTATATATAAGTTTTGATTAATTCCCAAAAGTCAATTAAAGCCAAAACACTTGCAATTGCACCAAAAACTCCAAATGGTGCAAATTTCATTACATAAGTAACCATTTTAAGAATAATATGAGATGTTTTATCTAAAGCATTCACCACAGGTTTGGCATGGTCACCAATTGATGCGGCAGCCAATCCAAAGAAAATTGAAAAAATTACAATTTGTAATATTTCATTTGTTGCCATTGCTTCAAAAATACTTTTTGGAATAATATGTTCCACAAAATTTTGAGCAGAAAAACCTTCCGTTTTGGCAACTATTTCAGTTGCTGATTCAACATTAACATCGGTCAATACTATATTTTTCCCTGGTTCTAATAGGTTTACCCAAAACATTCCTATTAAGAGTGATATGAAAGATGCAGTAAAAAACCATCCTAAAGCTTTACCTCCAATTCTACCCACTGACTTAATATCTCCTAACTTTGCAATTCCAACAACTAATGTTGTAAAAACTAATGGAGCAATTATCATTTGAACTAATCTAATAAATATAGTTGCCAACAATTTTATGTTTTTACTAAAAGATATTCTGAATGCTTCATCAAAATTTTTAAAAACAAACACACCTAAAATTGCTCCTAAAACAACCGCAACTAATATTTGAAATGTTAGGTTTGATAAAATTGATTTTTTTTGTTCTACTGTTGATGTCATTATTTTGATAGATAAATTTTGTTAATTAAATAAAAATCGGCTAAAACTATGGCTGCCATAGCCTCTACAATGGGCACAGCTCTTGGCACAACACAAGGATCATGACGACCTTTACCTTGTTGCTCAATTATTTCATTTTGATTGGATAAAACTTCTTGTTTTTGAATTAAAGTTGCCACTGGTTTGAAGGCAACTCTGAAATAGATATCCATTCCGTTAGAAATTCCGCCTTGAATTCCACCTGAAAGATTGGTTTTTGTAGTTCCGTTTTCATTGTACAAATCGTTATGTTCACTACCTTTCATTTTGGCACCACAAAAACCACTTCCAAATTCAAATCCTTTAACTGCATTTATAGATAACATTGCTTTTCCTAATTCAGCGTGAAGCTTATCAAAAACTGGTTCACCTAATCCGATTGGAACATTTTGAATAACACAAGTTATTGTTCCGCCAACAGTATCTCCTTGTTTTTTTATATCTTTTATGTAGGCTTCCATTTTTGCTGCAACATCCAAATCTGGGCATCGAACAGCATTAGTTTCTGTTAATGAAAAATCTAAATCTTGATATGATTTCTCTATAAAAATTTCTCCAACTGAGGATACAAAAGCATGTATTTTAATATCTTTTATAACTTGTTTAGCAATAGCTCCTGCTACAACTCTACTTGCCGTTTCCCTAGCAGAACTTCTTCCACCACCTCTATAATCACGAATGCCATATTTTTTTTCATAAACATAATCGGCATGACTAGGTCGATATGAATTTTTTATATGAGAATAATCATCAGATTTTTGATTGGTGTTTGGAATGATAAAACCAATTGGGGTTCCTGTTGTTTTACCTTCAAATAGTCCAGATAATAATTGAACTTCATCTTCTTCCTTTCGTTGCGTAACTATAGAAGATTGTCCCGGTTTACGACGTTGCATTTCTAAACGAATTGCTTCAATATCCAACTCAATTCCTGCCGGACATCCATCAATTATTCCTCCAAGTGCGTCTCCATGAGATTCTCCAAAAGTTGTAATTCTAAAAAGTGTTCCGTAGCTATTTCCGGCCATTTTTGTTAGTTTTGAACAAATATAGTTGAATTGTTTAAAGTTTAAAAGTTTAAGGTTTAATTTTAAGCAATTCTATTTACAAAATGATTTTTAACATTTACTAAACATAAAAACTTTTTTAGTAATTTAGCCAAAAACAAAAATTATCTGATATGAAAACTAAATTTTTAATTACATCATTATTACTCATTTTTTTAATATCTTGTTCAAGTGATAACGATAATAATTCTGACAATGGAAATGAAGCGCCAACTGAGTTTTTGCCATTAAAAAACAATAATTACTGGACTTATGATGTTGATAGTGATTTGAGTAGTACTACTAACCCATTAACAAGAGATTCCATTTATATTGCTAATGATACATTAATCAATTCGATAACCTATAAAAAATTAAAAACATTAAATAGTGCAACTGGTTTTTTCAGTTCTACTTTAAGAAATAATGGTATAAAAATTGATGGTAGTAAATTACTTATGACTGGGAATTTTAATTTTGATTTTGGATTGACTTCACCTATCAGTTTAAACGTAACAGATTTTATATTCTTTAAAGAATCGGGAATAATTGGGCAAGAATTGAGTTCTATATCTGGTACAATAAGTCAAACCGTTCAAACATATCCTTTAACTATTGATTACACCTTGAAATCGGTATATAATGGTAGTCAAGCATCTTATCTTTTTCCTAATGGAGATGATTATGGTGATATCAGAAAAACAAAAATTGTATTAAATTTAAAAATTACAACGGTTCAAACTGTTTCTGGCATTTCATTTCCTGTTACTATAATGAATGCACAAGATGTAATTGTTTCTAATCAATATTATAGTAAAAATGTTGGTATGATTTATGCAAATACTGTTTTGAATTATCAATTGAATAGTATTCCAAATGTAACTTTACCGATTCCTTCAACTTTCAACCAAACACAAACAGAAAGTATAAAATCGTTTCTTATTAACTAAAATACTTTTTAAATTTTACAAAAAGTGACAAATAAGGTATTCCATTTGTCACTTTTTTTATCTTACTACCAATGAGTTAAGGAGTATAAACTTAAATTTTTGAATATTTTAACAACTAATGGCACAATAATTGACCTTTTATGACTGTTATACTATAAACTTTAAATAACAATTTTATGAAGAAAGTGATTTTATCTGCAATGATGCTAGTTGGTTTAGCATTTACTGCACAAGCACAAGACATTTCAAAAAACGCATTAGGTTTGCGACTTGGAGACAATGATGGTTTAGGTGGTGAAATTTCCTATCAAAGAGGTTTATCAAAAAACAATCGTTTAGAACTTGATTTGGGTTTTAGAAACAGTAATAATGTAGATGCCTTTAAACTAACGGGGCTTTATCAATGGGTTTGGAATATTGATGAAGGCTTTAATTGGTATGCTGGTGCTGGTGGCGGTTTAGGAAGTTGGAGTTATGATTACAGTGCAAATGGCGCTAAATTCAAAGATAATGGTACTTTTGTTTTTGTAGCAGGTGATATAGGTATTGAATATAATTTTAAAGAAGTGCCTATTCAACTATCTTTAGATATTAGACCAGAACTTTATTTTAACTCTGATAATTATCGTGAAGATAATTTTGGACCCGATTTAGCTTTAGGAATTAGGTATAAATTCTAACAAAAAAATCCCGATTTTCAAAATAATCGGGATTTTTTTTTATTTTATTTCTATTGGTTTCTTCGATTTTATTTTAATTACATAGCAAGGTTTGGTTAGCGCCATTGTGGCATTTCCTTTAGGTTCAACTTCTTTTAAAGTGACAATAACTTTGTCAGCTAATTCTTCTACTTTTTGTACTTCAAGCGTATAACCACCTGATTTTTTTTCTCCCATGTTAACCAATATAAAGTTACAAGTTTGAATATCTTCCTTTTTTACATAAGGTTTTATCATATCATCAGTAAGCAAAATATTAAATTCCTTTTCATCGGAAACAATTTCATAAAATTGAAAGGAGGCTCCTCCATAATCACTGCCAAAAAGCACATCATACATGGGCTCTGATATCATTGGAGGTTTTGATGAAGAACAAGAAAAGAGTATAAATACTATTAAAATAATGCAACTTTTTTTTATCATGATACCTTTATTTGCTTAGACGTTTCAATTGCTTTGTGATAGATTTCTTCATAAATAGGTACTATATTTTTTATGTCAAACTGTTTTGCTACCGATAAAGCATTTTCTTTAAACGCATTTAAGGTGTCAATATTGCTTAAAATTTTTATAGCATTCTCCGCCATTTCATCAACATCACCTACATTACTTAAATATCCTGAGGCTCCGTCAAAGTTCACTTCAGGCAAACCTCCAGAATTACTAGAAATAACAGGAACAGACCAAGCCATAGCTTCTAGTGCGGCTAAACCAAAACTTTCTGTCTCAGAGGGTAATAAAAATAAATCTGAATAAGAAAGAATTTGATCAATTTCATTACTATTTCCAAAGAAAATTACTTTTTCTTGAATTCCAAGCTCTTCACACAATCTCTCTGCAATTTCTCGTTCTGGACCATCACCTACCATCATTAATTTAGCTGGTAGTTGTTGTTGAATTTTGAAGAAAATCTTAACAACATCTGGAATTCTTTTTACTTTTCTGAAATTACTTATATGAGTAATTATACTTTCATGTTTTTCTGCCATTACAGAACGTTGGCAAGATATCAAGGGTTCATTGCGATGTTTATCCAACTCTATAAAGTTTGGAATAACATGAATTTCTTTGTTAATATCAAAATGTTTATAAGTATCGTCTTTTAAACTCTGCGAAACAGAAGTAACTACATCCGATTTATTGATACTAAAACAAACGGCCGTTTTATAAAATGGATGTTTTCCTACTAAGGTAATATCGGTTCCGTGAAGTGTTGTAACCATTGGAATATTAATACCTTCATCTTTCAACATTTGCTTAGCCATATAACCTGCATAAGCATGAGGAATTGCATAATGAACGTGCAAAAGTTCGATGCCATATAATTTTACCATATCTACCAATTTGCTAGATAGTGCCAATTCATAAGGCTGATAATGAAACAAAGCGTATTCAGGAACATTAACTTCGTGATAATGCACATTTGAGTTTAAAAGTGCCAAACGAACAGGTTGCTTGTAGGTTATAAAATGAATTTCATGTCCGCGATGTGCTAATTCTAGACCGAGCTCTGTAGCTACAACACCACTTCCACCAAAAGTTGGATAACAAACGATTGCTATTTTCATTGCTGATTTTTAGAAGTACGAAGTTACTGAAAATCCTAATGAAATTCGCTAACAAAAAATTAAAAATCTATTTATCTAAAATTGCTTCTTGAATAATCTTCTGAATATCTTCTCTGATATTTTCCTTTGAAAGTTTATTTACCTCAGTAGTACCAGGATAAGTTCTATTGGATAAAAATAAATAGACAATTTCGGTTTCTGGATCTGCCCAAGCCATAGTTCCTGTAAAACCAGTGTGTCCAAAACTTGACATCGACACGCATCCGCAGGTTGGTCCTTCTTTTCCTAATTGAGGTTTATCAAAACCTAATCCTCTCCTATTTCCTTCTGAACAAAAATGACAAGTATTGAAAGTATCAAATGTTGAAGGAGAAAAATATTGTTTATCACCATAATTACCTTTTTGAAGAAACAATTGCATCATTTTGGCAATATCCATAGCATTTGAAAAAATTCCGGCATGTCCAGCAACACCACCTTGCATTGCAGCTGTCATGTCATGAACATAACCTTGAATAATTGTATGACGGAAATAGTTATCATTTTCTGTTGGTGGAATTACGTTATAATCAAACTTTCTAAGTGGATTAAACACGGTATTATTCATTCCTAATGTAGTATAGAAATTTTCTATACTCAATTTATCAAGAGTTTTTCCAGTTGCTTTTTCGAGATATTCTTTTAAAATTATAAAAGTAAAATCGCTGTATTTATATTCTTTTTTATCCAAAAGTTTACTATCGGCAATTTGTTTTAAAATAGTATCTTGATAATCATTTCTAATGTATAGATTTTCTGCCACTTGATAATTAAACCCTTCTTTATTATACAAACTATATATTTTATCTGATGGACATTTCTCAGCATCTAAAGTGTTTTTATAGAAAGGAATCCATGCTTGTAATTTGGCATAATGCGAGAGTAAATCTTTAAACAAAATATCTTGCTTGTTGGTTCCTTGAAACATTGGCAACATATTTCCTAATTTAGAATCTAAAGTTACTTTTCCTTTGTCATACTGTTGCATTACGTTGGGTAATGTGGCTACCATTTTAGTTATCGATGCTACATCATATATATCAGAATTAGACACTTTTGTTTGATTGTCATACGTGTGATATCCATAAGCCTTTTGAAAAATCACTTTACCTCTTCTTGCTACTAAAATTTGCATTCCGGGAGCCATTTTACCATCAATTGCTTTTTTGGCGTAAGCATCAATTTTAGATAAAACACTTGGACTCATTCCAACATTTTCTGGAGCGGTAAATCCTAATCTATTTAATTTATCAGTTCTTAAACCAAAACCTTCTTTAAACTCTTCATTGATACTTACTGGTAATTTTCCTTGAGGTTCAAAAGCACCAAAAAGTAATTGAGCACTAACTTCTTGAGAAATATCACCATTTTGATAAGACATTACCACTCCTTCAATATCCTCAAAATTTGATATAGCAGATAAAGAATATGGTTTTGTAAAAGCATCTAAAATTACCGTATTGTTTTTTGCAATTTCTTGTAGCCAAACCAATTCGTTTTCAGAAAAATCGTGCTTTTTCCATGCTCTATCAGATTTGTGAAAACCTACTATGACCGTATTAAAGTCTTTAAGTTTTACTTTAAGTGAATCTATATTGTCTTCTGAAATTTCGGTTATTTCAGTGTATTTTTTCAAGGTACTTACAAAAGTAGAATTTACATCATCACCTAATTTCACATAAGCAATCTTTTGGTCAAGATTTTTAATGGGAAGAATGTTATCCTTATTTTTTAAAACCGTTGTTGCATGTTCGAAAAGTTGATATTGCAGCGCATCTTTAAATGTAGTATTCAAATCGGATGCTATATTTTTTGAATCAATTGGTTTATAGTTGTTTAAACCGATTTTATACTTATGAGCCAATATTTTTTTAACTGATTTTGCTAAACGCTCTTCTGTAATTAGTCCATTATTATATGCTTCAGAAATTTTTTGATAAGCCAATGGAACATTCTCTGCAAAAAGCAAAATATCATTTCCAGCCATAAAAGCTTCTAAATCGATATCGCCAGGTTTCATAAACTTACTTGCCGCTTTCATATTGAGTGCGTCAGTAAAAATCAAACCTTCAAATCCTAATTCTTCCTGTAGTAAATTAGTAACAACATTTTGTGAAACTGAAGTAGGAAAATTGTCCCGTGGCTCAATACTAGGAATGTTTAAATGGGCAACCATAACAGAAACTAATCCTTCATCAAACATTCTTTTGTAAGGATATAATTCTACTTTTTCTAAACGGTCTTTGGTAAAATTTACTAATGGTAAAGCATAATGGGAGTCTAAAGCAGTATCACCATGTCCTGGAAAATGTTTTCCAGTACAAAAGACACCTTCACTTTGTATTCCTTCCATAATAGCAATAGCGTGTTCGGTAACATTTACTTTGTTTTCACCAAAAGAGCGGTGTCCAATAATCGGGTTTTTGGGATTGGTATTAATGTCTAAAACTGGAACAAAGTTGAAATGTGCTCCAATTCGTTTGGCTTCTTGGGCCATATTTTTACCCACTTTTTCAATAAGTCGTAAATCTTTTATAGCTCCAAGTGTCGTATTCCATGGATATTTGTATGTTGAATCTAAACGCATACTTAAACCCCATTCTGCATCAATTCCAATAAACAAAGGCACTTTTGACTTTGCTTGAAAACGATTAGTCAATTTGGCTTGTCGAACAGGACCACCTTGAAAAAAAATTAATCCTCCTACTTTATTCTGAGTAACTAACTTTTCAACAGCATTGAAATGAACTGTATCCTTATTAGAATAAGCAGCAACCATAAACAATTGTCCTACTTTTTCTTCAAAAGTCATTTGAGTATAAATACTATCAACCCATTTTGTTTCTTGAGAAGTTTCTTTGAAATAATTTTTACGTTCCGATTTTGGTATAGGAATATAAAGATCTTCTTCAATTGCAACTTCTGGTTTTTGGATTACACCTACAGAAGATGACCTTTTTGTAGTTCCACAATTGGTTACAAATGTTATTATTACAAACAATAAAAGTAGCTTACTTATATTTTTCATGAAAGTAATTAAAGATTAAAAGAATCTGCTATGCCAGCTTTCACTTGCAGGAATTTCCCAACCTTCTTGGAGTTCTTCAATAGTATTAACGAGATTATTGAAAACTATTGTGTTTTCTGAAACCGATTTGTCTTTTGCTAGTTTTTTGAATTCTAAAAGGGTTTTATACGTAATGAATTCTCCTTGTTTGAAAGCAACATTCATTTTATCCAATAAATCTACACTGTATTTTTGTTCTAAATTTTGAATAAATCCAACCGATGAATCTATAGAACAACCTGTGGCAGGATGAAATTCTTGATTAACAGCGATAATTATAAATCGATTATATCTAATTGTGAAGGAAGCTTCTAATGAAGTGCCGTGAGCCGACCAATTTTCAATAAATTGCATCAAGTCCTTTTCGATTTCAGCAACTTCTTCATCAGAAAATTTTCTGCTGGATTGGTAAATCCAAATTCTAGATTCTTGAGGTAAATTTTCAAAGGGTAGGTACATTGGATATTTGATATTTGATATTGATTTTTGATTTGAGATTTTATTACTTATACTATAAAATAGTCCCAAATCATTATAAATTTTTAAGTTTTAGTAGTTACTATTCTATCTGGAATTAAATTATTTGCAAACATTGGTTTGCTATTTTAAAACTTCCGCTCATCAATATAAATTTTCTTTCAAACACTATTTTGCATCAGTAAGTAACAGTTTTTGGCTTGATGATGATAGGGAATTATATGTAGTTCTGCTCAAATTAGTACCGAAGTTTAATAGAATTCCAAAAGCTGAAATCCTGCAATTCGGCAACACTATTGCCAAACCGATTTTGGGTGTAATGTTTTTTTCTTCTTTAAATATTCAACAACTTGTTCAGGTGTCATTCCTGTCAATTCGTTACTAATTTTATCTCTTATTGAGCGCAAGTCAACAAGGATTGATTTCTCTTTTTTAATTTCTTTAGTCTTCATATTCTAATATTTCTCTTGGTGAACGTATGTCAAGTATTTTGTGTCCGTATTTAAAATTAACAGCATTATATCCTCTAATTCGTATATGATTTACAATATGTTTGAAATTCCAACTCACTAAAACGTCCGCATAATTCAATGTTGCAATAGCAATATGGATACAGTCTGAATGGCTTGTTTGTCCAACTACTTTTTCTTCAATATAACTATCTGCAAGTCGAACTGCTTGAGTTGTAACGTCTAACCACTCTATATTTTCTTGCGGTAAAGAATTTGCCAAATCTCTTACTCGTTGTGGTGCATTTTCAAGTTCAATATCTGTAAGTCGAGAAACTAGAACTTTATATTCACCTTTAGAAACCCTGTCAAACAATACTTTTGTCCAAAGTTTGAACTCTGGTTCAAAATAACCACCAAAAACAGAAGTGTCTAAATAAATTCTTTCCATAGTTCAAATATACAAAAAAAATTTCTGGCTAAGCGGTTCGGAACTAGCAACAATGTATCCAACGTTTTGCCTATTTATTTTTCATAATGAATGGTAGTATTCTTTGATTTTTGTTGCCATAAGTTTTCTTCTTAAATTTAAAAAATCGTTGTAATCATTAATGCTCATGTGTTGAATATGAATGGTAGTATTCTTTGATTTTTGTTGCCATAAGTTTTCTTCTTAAATTTAAAAAATCGTTGTAATCATTAATGCTCATGTGTTGAATTTCAATAGGAACACAATTCATTTTTAAATTTTCTAAAAGTTGTTGTTCACTTGTAAGTCCACTCATTTGCTGGTTTCCGTTTGACATTTGATTTTTTATTAATTCAAAATAAACTTTTGGGGGTTTATTACCAACCTTAATATTAATTTCTGACTGCATATAGACATAATTGGCAATTTGATTATATTCTCTTCTGTCCAAACCGTTTTTTTTCAAATAATCTTTTGGGAATAAATGATGTATATCTCCTCGCAATGAAATTAAATCACTAACTAAAACATCTTTTGATAAAAATCCTCTGTCGTTTGCTTTCACTTGTGATGCCAAAAAAACATGAAAATATGGACTGCTTGCAACGGAAGTGTCTAAACTTTGTGGAAGTGAAGCGTTCCAAAATGCATCGGAAAGTTCGCCTTCTTCTTTTTCTTTTAAGTATTCGTCAAATGGTTTCTGTGAAATTTGTTTGATGTCAAAATCAAAAGCACTTTCTGGTGAACCTGAATATCGACCAGTTAAAATACTGAAAACTAACCAACGTCTTACATAACTTTCAATTGCAACTGAATTAACACCTAATTCTTTTAGCTTTAGATAAACAATATAAGCAAAATTAATAGCATTTTGAGAGCGAATAAGTTTTGGAGAGATAAATCCAGCGGATTTAATTATCATCAAAAAGCGTTTAAAATTAGTTTCATTTATAAAATTATTAACTCCTATTTTTAAAGTTGTAAATGATTGTTCTGCAATAGCGTCTTCGTAAGTACGTGTTTCAAAATTTCTACCCGAAAGTAAACTAACTAAATCTGAAAGTCGACCTCTATTGAATTGTGTTGTAAAAGCAACTCGAATTAAGTCATTGTAGTCTGGGTCGTATAAATCTTCATTTTCTGTTTTGAGCCATTGCATTTTTTGAAAGAATTCAGTCTGAGAAAATTCTTTGTCATTATCTACTATATGTTTGTAAAATTCAGGAGCAATAGCCAAATGGCAGAAGTAGTCTATTGCTTTGCGTAACTCATTTCCGTTGTATTCAGTATTTGATGCAATTTTACTCATTGCAAAGTCAGCTTGACTTAACACAACTCCTTTTGAATTTATACGTATAAAAATTTCTGTGACAGTTTCAATATCTAATTCAGCTGCTAATTCTATTATTCCAATTTGTTTTTTTGGAATGTTCATTAAGTTTGAAAATGCGTTTCGGACTTGTTTTTTGTCAACTTCTGGATTAAGGTCAAAATAGTTGTCAGCAATTTCAAAAAGATCACCATTAATTGCTAGTGAAATATCAGGAAGCCAAGTTTTATCTTTTAATATTGCAGGATTTTGCACTTCAAATTTTTCGTCGATAGGATGAAAAGCTATTTTTATTTTTACTCTTTGATAGGTTTTATTTACAACATATTGTCCAAGAATTGCAGCGGTTAAAGCAGTAACACGTTGTTGCCCATCAATTAGTATTTTTTTTCCATCACTTAAACTGCCATCCTTTAATCTAACATTCGGATTTTTCCAAGCAATAACGTAACCAATAGGATAACCTTGATACAAACTATCCATTAAATCACGTACTTTCGAGCTGTCCCAAACAAATGGCCTTTGAATTTCTGGAATAGCTATTTCCCCTGAATTTACCCAAGCTAAAAGTGTCTCAATAAGTTGCTGGTTTACTGCGTATTTTTGCATTTTATTTTTTATCTAATTTGTTGGGGGTTTGAGCGGTTCTCTTTTTTAAAATAAAGCAAAACAATTCACTCTTCACTATGGGCTAATTACTATTCACTATGAGCTAATCACTAATCACTACAAATCTTGAGCGTTTGCAATTAATTCGGCAATATCAAGAACTTTTACTTCAGCTTCTTTTTCTTTGTTTTTAACGCCATCCGTCATCATTGTGTTGCAAAATGGGCAACCTGCAGCTATAATATCTGGTTTAGTTTCAAGTGCATCTTCGGTTCTTTCGATGTTGATTTCTTTATTTCCTTTTTCAGCATCTTTAAACATTTGTGCTCCACCTGCTCCACAACAAAGTCCGTTGGCACGTGAGCGTTTCATTTCAACCAATTCGGCATCTAATTTTTGAATTAATTCTCTTGGAGCTTCGTAGATATTATTAGCTCTTCCTAAGTAACATGGATCGTGAAAAGTAATTTTCTTGCCTTTAAATTGTCCTCCTTCTATAGTCAATCTACCTGAATCTAACAATGATTTAAGGAATTCTGTATGATGAATAACTTCATATTTTCCACCCAATTCTGGATATTCATTTTTCAGGGTATTAAAACAATGCGGACAAGCGGTCACTATTTTCTTAGCTTCATAAGCATTTAGAACTTCAATGTTCATTATGGCTTGCATTTGAAACAAAAATTCATTTCCGGCTCTTTTTGCTGGATCACCGGTGCAACTTTCTTCGGTTCCAAGAACAGCAAATGCAACATTAGCACGGTTTAAAATTCGTACAAATGCTTTAGTAATTCTTTTTGCTCTATCGTCAAAACTTCCTGCGCAACCTACCCAAAATAATACTTCTGGTTGTTTGCCTTGAGCCAACATCTCTGCCATTGTAGGCACGTTCAATACTTCTGACATATTTTAATTTTAGATTTTAGATTTTAGATATTAGATATTAGATATATTTTGAAAATCTAATATCTAAAATCATATATTTAATATTACTCATGTTGTCCATCGTCAAAAACCTCGATGGTTACTTCTTTTTCTATTAAATCGGTAAATTTTCCTCTGTAGCGAGTTGCTTTCACTAAATGATTATCTATCCAATGGTAATTTCCGCCGCGAGGTTTTCCCATCACCATTCCGTGATATTTAAATCCGTGTTGTTTTAACCAACGCTCTGTATATTCTCTATGTGCTTCTGTTCTGGAAGTGAAGAAAAAGATAATATGACCTTCATCATACCAACGATTTAAGGTAACTAAAGCATCAGGATATACTTCTGCCGTTAACATTCGTTCGGGTTCTTCATTAGGAATATCGTCACAGATGGTTCCGTCAATATCAATTAAATAATTTTTAATTCCTTCTTTTAAAATAGGGCTTAGATGTTGTCCGTTTTCAGTTAAAATTTGGAGGTTCTTGTCAATTTCTTCCGCTTTCATTTTTTAAATTTAATTTCATTTTAATATTGCATCTTTTGTATTTACTACTTTCAAATGGTATTTCTTCAAATCCATATTTTTCATAAAGATGTATTGCTGGTCCTAATAAAGTATTAGAATATAGGTATAATTCATTGTGAGTTTTATTATTAATTACTTCATTTATGACATGTTTTAATAATAAATTTCCAAAACCTTTTCCTTTGGCGTTTTCCGACATTCCCATTTTTGTCAATTCTAATTCTTGACTTTCATTAATCATTATTGCTACTGTTCCTACTGGTATATCATTTTCTAAAATAAAATAAATAAATCCACCTTTATCTAAAATATATTTCTCAGGATTAGAAAGAACTTCTTTGTCATAATCCTCTACAAAAAAATACTTCTCTAACCATTCTATATTTAATTTTTTAAAATAGGGTTTGTATATTGGTTTATAGTTACTAATTTTTATCATATCACAACTCCTCTTTCCAATTCAAACGATCCATTTGATTGTATTGCCATGGCGCGCCATTATTTTCTATATTGGTCATCATGGCATTCAACGATTGAGGTGCTGCACTTTGCTCCATTACTAAATAGCGTCTCATATCCATAATTATGGATAGTGGGCTAATATTTACCGGACATTCTTCTACACACGCATTGCAAGATGTGCATGCCCAAAGCTCTTCAGTGGTAATATAATTGTTTAATAACGAAATGTTATCAGGAACAAAAACGCCTTTGTTTTTATCGATATTTCTTCCTACTTCTTCTAGTCTATCTCTTGTATCCATCATGATTTTGCGAGGAGACAATTTTTTTCCGGTTTGATTGGCTGGACAGGCCGATGTACAACGTCCACATTCGGTACAAGTGTATGCGTTTAATAACTGAACCCAATTCAAATCCATAACATCACTGGCACCAAATTTACTTGGAACTGCTTTTTCATCAATAGGTTGCGCTGCAAATGGATTGGCGTTTGGATCCATCATCAATTTTACTTCTTTGGTAACACTCTCAAGATTATCAAATTTTCCTTTGGCATTCAAATCTGCAAAATACGTATTTGGAAAGGCTAAAAGAATATGTAAATGTTTAGAAAAGTATAAATAGTTCATAAAAATTAATATTCCAATGATGTGCAACCACCAAAAAGTTCTTTCAAGCATGAATACCAATTGTGTACTCATTCCGTCAAAAATTGGAGTTAGAAATTGCGAAATTGGAAACGAACCAGCCTTTTCATAATGACCAAAAACTTCTGGAAGATTTTGAAGATGCAAATCGGCAGCGTTCATTAATAGAAATAATGACATCAAAACTACCTCAAAATATAGAATATAATTTGCATCATTTTTTGGTTTTCCATTCAAATCAGCACTTGCAAAACGTTTTAGTTTGGTTACATTTCTTCTAATCCAAAAAATGATAACAGCAACAAGAACCAAAAAGGCAAGAATCTCAAAGGAGCCAATAAGTATATCATACAATCCACCCAGGAACTTGAAAACTCGGTGCGTGCTAAAAAGTCCGTCAATGATGATTTCTAATAACTCAATATTGATGATTACAAAACCAACATAAACAATAATATGAAGAAAACCAGCCACTGGTCTTTTTACCATTTTAGATTGACCAAGTGCAATCATTGCCATATTCTTCCATCTTTCAGATGAATTATCGGAACGATTAACGTCTTGACCGAGTTTTATATTTCGGATAAGTTTTTTTACATTAATTGTAAAATATCCAAATCCGATAATTAATAATAGTGCAAAAAATATATTGGCTAAAAGTTCCATAATTATCGTATTTATACTATTTAATTGTATCGTTTACAGGTGCTACGTAGGGTTTATTTTTCTTTCCGAAAAGTGAAACGTTAACATAGCGTGTTGGGTTTAATCTCAAGTCTTGCAACAACAATTCCAATTCTTTAGAAGTTTTGGTAAAATTAGTATACATTGCATCATCTTTCATTAATTTACCCATTGTACCTTTACCAGCTTGCATATCGCCCATCATTTTGTCAACATTAGCAAGTGTTTTTTCTAAATTTTTAACTGTCTGACCAATATTTGCTTTAGCCAAAGAATCAGAAACTTTAGAGAAATTAGCCGAAGCTTTTTCAATATTTGTCATAGTTCCACTAATTTTAGACTTGTTTTGCGCTAACATTTCGTTTACTTCTTTAGAAGCTACTTTAAATTGCGCTAAAGTCTCGTTTAGATTGGTTAAACTATTTCTTAGATTTTCTTTAGATTTTGCATCCAAAACTTGATTAACATTTTCTAACATTACATTAGCATTATCAAGCAGTTTGGTTATTTTATCTTTTAGAGGTTCTATTTGCTTTGCCAATTCGTCTGTTAAACCAAGTTTGCTTGATGAAATTAGAAAATCTCCATCTACAGCGTCTTGACCTTCTTTAGTTGGCAAAATTGCAATTTGTTTTCCGCCAATTGGACTTGGAGCATAAATTTGGGCTATACTTTTTTTCTTTATTGGAAAATCAGAATTGATTTGCATTTCAACTTTAATTTTTCCTGTTTCATTATTAATAACTACACTATTTACCTTACCAACAACCAATCCGTTGATAGTAACTGGTGATGAAACTGTTAATCCTTCAACATTTTCATACTCTACATAAAGATTTTTGTAATTGGTAAATAAGTCTCTTCCTTTTAAAAAGCTGTAGCCCCAAATAAATAATAAAATAGAGGCAATTACTAAAATAGCGGTTTTAATTTCTCTTGATAATTTCAAAACTGTGTTTTTTTTTAGATTACAAAAATAGTATATTATTTGATAACATCTTTCAAATCTATGCTTTTACCATCTTTAAAAGCAATAATAAATGCCGAGAAGTAACCTTTGGTTTTAGCATCTTGCAATAACCTCTTAGCTTCATCATAATTTGATGTTTCACCATAGAAATATTTATAGATACTAATATCGAATGAACTTGATACATTTTTCAATCCTTTGAAGTTGCTTGGTGAAGTGTCTAACTTCTTAGTACTTGCAGCAATTTGAACTTTAAACATCACCCCTTTTGCAATTGATGATGCTACTACTTTAGGTTCTGTTTTTTTAATCACCGTATCTACTTTCTTTGGCTCTTGAGTAGTTTTTATTGGTTTATCTTCAACTCTTTGAGATGGTTTAATTTCTGGAGTAGCATCGTCAGCTCCTCCATCAAAGAAATCTTTTTTATAACTAATAATGGCTTTAGCAATGGCTTCTGCAATGTCTTGTTGCCCTTCTTCAGAATCTAAAATATTACCTTCAATAGTATTTGATAAAAAACCTGTTTCAATAAGTACTCTTGGCATATACGCTTTGTGCAAAACCATATAAGGAGCTTGTTTTACGCCTCCACCTCTACTTTTCTTACCTAAATCTTGAACGAATCGATCTTGAATTTTACCTGCTAAAGCAATACTATTTTCAAGAAACTCTTCTTGCATAATTGTTATCCCCAACATCGTTTCTGGCTTATTAGGATCAAAACCTTGGTATTTTTGTTTGTAATCTTTTTCAAGTGTAATAACTGAGTTTTCTCTTTTAGCTGCTTCAAGATTAGATGCGTTTTTATTCATACCCATCACATAAGTTTCTGTACCATCGGCTACTTTATTTTTATTAGCATTACAATGAATAGAAACAAAAATAGTTGCATCAGCTTTGTTAGCAATGTTAGCTCTTTCTATTAATCCAATAAAAACATCCGTTTTTCTTGTATAAATAACATCTATACTAGAGTTCTTTTCTAGTATCTTGCCTACTTTTAAAGTTATCGCCAAGTTGATGTTCTTTTCGATGTGTCCATTATATACTGCACCATAATCATGGTCTCCATGTCCGGCGTCTAAAGCTACTTTAAACTTACTGGATTGCGAAAATCCAATTAAGGAACACAACAATAATGTTAATGAAAAGATATATTTAATTCTATTTGTGTTAATCATTGTTATAAAAGTTAATTTTAATTAAAACTGCAAGGTTATAAAATTATTATTTATCTATTTTTGACGAAAAATAATATGTAAGTTTGGCTCTTCAAAAATCAAGCCATATTTTTACAAAAATAGCATTTAAACCTTTGCGTACAAACTTATTTTATATCGTTTTATCAGCCTATTTTCTAACAATTGGAAGTTCAAATTTATTTGCGCAAGATTTACCTAAAAGTAAGAAATCTTTTCCTGCTAAAAATCAAGCAAATAAGTCTGAAAAACCGATTGAAACAGCACTTGAATTGCCCAATCCTTCGGTGAAAAAAATTGATACTTTAAAAGTAGATACCATAAAAAAAATGAAATCGGTGCTTGAGGGTAAGGTTAAATATCGAGCCAAAAAATATGCCAAATTTGACCAAAAGAAAAAACTAATCACGCTCTATGATGGTGCCGAGTTAAACTACCTAGACTACGAATTAAAATCGGGAATAATTGTTTTTGACTATGAAAAGAATGAAGTTTATGCTGGTAGATTGAAAGATTCTTCGGGCAATTATACGCAACTTCCTGTTTTTAAACAAGGCTCTAATATTGTTGAACCCGATTCTATTCGATTTAACTATAAAACCAAGAAAGCGCTAATTTGGAATTCTAGAACCTCGCAACAAGAGATGAATATTAAAACAGCAATTGTAAAAAAAGAAAACGATTCTGTTTATTTTATGAAAGGCGCTCGAATTACAACAGCCAAAGATCTTGATGATCCTGAATACTATTTCTTTGCAAGAAGAGCCAAGTTAGTTCCTGGTAAAAAAGTGGTGGTTGGATTAACAAATATGTACATTGCCAATGTGCCAACACCAATTGCGTTGCCTTTTGCTTTTTTTCCTATAACAGAAAAAAGTCGTTCTGGAATTATTCCGCCAAGTTTTGGTCAAAATAATACGCGTGGTTATGCCTTGCAAAACGGAGGATATTATTTTGCTTTAAGCGATAAATATGATTTAACAGTTCTTGGTGATTATTTTACCAACGGAAGTTATGCCTTGCGATTTGAATCGAGTTATGCCAGTAAGTATAATTTTAACGGAAATGTAAACGTTCGTTTTGAAAACCAAATCAATAGCGAGAGGGGTTATCCTGATTACTCTAAAAGTAGAGTTTACAACATTCAATGGTCGCACAGTAAAGATCCAAAGTCAAACCCGAATTCTAGATTTTCGGCTTCTGTAAATTTAGGAAGTAGTCAGTATTTTCAGCAATCTATAAATATTGCAAATATTGGTTCCTCATTAAACAATACTTTAAATTCGTCTATATCTTATCAAAAAACATTTAATTCTGTTCCGCAAGTAAATTTATCGGTTACGGCAAATCATTCACAAAATACCCAAACAAAACTGATTAATATGACTTTGCCAACGCTTCAAGCAAGCGTGGATAGAATTTTTCCTTTTGCACCCAAAGACGGAATTAAAAAAGGATTCTTCAAAAACATCAATTTACAATACAACCTTAGAGCCGAAAACCAATTTCAAACAACGGACACTTTATTCTTTAAAAAAGAAATGTTTGAACAAGCTAGAACCGGAATGCAACATACTATTCCGTTGAGTACTAACTTTAAAGTATTTAAACATTTTAGTGTTTCTACTTCTGTTAATTATCAAGAAACATGGTATTTAAAAACCATTAAAAAAGAGTTTCAAATTACCTCAACCCCACCAGTTTTACCTGCTGGAAAAGTAGTTACTACAGATGTAAATGGTTTTGATGCTTTTAGAACCTATTCGTTTTCTAATTCTGTTGGAACGGTAATTTATGGCACCTTTAAATTTAAAGAAACCGCAAAAATTCAATCGATTAGACATACTATTACACCTTCTATTTCTCATAGTTATTTGCCAAGTTTTGAAAAGTATTATGATACTTATGCTTCTGATGCTAGTGGAACGATGGCTAGCTATACACGTTTTGAAAACGGTGCCTTTGGTACACCAAGTAAGACATTTGCTAACAATATTGGATTTAACATTAACAATAAATTTGAAGCCAAAGTAAGAGATAAAGATTCTACAGCAACCGAACCAAAAAAGATTATTTTATTGAATAATTTAACATTGTCTGGAAGTTATGATATGGCAGCCGATTCTTTACGTTGGTCGCCAATGCGAATTAGTGGTGGAACTTTATTGTTCAAACAAAAAATGAATGTGAATTTTGCAGCAACTTTAGATCCATATGCACTTGGTTCAGAAAATCAACGAATCAATACCTTTAACATAGAAAATGGTGGTGGACTTTTTAGAATGACTAGCGCCAACATGACTATAAATTATTCCTTAACTAGTTCTAAAGACGAGAAGAAGAAAAACGTTCAAGGTGCCAGAAATGGTGGACGTGAAGACGATTTGTTTGGAGATAATGCCGAAATTAATTCACCCGAAGATTTAAATAAAGATGAAGAAGAAGATACATTCAAGGGATTTTATAATGCCGAAATCCCTTGGGATATTAATTTAGCCTATTCGGTTACTTATTCCAATTTATCTGGGGAAAAGAAAATTTCTAGCCATTCCTTGATGGTTTCTGCTAATACTGATTTAACACCCAAATGGCGTATTGGAGTTTCCTCTGGATATGATTTTACCAACAAAGGCGTAACGTTTACTCAAATACGTTTGAATCGTGATTTAATGAGTTGGAACATGAGTTTCAACTGGTCGCCTTTTGGACAAAATTCGTATTGGGGATTCTTTATCGGAATCAAAGCGGGTGTATTGAGTGATATTAAATATGACAAACAACAACAAAGAGATCAAACGTTGAGATAATTTTAGATATTAGATTTTTATGAAGAAAATAATTATTACAGATAAGGCTCCTGCTCCAATTGGTCCATATAATCAAGCCGTTTTGGTAGCAAATACACTTTATACTTCTGGACAAATAGCTTTGAATCCAGCAACAATGGAATTGGTTTTAAACGATATTGAAACCGAAACTAAGCAAGTGATGGAAAACGTAAAAGCTGTTCTAGAAGCTGCCGAAATGACTTTTGAAAACGTAGTAAAAACAACGATTTTTATAATGGATATGAATGATTTTGCCAAAATAAACAGCGTTTACGGAAGTTACTTCGACGATAAAACCGCACCAGCAAGAGAAACCGTTCAAGTAGCTGGTTTGCCTAAAGGTGTTAATGTTGAAATTTCGATGATTGCTGTTAAGTAGAATTTGAGTTTTGGGTTTAAAAAATGTATACTCCTTGAGCGTGAAAACTTTTGAGTATTTTTTTTATATTTACAATTACTTACAATTTTTTTTAGAAAATGTTTGTTTAATAAACGAGTGGATATTGATGAGTTATATGCCTTTTTCCGAAAACCGTAAATAAGAAAATAACCCCTAACTTTGCTTGTTAAAATGTTTGCAAATAAATGAGTAGAGAAATAGAAAACACACAAGTAAAATCTAAAGAAAGAGTTACAGACCATGGCGAAGTATTTACTAATAAGCGTGAAGTAAATGCTATGTTAGACCTTGTCAAGCAAGAAACAGAAAGAATAGATTCTCGTTTTTTGGAGCCTGCATGTGGAACAGGAAATTTCTTAGTAGAGATTTTAGAAAGAAAATTAAGAGTAGTTGAAGCTCGTTACAAAAAAAGCCAATTGGAATACGAAAGAAATGCTATTACAGCAATTTCAAGTATATATGGTGTAGATATATTAGAGGATAATGTAGATGCTTGTAGAGATAGATTATTAGGTATATTCACTAAGTATTACATTAATCATTACAAAAAAGATTGTAACGAAGATTTTATGAAAGCAGCTCAATTTATTTTATCTAAAAATATCATTTGGGGCGATGCTTTATCTATGAAAACAACAGAAGGTAAACCTATTACTTTTTCTGAATGGAGTGCTGTAAATGGTAGTATGTTAAAAAGAAGAGATTTTCAATTAGATAAATTATTAGAAAATGTGGAATACGACGATAGTGAAATGAATTTATTTTCAGACCATCAAGAACCTGTTTTTATTCCACAACCAGTAGCCGAATTTCCATTAACGCATTTCTTAAAAATAGCCGAAAATGATTGAAACCAATTACAATCCAGATGTATTAACGTGCCTTGCTAATTTAAGCAATGACGAGGTATTTACACCTCCTACACTGGCTAACCAAATGTTAGATACTTTACCTCCAGCATTATTTAGCAATTCCAAAACAACATTTCTCGACCCAGTTAGTAAGTCTGGTGTTTTCTTGCGTGAAATTGCTAAACGTTTAATGATAGGTTTAGAAACTGAAATTCCTAACCAACAAGAACGATTAAACCATATTTTTAGCAAACAATTATTTGGTATTGCCATTACAGAACTTACTTCCTTATTATCTCGCAGAAGTGTGTATTGCTCTAAAATAGCAAACGGTAAATATTCTATTTGCGAAACTTTTACCAATGAGCAAGGCAATATCATTTTTGATAAAACCGAACACACTTGGAAAAATGGCAAGTGTACCTTTTGTAATGCCAGCCAAGAAGTGTATGAGCGTGAAGAGGCTCTAGAAACCTACGCTTATCAATTTATACATACCAACAACCCTGAAAAAATATTTAAGAATATGAAATTTGATGTTATTATAGGAAACCCTCCATATCAATTAAGCGATGGTGGCAATGGTAAAAGTGCAAAACCTATTTATCATAAATTTATTCAACAAGCCAAGAAATTAAATCCAAGATTTTTATCAATGATTATACCCGCTCGTTGGTATGCTGGTGGTAAAGGATTAGACGATTTTAGAGAAGAAATGCTTACTGATAATAGAATACGCAAAATTGTAGATTTTGAAAATTCAAACGAAGTATTTCCAGGTGTTGATGTTGCTGGTGGAATTTGCTATTTCTTATGGGAAAAAGATAATCAAGGATTATGTGAAGTTATCAATTATAGTGATGGATCAAAAGTAAATTCTGAAAGAGCATTAAATGAGTTTCCGATATTAATAAGACAAAGTCAAGCAATTCCAATTATTAGAAAAGTAACAGCAAACAATAAACAAGCATTAAATGTACGTGTGTCTTCAAGAAAACCTTTTGGATTACCTACTAATTATGCTCCTAAGAAAAAAGGAATACCTTGTTGGTTTACTCAAAAAATTGGCAAACAATTTGCAAATCCAGAAGATGTTTCAGACCCGTTTAAAATTTTAGACAAATGGAAGTTTTTAGCTCCAAAAGCTCCAATTGCAGGACAAACTGATTTTTCTAAACCTGTTGGTTTTTATTATGAAGGAAACACACTAATTGCAAAACCAGGCGAATGTTGTACTGAATCGTTTATTGTTTTAGGTGCTTTCAAAACCGAGAATGAGGTACTTGCTTATAAATCTTATATTTTCACAAAAACAGTTCGCTTTCTTTTATTACAAACTGTGGTTTCACAGGATGTTACAAAAAACAATTTTCAATTTGTTCCCGATTTAATAAAGTATGAAGAAATATATACGGATGAAATGTTACGAAAAAAGTGGGATATAAATGAAGAAGAATGGCAATATATTGATTCCAAAATTAAAGCAACAGAATTGATGGGAAATAGGAAAAATGAAGAAAATGATTAAAGAAGAAATAGCATTTATTGATAGTATGGTTCGCCCAATGGTACTAGAAAAATAGTATTTATATTTACAAAAAAATAAGTAAAATGAAAATTGAAAAAATAAGAATAAAAAATTTCAAAGTATATCAAGATACAGAAATTAGAGATTTGCCAAATATGTGTGTTTTTCTTGGTGCAAATGGTTCAGGAAAATCAACACTTTTTGAGGTTTTTGGTTTTTTGAGCGATGCCTTAAAAAGCAATGTAAAAACTGCACTAAACAAAAGAGGTGGTTATAAAGAAGTGTATTCACGAAATGGTAAAGGTGATATAGAAATAGAAATAAAATTTCGAAATCCTGATATTGAAGGAGCAAAACAACCTTTAATAACTTATGAACTTTCTGTTGGTTTAGGTGATCACAATATGCCGATTGTAACAAAAGAAATTTTGAGTTATCGAAGAGGTAGAACAGGTAAACCCTTCCGATTTCTCGATTTTACAAATGGTAAGGGCAATGCTATTGTAAATGAAAGTGAATTTGAAAGTGCAAAACAAGCTTTTAAAGAACAAAGGGAAGAACAAACTCTTGATAGTCCCGATATATTAGCAATAAAAGGATTAGGTCAATTCCAAAAATTTAATGCAATTAGTTCATTCCGAAGACTTCTAGAAAATTGGTATGTATCCAATTTTCAAATTCAAGCCGCTCAAAACATCGAAGATACTGGATTAAGTGAACACCTTTCAACTTCTGGAGACAATTTAGCTCAGGTTACAAAATATATTTATGAGAATTATCCAGAAACGTTTCAAAAGATTTTAGATAAAATGAAAGAGCGAGTTCCTGGTATTGATAAAGTAGAAGCTACAGAAACTATCGATGGTAGAATTGTTTTACAATTTAGTGATGGAAGTTTTAAAGATCCATTTATTTCTAGATTTGTTTCTGATGGAACCATAAAAATGTTTGCTTATTTGGTTTTACTTAATGATCCAAAACCACACCCTCTTTTATGTATAGAAGAACCCGAAAATTATTTACATCCTGAATTATTAGTAGAACTAGCTGAAGAATTTAGAGATTATGCAAACCGTGGCGAAGGACAAGTATTTATTTCATCACATTCACCAGATTTTGTAAATGCTTTGGAACTTGATGAATTATTTTGGTTAAGCAAGGAAAAAGGATATACAAGCATAAAAAGAGCGTCTAACGATTCTGCTATAGAATCATTGTATAATGGTGGTGACAAATTAGGTTATTTATGGAAACAAGGCTATTTTATTGGTAGCGGTCCTAAAAATTAATATAATACATGGCAAGAATAGAAATATTAGTTGAAGAACCTTCTATGAAGGAATTTTTGGGAATATTATTACCAAATGTAATTCAGGAACCTTGGGTACTTAATGAAAATTATTTTATAAGAGCCTTTGAAGGGAAAAACGATTTACAAAAAAATATACCATCAAAAGTAAAATACCTAAGCCATTGGAATCATGAAAAGGTTGGTTTGGTTGTTATGCAAGATCAAGATAGTGCTGATTGCAAAATATTAAAACAAAAATTGGTTGATTTATGTGAGCACAATGGAAACTGCTCTAAATTAGTTAGAATTGTTTGTAGAGAATTAGAGGCTTGGTATATTGGAGACTTTGAAGCTGTTCATAAAGCATATAATAATTTTAAACATCAAAATTATAGTACCAAAGCAAAATTTAGATTTCCTGATAATTGTAATGCTTATGATGAATTAAGAAAAATTTTGCCCGAATTTCAAAAAGTGGGTGGTGCAAAAAAAATTGCTCCATTTATAAATATTGATAGAAACAAATCGGAAAGTTTTCAACAAACCATTTCAGGGTTATTAAAGTTTTTTGATAGTATAAAAGATTAAATCTTATTTGCAAAGTAAATCCTCAGTAATAAAATGAGTAAAAAATATTTTCCAGAAAAAAGCATACCAAAAGTATATGCTTACACCGATACAAGATTTCCTAACTGTCTAAAAGTAGGTTATACAACCAAAACAGCTCAAGAACGAGTTGCAGAACAATATCCTGTTAAATTACCTAATATGAGTTACGAAATCATATTAGAGGAATTAGCAATTCGTAATGATGGTACTTTCTTTACAGACAAAGATATTCATAGATTACTCAATGCTAAAAAAGTAAAACACATTAATGGGGAATGGTTTGAATGTTCTATCAAAGAAGTAAAAGCATGCATTGTAGAAATAAAAACTGGTGTTGTAAACGAAGATAAAAGAACTTTAAATTTTGGTTTACGTCCTGAACAAGCTGATGCTATAAACAAAACTGAAACGTATTTTAAAAGCTTTAAAAAAGAAAACAAAGATAAAATACCTCACTTCCTTTGGAATGCAAAAATGCGTTTTGGTAAAACCTTTACAACCTACCAATTAGCAAAAAAAATGGGGTGGACTAAAATATTGGTTTTAACCTTTAAACCTGCGGTTCAAAGTGCTTGGAAAGAAGATTTAGAATCGCATATCGATTTTGCAGGTTGGCAATTTGTTTCTAATAAAGAAGATGATTTAAGTTATGAAAATATTGATACCAAAAAACCGTTTGTATTCTTTGGTTCGTTTCAAGATTTACTAGGCACTAATTCAGCAGGAGGTATCAAATCTAAAAATGAATGGGTACATACTACCAATTGGGATTGTGTTGCTTTTGACGAATATCATTACGGAGCTTGGCGTGAAAATGCAAAGGAACTTTTTGAAGCAGAAAGTGCCAAAGAACAACAATTTGGTGAAGGAGTTGGAATAGAATACTTTGATGAAAATATAATGCCAATAACAACTGCACATTATTTGTATTTATCGGGTACACCTTTTAGAGCCATATCATCAGGAGAATTTATAGAAGAGCAAATTTTCAACTGGACCTATTCAGATGAACAAAGAGCTAAATCAGAGTGGAACGAAGAAAATAATCCCTATGCTTCTTTACCAAGAATGGTAATGTTAACCTATCAAATGCCTGATACTATTGTAGAAGTAGCAATGAAAGGAGAGTTTAATGAGTTTGATTTGAATGTATTCTTTTCAGCTGATGGCGAAGGGAGCAACGCTAGATTCAAATATGAAGATTATGTTCAAAAGTGGTTAGATTTAATAAGAGGTAACTTAGCAGAAACAACCATTGACAATTTAAAAATGGGTGCGAAAAAACCACCTATGCCTTTTTCAGATACTCGTTTGTTGAATGTCTTACAACATACTTTTTGGTTTTTACCAACGGTTGCTTCTTGCCATGCAATGAAGAATTTAATCGACCAAAAACAAAATAAATTCTATCACGATTATGAAGTGGTAGTAAGTGCAGGTACGGGAGCAGGTATTGGTGTTGAGGCATTAAAACCAGTAGAAAAAGCATTAGGTAATCCATTACTTACTAAAACAATCACACTTTCTTGTGGTAAATTAACAACAGGTGTTTCTGTAAAACCTTGGACAGGTATATTTATGTTACGTAATTCATCAAGTCCCGAAACCTATTTTCAAGCTGCATTTAGAGTGCAAACTCCTTGGACAGTAAAAAATCCAGATAAAAATGCACCAAATCGTGAAGAAATAATAAAACACGAATGTTATGTGTTTGATTTTGCACCTGATAGAGCATTACGGCAAATTGCCGATTATAGTTGTCGATTAAATGTAGGCGAAAGTAATCCAGAAAAGAAAGTAGAAGAATTTATCAACTTCTTACCAGTTTTAGCTTATGATGGTAGTTCAATGAAAGAAATTGATGCAGCTGGAATTTTAGATATTGCAATGAGTGGAACAACAGCTACACTATTAGCAAGACGATGGGAAAGTGCATTATTGGTTAATGTTGATAACTTCACACTTCAAAGGTTAATGGACAATCAAGAAGCTATGCAAGCATTAGCCAATATTGAAGGATTTAGAAATTTAAACCAAGATATTGAAACAATTATAAATAAATCGGAATCAATTAAAAAAGCTAAAGCCGAAGCAAACGAAAAAGAATTAACAAAAAAAGAGAAAAAAGAACTTTCTGACGAAGAGAAAGAATACAAAAGTAAAAGAAAAGAAATTCAAGAAAAACTTATAAAATTTGCTACTCGTATTCCTGTGTTTATGTATTTAACTGACTATAGAGAAAGGAGTTTAAAAGATGTAATTACACAATTAGAACCTGCATTATTCAAAAAGGTAACAGGTCTAAATGTAAAAGATTTTGAATTGTTAGTAAGTCTTGGGGTGTTTAATAGTGCATTAATGAATGACGCAGTTTACAAATTCAAAAGATATGAAGATGCAAGTTTATCATACACAGGAATCAATAAACATCCAGAAGATAAAGTTGGATTATACGATACGGTAATAAGTGTAGAAGAATTTAAACAAGAATTTGAAAATACGGTGGAAAAATAAAAACGGCATACAACAGCTAGAGTTTCGTTGGGCTTGAAAAGCCAACAATGAAACTCTTGTTGAACGGAACCTATTACATTCACGTCTCTTATGGGTTTATCGAAAAGTTTTTTGATAGAATTTCAAGAGGATTTAGTTCAACACGCTTTTGGCGCAATTGCAAATTTTGTAGTAAATTCACGTTTATATTTCGCAAGAAATTTTATCTTTGATAGAAAATAATCGGTTCCGAAGTTCGCAACCTCGCCAAAATCCGGAACATTAACTGTAATGTTATGTTATGACAAACGAAACTTACAATGGAAAAAATGTAATTTGGGAAAGTAAAACTAAACAGATAATTT
>JAIFLT010000092.1:0-17251 GCA_020048955.1 Flavobacterium sp.
CAATTATAAAAAGAAGTAAAGTAAAAATGTAAATTAGATTTTTCACTGAATTATTTTTTATAAAGTTACTAAAATTCAATCTATTATGATTTAATTTAAAATTGTTTTAACAAAAAAAACACCTTAACTCAGTTAAAGTGTTTCTATAATTATAGGTATTGAAAATTATTTTCTTCCAAAAAGTTTTCCTAACAAACCTCCAAGTCCACCGGATTTTTTTGTAACAGCAGCAATTGCGTCACTCATTCCAACTTGTCCGTCACCATCTTGGTCTAAACCAAATTGTCCACCATATTTAGAAACAGCCTCCATTAATCCACCATCATTTCCACCTGAAATGGAGCTGATTAAATCTGAAATATTAAATACTGGTTGGTTTGGATCTTTTGCCTTATTGATCAATCCACCTAGTATTTGAGGGATTAAACCACCAGCTACACTTCCAGCAGCTTCTGAAGACAAACCGAATTTTTCTCCAAGATTCCCTGTTACTTTTCCAATTAATTCTTGAACTACTGGATTGTTACTATCTACTGGAGTTTTCCTAGAAAGTAATCCTGCTAAATCGCCAACATTTCCAGTGGTAACCATATCTTTTAAACCGGTAAGGATTGAACCTCCAGCTTCTTCCATTACGGCTTCATTATGTTCATTTGGCACTGCAGGATTGTTTATTACTGCATCACCACCATATTGTTTTACTAATTCTGTAAGTTGTTCAAACATAGTTTTTTGTTTTAACAAAGGTATAAAAGTTTAAAATCAAATATTTAAAACGTCAAAATTATTCTATAAAAAAAACCAAATCTAAATTTTACTTCAAATTAGGATACTTTTTTAACTGTAGTTTATTTCTTTAATAAACCAATAATTTGTTCAGCTAATTCTGTTCCAATTCTATCTTGTGCCTCTAAAGTTGCAGCACCAATATGTGGTGTTAATGAAATTCTAGGATGCATCAAAATTTGAATTTCTGGTGTTGGTTCTTTTTCAAAAACGTCTAATCCTGCAAAAAGAACTTTATCGCTTTCTAAAGCTTCTATTAAAGCGACTTCATTAATTACACCACCACGAGCGCAATTTACAATTCCAACATTGTCTTTCATTTGTGCAATTTCATCAGCATCAATAACATAACCTTCTTGCGCAGGAACGTGAAGTGTAATAAAATCAGAATGTTTGAATAAATCTTCAAGCGGTTCTGTAATAATATCTACATTAATGAATTGACCGGTGTAAAAATCAACTCTGATTTCAGCATTGCTTAAAAACTTATCTGCCGCAATTACTTTCATTCCAAGTCCGAGAGCCATTTTTGCAACCGCTTGACCAATTCTACCAAAACCTATAATTCCTAAAGTTTTTCCACGAAGTTCAATACCATTTGCGTAAGCTTTTTTCAAACCTTCAAAATTTGTATCACCTTCTAGAGGCATATTTCTGTTTGAATCGTGCAAGAAACGAACACCAGTAAATAAGTGCGCAAAAACCAATTCAGCCACACTTTCTGATGAAGATGCTGGTGTGTTGATTACATGTAATCCTTTACTTCGTGCATATTCTACATCAATATTATCCATTCCAACGCCACCACGACCTATGATTTTTAGGTTTGGACAAGCATCAATAATGTCTTTGCGAACTTTAGTTGCGCTTCTTACTAAAATGACATCAACATTATTTGAATTGATAAAATTGGCAACTTGTTCCTGAGCTACTTTGGTAGTAATTACTTCAAATCCACCTTTTTCTAAAGCTTTGATTCCGCTTTTTGAAATTCCGTCGTTAGCTAATACTTTCATAATTTGAGTTTATGAGTTTAAAGGTTTATGAGTTTAAAATTTAAAACTCATTTATAATTTATTTTTTAAATTCTGTTTGACTGAATCAAACCATTCATTTTTTATTATGCTTAATCTAATAGCATCAATTCTGTTTCCAAACGCATCAGTACTTATATTTCTCGAGATGCCTTCAACAACACAACCTATGCTTTTCATTGCATTTATACTTCTTTCGTTTTTACTATTTGCAGCAAATGCAACTCGCTCCATTTTTATTTTTTCAAATGCGAACTCTAAAAGTAAGTACTTACAGTTTTTATTTAATTTGGTTCCTTGAAACTCTTTTCCGTACCAAGTGTAACCTATTTCTAAAAATTTAAATTCAATGTTTATTGCATAAAATCTTGTACATCCAGCATATTTTTGGTTTACCTTGTCAAAAACAATGAATGGATATTCAATTAATTTTTCCTTTTGCAATAATGCTTTTTCAATGTAAATCTTCAAATTTTCTGTCGAATCTGGTGGATTTGCATTGAAACTCCAAAGATCGGGTTCGTTTATAGAAAATGCAACTAATTTTTCATAATCAGAAGCTTGTAATGGTTGCAAACGGACTACATCATTTTCTAAAATATAATCTTCTTTGAAATTGAAATCCATTTATTTGATTTTTAAATTTGACTTTCTAAATTTTTCCAAATAGAAAGTAAATTATTATTATCATTTTGACTTTTTGTATATAATAATTTTCCTTTTTCTGATAATAGATATCTTTTCGCATTTTTATTTATTAAGTCAATTTTTAATAAATAAGATATTGATTGATTGATTGATTTCTTTTTCATTTGGAACAGAATGATTAATTCCGTCGGCAATCATAGAAATTTCATTGAACTTAATTGGTTCATGTTGACTTCCAATTGCAATTGATAAAAATATCAATGAAATAATATTCAAATCATTCATTTTTGATTTACACTTTTTCGGATAAATCCCTCATTACATCTACCAAAACTTGTACACTTTCTAATGGCAAAGCATTGTACATTGATGCACGATAACCACCCACAGAGCGATGTCCAGGCAATCCAGAAATTCCTGCTTCTTTCCACATTTTGTCAAAAATAGGAGCGTGGTTTTCATCATTTAATAAAAAAGTAGCGTTCATGATACTTCTGTCTTCAACGGCAGCAGTTCCTTTAAATAGAGGGTTTCTGTCGATTTCAGTATATAATAAATTGGCTTTAGCTTCGTTGATTTTTTCAATTGCCGCAATTCCGCCTAAATTTTTCAACCATTGTAACGTTAATAATGACGCATAAACAGGAAAAACTGGTGGCGTATTGTACATACTTTCTGCTTTAATATGTTTTTCATAATCCAACATACTTGGAATAGTTCTGCCAGATTTCCCCAATATTTCTTCTTTTACAACTACTAATGTTGCTCCAGCTGGACCCATATTTTTTTGAGCTCCAGCATAAATCAAATCAAATGTTGAAAAATCTAAAGTTCTTGAAAAAATATCTGAACTCATATCACAAACCACAGGAACATTTGTTGTTGGAAACGATTTCATTTGTGTTCCAAAAATAGTGTTGTTGCTAGTACAATGAAAATAGGATGCATCTTCTGGAATGGCATAACTTTTTGGAATGTGATTATAATTTTGCTCTTTAGAGGAACCTACGATTAAAGTTTCTCCAAAATGTTTAGCTTCTTTAATGGCATTACTTGCCCACGTTCCGGTATCTAAATAGGCTGCTTTTCCATCCGTTTTCATTAAATTATAAGGAACCATCAAGAATTCTAAGCTAGCTCCACCAGCTAAAAATAAAGCTTGATAGCCTTTTCCCTCTAGTCCTAGTAGTTCTAATGCTAAAGCTCTAGCTTCGTCCATTACAGCAACAAAATCTTTGCTTCGGTGCGAAATTTCTAAAATTGACAATCCTGAGTTGTTGAAATCTAAAATGGCTTGCGCCGATTTTTTAAAAACTTCTTGAGGAAGAATACATGGCCCGGCGCTGTAATTGTGTTTTTTCATTTTATTCTGAATTTATTTCAGAATTTCTATCTTCTGAAAATGGGTAAAATTTTAAGGTGCAAATTTCGTAAATAGCTTACGAAAAAGCGGTTAGAATTTGACAATAATCAGTTCTTGTTATTAACGAAATCGTTATAGTTTATAACAAATTTTGATAAAAATGCAATCAAATTTGTTGAAGAAATGCTAAAGTATCTATGTTATCTGCATAATCCCAAAGATTTGGTTTTTGTGTTTGCCCAAAAAGGATTGAATTTTTTATTGCATCTTTAGAAACAATGCATTGAATTTGGTCAGCATCGTTTTTTAAACGTGATTTTATTTCATTCAAGTCATCATAATATTCATAAAAAACAGACGAAATAGGTGAGGAGTAACTTGTATCTTCTTTGATAGTTAGAAATTCATTATCCAATAGTTTGAAATTACTCATTAAGAAAACAGCTTTGTTATAATCGTAATTATTAGAATATTTTTCGTAAAAAATCACCTCCCTGTATTCATAAATGGCTTTGAAGAAGTTTTCAAAATTGTACTCTTTTGGAACAAAAAGTTTTGAAACATTGCGACAACCTAAACCAAAATATCTAAAAATATCTTCGCCTAAATTTACTAAATCTTCATGCGATTCATTTCCTGTTAAAATAGCAACCGAATTTCTGTTTTTTCGAATAATACTTGGCTTGTCTTTGAAATAAAATTCAAAATATCTTGCGGTATTATTACTGCCAGTTGCAATTACAGCATCAAAATTTTCTAATTTTGAATCTGTAAATTTAATGTAATTTTCTAATTCAGAATTTATAGAAATCATATACTTAGCAAGGAAGGGCAATAATTTTTGATCGTTAGAAGATGTTTTAACCAAAACATTATGTCCAGAAATTACTACTGATAAAAAGTCATGAAACCCAACTAGAGGGATGTTTCCGGCAAGGATTAACCCAACTGTTTTTGTTTCAACGTGTGACAAATCGTAATTTGATAACCATTTATCTAAATTTTCTTCTGTTAAAGTTTTTGCCCAAGAGCTTATAGCAAAATAAACTTGTTCAGGTGTAAACCAACCATTATGTGATTGTGATAATTCAATTAAATTTATAAAATCATTATAGAACAATTCATTATTTAGAACAGCTTCATTTTTGCTGTTATTATTGAACGAAAATTGGCTTAAAAACTTTCCTAATTCTACAAAAGCGTTAATTTTTTCTTTTTGTAACATTTGTAACTTGTTTTTGAATGGTTTTGATTGTAATTTTGTGCAAAATTAAACAAATCATTTAGGATTGAAGATTTTTAAATCTAATATCTAAATATTTAATATCTAAAATTTAAAGATGGCAATTATAATAACAGACGAATGTATCAATTGTGGAGCATGCGAACCAGAATGTCCAAATACTGCAATCTATGAAGGTGCAGATGATTGGAGATACAAAGACGGAACGAAGTTAAGAGGAAAAGTAATACTTCCAGACGGTACTGAAGTAGATGCCGATGCTGCACAGACACCAATTTCTGATGATGTTTATTACATTGTTCCAGGTAAATGCACTGAATGTAAAGGTTTTCATGAGGAGCCACAATGTGCTGCAGTTTGCCCTGTGGATTGTTGTATTCCTGATGACAATCATGTGGAAAGCGAAGAAACACTTTTGAACAGACAATCGTTTTTACATAACGAGTAAATTTTTACAAAATTTAGTATAATACATCAACTATTATTTGTAAATAGTTGGTGTTTTTTTTTGTTTTATACCAAATGGTTATATAAAGCCATTTAGTATAAAGTAGTCCAATAAACTTGTTCTTTTTTGCTATATTTTTCCCTAAAATAGTTTTGTCGCCCAGCTAAGCAAAGATCTTTTACTAAAAAATCTATCTAAAAATTATACCAATTGTGATTTTAAAATGGTTAATGCCGATGGTAAATCTATTGAGTACAATTATGTGTTCAAAATAGGTGAATTTTATTGTACAACAATAAATTTATTTGTAAAACCACTGATATAAAGCTATCTTTTTAAACTAAAATGCCCTTTTACATTTCTCCCATCATCAAAAGTAATGTTATACCAGTAATCATCAGATGGTGCTAAATTACCATTAAAAGTTCCATCCCAACCTTGACCAATAGCTGCTATTTGTTTTACTAATTTTCCATATCGATCATAAATGTGAATAATTGAGTTAGCATAAAATTGTTCATTTGCTCCTTTAACATTCCAGGTGTCGTTGTATCCATCACCATTTGGAGTGAAATATTGAGGAACTCCAAGTACAGAAATTAATTGTTCAGTAATTCCGCATCCATTCAAATCTTTTACATAAACCGTATGGAATCCCATGGGTACATTGGTAAAAATATTCGAATCTTGATAAGGACCATAAGGTTCTTGAATACTGTAAACATAATCGCCATTTCCAGTAACAATTACCTCCACAGAATTATTTTCGGATAAATCAATAATATTGATATCATCAATTGTAGCAATTACTGAAGTGGTCACTTCAATTGTTCTGGTTTTTGGGCAGCCAAAAGAGTTTGTTACTACTACCGTGTAGGTTCCGCCGGTATTAACAGTTATAGTGTAATTTGTTTCTCCACTCAAAAGGTTTCCTTCTAAATACCATTGATAAGTATAAGCGCTAATTGGAGTTCCATCAGTAATTCCAGCATCTAGTGTTACAGTAAAAGTTGGTAGATTTGTGCAAACAAGTTGATTAGCCCAACCATTTTGATTTAAATCAATACTAGGAGTTGGGTTTACTATAAAATTTAAAATTGTAGAAACCGGGCAACTTGGGTTTGTCGGATTTGTTAACGTTAAAGTTATATTTTGAGTTCCTGTGGTGAATGTTGGTGGTAAACTTGTTAAAACGGTTCCGTCTTGTAGTGTAAAAGTAATGTCAAAACCTGTTTGCCCCTGCAAAATTGTTGGAAGTATGCTTGTTGTATCAAAATCGAATAAACCATCTTGGTCAGCAGGATCGGTTTCATCATCACAAAATGTCAATTGATTTGGTGACAATGGAAAAATTTGTGGTAAATCGTCAACTATAAACTGAATAGTTTTTTCGAAATAACACGGACCATCTGTTGCCAAAGAAGGATTGTTTGTTAATCTTACAGTAATAGTTTGCGTTGTATTTACTAAAAAAGGATTTGTCATAGCCAATGGAACTCCTAAATTGTCATAGTAAGTTACATCAATATTTGTTTGCCCTTGAAGAATATCATTTTCAAGAGTAGAAGTATCAAATCCGTAAATCCCATCATGGTTGTCATCACAATGGCGTATTACATTGTTTACGCCTACAGTATTAAATACTGGAGTTGGTTCGACAATTAAGTTAAATGTTTTAAAGCCATAACATCCGTTATTGATATTACTATCAACACGCACCCAAATAGTTTGTTGGTTGGGATAGCCAATATTTCTATAATTTGAAATATTTGTTATGGCTAATGAATTACCATTACTATCATTTTCAGCATTAAAATCGGCTTGATTTTTATAAAATTTAACCGTGTAGTCTGAAGTTGGAATTGGTAATTGGGCAATGGTGTTATTGTAAATTTGTGTTAGCGGAAATGTTGCAATTCCATCATATTCATTGTTAGTTGCATCAATATAATCATCACATTTTACTTGATTTGGAATGATAAAACTAGCAGGTAACTGTGGTGTTGCAACAATCAAGTCTAATCGCGCAATATTGAAACAGTTATTTGCATTCTGAACTCTCACCCAAACAGAGGTATTTGCAGTTGTAAATGCAATAGGATTTGAAATTAAAAATGCGGTATCATTGGTTTGAGCAGCAGTTTGATTGGTGAAAAAAGTAAACGTTTCGCTAGCGAAATTGGTGGAGAAAAATGGATTTTTTTCATTTAAATTAAAAGTAGAAATACCATCGGTATTATCATCACATTGAATTAATGATAATGGCGAAACCACTACTGGTAAAGCATAAATTGATAAAGAAGCATCGCCAGAAATCAGTCCGCATGAGTTTCCTATTCTATTTAATATTACTCTATATTTATAGCCAGCCATTGCCATTATAATGTTATTTACGGCTAAAACATCAGTTGTTGCTCCGGCATAATTGACGTTATTTACAATATTTGTCCAAGTCAAACCATTATCTGATGATACTTGCCATTGATATGTAGTTATTTGTGTTGATGTTGTTAATGTAAATGTTGTACCTTGTAATTCACATGAAAATTGATTGACTGGTTGTGTTGTAATTACAATTGGTGCTGGTGTGAAAAAATTAGAATTTGGGTTAACATAACCGCTTCCACTAGTTACAACACCATTGTTTGGATTTACTGTTGGAGGAGTTGTAGCTCCTAAAATTCCATCATTGTTTCCATCGGTATAGCCTGCTTCAATTACATCATCACAACCATCACTATCACTATCTAAATCTAGGTAATTATTTAGAGAATCACTATCAGTATTTGCAATGCTATTTGCAATAATTCCGCTATCAGGAGTGGTTTCTAAAGTATCTAACCAGCCATTGATGCCAAAATTGGCACCATCAATTACACCATTAGAATTGGCATCGGTTAAAGCATATCCCGATTCGTTTAAATCATAAATTCCATCATTGTCAGTATCTAAATCAAGATAATCTACTATGCCATCATTATCAAAATCAACAGGTGTTAATCCAGTGTTATAAGCATCATCTATTCCGTCATTATTGGCATCAATGTTGGAGGTTGCAACAAAAGAAGCACCTTGTACTTCAATATAATCAGGAATACCATCGTTATCACTATCATAATCAAATTGATCGAAAACGCCATCACCATCATAGTCTTTTGGGACACAAGTAGCTATGATTTTGAATGTTGATTTGTTAGGTAGAGCATCCGATAAATTTCTATGAGAAATACTAATAGAAGTTGATTGACTGGTCATGAATCGGAATGTTCCAGTGCCTGCAGCTAATGGTGTTGTACTGTTTACTCTAAATCGAATTTCGAAAGAAGAATATTCAGTAACACCGGTTTCAAAAATTCCATCGTAGTTGGTATCAATTAATAATTGATTTGTTGGATTTAAAACGGTTATTGTTTTATTTATTGGCGAATTGATAATAAATTCAGCATTAGCATCTAATAAATCAGTTGCATTTGCCGTTGCAACATATTCAATTGCGAGTGATATAGGTTGAGGAAAAGTTAGTTGGTATTTAACGGTGTTGGTTTTTCCGGGTGGAATTTCTGTTACAAAACTACCATCAGCATTGCCAATAAAAGGTGTTGCACTTGCGGTTGCAGAAGTTGTAATTGCACCTGTAAAAGTATTTGAATAAGTTCCTACGGTTACTGTTCCTGCAAGAGGATTTGCTAAGGTAACATTTTGATTTCCAAACGATTCGTTACAATTTGTAATTCCATCGCCATCATAATCTTGGTCGATGTCATCATTGGAATTATCATTGTCTGAGTTTGTTGCGCAAGTACTTACTGGAATTTCATCAGAAAACAAATCAATACTACATTCGGTTAATGTTGCTTTTACTTTATAATAGCCTGGTTGAAGAGGAGTATAAGAACTTGTTGTTGCTCCAGCAATTGGATTGCCATTAAAATACCATTGAAATACGTCAAAACCACTTAGAGAGCTAATATCCAAATTTACGTTTGGAATACAATTAGAATTACTTCCGGCCACAGGTTGAAAAACTACTTCGGGTCTAAAAGTAAACCCAGAGTAAAATCCGCCATAGGTTGCAGCACCACTCGAACCATAATATGACAAATATACTTGTTCAGAAGAGAATACAGATACATTACCGTTTAGTCCGTCAAAAGTATAGGTTACATAATCAACATTACCTGTTACTGCAAATGGTCCATTTACATTTATACCTCCTGGTAAACTTGTTAAGGTGTAACTAGTTCCATTAATTATAAAATTTAAAGTGGCACCAGCTTTTGTTACTAAACAAACCGTTCCAGTGAAATTTGATTGATTTCCAACTTCATTAATAAAAGGAATATTATTAATGGTTTTTGGAGTTTGACAACTTAGCGGAGGTAAAAAGTGCATGTTTTGATTGGCTTGACTTGCAGTTCCACCAATGCCTTGATAGGCAAAAACATTCTTAGAAGTATTGACATACAAATTACCATTGGCAGAAAATTGAGATCCGTCTAGGGCTAAATATTCTCCAGCATTTAAGGTAGCAATGGGTAAATTGATTCCGTTGGTGAATACTTCGGTATTGTCTTCGTGAGCAACTATTAAAGGTCTTTCGGTTACATCAACTCCAGAACCTTTGATAAAAATGTATTCTTGGCCTGTTCTTTCAGCAGAAACAATTTGGTCGAAACCTAAATCGAGATTACTTGTAGAACCATTACTTCCTGCAAAAGAACCACAATTTACTGCAATGGGTTTATTAGAATTTATGAGCATTCCAATTAAACCATCTCTATTCGGATCTGAGGGTCCTTTTACAGCAATTACATAACTATCACCTGCATTAAGAGTAATGTTTGCAGGTGTATTTCCGGCAGCAGTATTATTAAGTAATGTAACGCCAATTTTAATATCATCAAATGCAATAGTAGTATTATTTTCTGTTGCTAATATAGAAGCAAAAGTGAAGTAGTTTTCTGTTGAAGTTGGTGCTCCAGTATTTATGAAGGCTCCAATTCTAAAGTTGGTTCCCAATGCTGCACTTCCTTTGGCAACCAATCCACCGGCGTGAAGATTACTTTGTGCAGTTAACCTTACAGTTACATAAATTAAATCTTGTGCTTGAACAATGAAACCTTTGTTGTTTTTCACAGCACTTACATCAACTTCATTTGTAAGTAGTTGCGTGTCTGTTCCTGAACCAATTGAATATACAAAGGGAGTGTCTCTACTTACAGTACCGTTAATTGTTGTACCACCAATTTCTTGAATTTGAAAATTGATTGGAACCAAACTTGGACTAGAAATGTACAAATATTGATTCAGTGGCTCCACAGAATCTGTGTGAGATAATGGCGGAATGTAATGCGTTTTACTGAACTGCGAAAAGCAATTAGCTGATAATAAAACAGTTAGTATATAGAATAAAACGCTCTTTTTCATTTGATAAAAATAGCAAATAAATTAGAGTTATTCTAATGAACTTATATTTTTTAACATTCGTCGATGTGCTATAAATCTCTTCTTTTTAAAAGGTAATAGGAGGATGAAATAAAAATGGCTGTCCAAACAAGAACTATCACTATTGATGTGTAATGAACAGAATAATCATAATTCATATCAAAACCAGCTTGGTTACCTGCATTTTTAATTATTGATAATCTTCTCGAAGGATCTGCTAGTAAATTTGAAATGGACTGCATTGGAAAATAGCCTAAAGCATTGTAAGCTTTATCCCAAGTATCAAAAAACAACCATTTCATTAGTAAATAACAAATTCCTTCAAATATTTTCCATACTAAAAGAAAGCCTAGTGCAAATGCAGATTTTTTTATCAAAACACCTAAGAACAAGCAGATTGTAAAAAAACCAATTAATTCTACGAAAAATGCCAATAGATAATCTAGTTCAGAAAAAACAATACCAATTTCTTTGTAGGATGAAAAAGAATATCCTAGAATTAAACTCATTACAAAAACGAAAAAAGTAGAAACTAATGCAAATAAAATTACTGTAAAAAATTTTGAAAGTACAAACTCCTTTTTACTCATTCCGTCAATTAAGTTTTGTTTTAAAGTGCCATAACTATATTCATTTGCCATCATAGATACAATAATCACAGCAAGGAATAACTTGAACCAACTTGCAAAATAGGTATTAAAGTGCCATATATATGGGAAATTAAAGATTCCCATTTCAGAAATGTCAAAATGCAGAGGACCAATATCAAAATTGATTGATGCAATAAGTGCTATTGAAGAAAGTAATGCAAAATAAGCAATAGTCAACACTCTACTTGCTTTATTTTTCCAGATTTTTTGTAATTCTATTGAGAGTAATCGTTTCATTTTAGTAGGTTATTTGCCGGTTAATTGAAGGAATTGTGCTTCTAAACTGTTTTTGCGTTTAGCTAAATGGTTTAGGTAAATTGATTTTTCAACCAAAAATTTATTCAGTTCTGATGAATCAATAGTGGCATTTGAATAAACCAATACTTTACCTTCTTCTTCCTCAATTTTAGTAATATTTGGATGATTTTGAAGTGCATCAATCAATGCTTTATTGTCATTGGCTTGAAGTTCGATAAAACCATTATTGGTAGACATTCCTTCTACAGTTCCAGAGTAAAGAATTTCTCCTTTTCTTAAAACCAATACATGCGAACATACTTTTTCTACTTCGTCCAATAGATGAGAAGCCAATAAAATTGTAGTTCCTTGTGAAGCAATTAATCTTATAATATCTCTAATTTGATGAATTCCTTGCGGATCTAAACCATTGGTTGGCTCGTCTAATATAAGAATTTCAGGATCGTTAAGTAAAGCTGATGCTATAGCCAAACGCTGTTTCATTCCAAGGGAAAAAGTGTTGAACTTGCTGTCTTTTCTGTCATATAAACCAACAACTTCAAGTTTTTCTTGTACCTTGTTGTAATTGATGCCTTTTATTTTGCAAACCAATTCTAAGTTTTCTTTTGCCGTCATATAAGGATAGAAATTTGGACGTTCAATGATGGCACCAACTTTTTTCAAAGCTTCATGTGTTTGCATCGTCCCTCCAAACCAAGAATAATCCCCTGAGGTTTTATTGACCACATTCAATACAATTCCTAGAGTGGTAGATTTTCCGCTTCCGTTTGGTCCTAGAATGCCATAGACATTTCCTTTTTGAATTTCTAATGAAACGTTTTTAACAGCTTGTAATTTGCCATAACGTTTATGAAGGTTTTTTATACTTAGAATCGTTTCCACAATAATTGTTGTTTGGTTTTTTAGTAAGACGATGAATGTCAGAATTTGTTACTAAGTGATAAAAAAAATCCTCAATTGCATAATTTACAATTGAGGATTTATACAATTTTAGCTTTTAATTATCTTAATCCGTTTACAATTCCAACAAAATCGGCTGCTTTTAGAGCAGCACCACCAATTAATCCACCATCAACATCTGGTTTACCAAAAATTTCTTTTGCATTATCTGGTTTTACACTTCCACCATAAAGAATAGAAACTTCTTCAGCGATATCGCTTCCAAAACGCTTGCGAATAGTCTCTCTAATGAATTCGTGCATTTCTTGAGCTTGTTCAGGCGAAGCTGTTTCACCAGTTCCAATAGCCCAAACAGGTTCGTAAGCTAAGATGATATTTTCCCAAGATTCATTACTAATATGAAATAAACCATCACGTAATTGATTTTCAACAATATTAAAATGCTGATTGTCTTGACGGTCTTTTAACTCTTCACCAAAGCAAAAAATTACTGTCATGTTGTGTTTTAATGCCGTATCAACTTTGTAAGCCAATTGAGAATCGGTTTCATTAAAATAGGCTCTTCTTTCAGAGTGACCTAAAATGACAGTATTCACTCCAATACTTTGCAGCATATCTGCCGAAATTTCTCCAGTATATGCACCATTTTCTGCTTGATGCATATTTTGAGCAGCTACTACAATATTTGTAAATTCTAAATGATCAGAAGCTGATGCTAGATTTACAAATGTTGGAGCAACAATAATTTGTGCATCTATATCGTGTGGTAGTTTATCAATAAGTTCATTTAATAAATCTTCAGTTTCTTCGGCATTTTTGTTCATTTTCCAATTGCCAGCAACGATTTTTTTTCTCATTATTCTAATGTTTTTAAAGTAGCGTTAATTTTTTCAAAGTCAGTTTCAATAGCACGATATAATTCAATCTGTCCTTTTTTATTTATAATCATGTATCTCGGAATCCAATCTAAATCAACTGATTTTCCAAAAGTACCTTTCATACCTTTTTCGTCATTCACCCAGTAGTGATTTCCTGCTAATTCGTGTTTTTCTATTCCAACTTTCCATTTATCAAAAGTTTTATCCAATGAAATGAAAATGTAAACTACGTTCGGATTATTGGCTTGCATCTCTTTTACTTTTGGCATCGCTTTTACACAATCGCTGCACCATGAAGCCCAAAATTCAATGACAATTGTTTTACCTTTATGTTTTTTTAATATTTCCTTGAAAGTAATTTCTTTAGACTCAGTATTCGTTAGTTTACCTTTAAGCGCTTCTTTAGTAAATTCTTTTTTTTGAGCATTGCCACAAGATATTGAAGTCATTATTAGTACTGCTATTACGATTATTTGTTTCATTTTCAATTAATTATAAGTTTATAATTTAGGATGTGTTTTCTTTAACTCTTCATAAGATAAGTTCAAATATTTTTTTAAATCTTCACCAACAAATTTATCATCAGTTATACCCCAATAGTATTTTATTTCGTTTCCATTCCAAAGATATTTTACACCAGGAGTATCTTTACCACTTCCAAGAGTATTCCAAAACGGAATGATTTCGATGATTTTGTAGGGATAAGTAGCCCCAGCTTCTTTGAAAAAAGCAGGAATTAAATCGGCTTCTTCATTCATGAAAATGATAGAAAGTGGCGGTAAGCTAGCATCTTTTTTTCTCATTTCTGTTAGTTCTTTTGCAGCATCTCTACAATGATCACAACCCGGAACAAAATAACAAAGTAATTTTTTACCTTTATCTATACTCGGAAAAAGTGAAGCATTTCCTGATTTTACTTTTTTAGGTTCGTTCAAGTTTTGAACTTCTACTTTTTTAGCGGTATCTTTTTTAACTTCAGTAGTTAATTTTTCTTTTTCTAAAGAATTTTCAAGATTTAGGGTTACTGAATCTATTGTTGGAATAGAATTACCAAAACCATCAGCAAGTTCTTCAGTTTCAGAAAAAGGAAGTGCAGTGGCAACAGGTTGAATAGGTGCTACCATGTAAATTCCTAAAATAGTAGCAAAAAGCACTGTGGTTAAAATCCAAAAATTGTGTTTTGAAGTTTCTTTTGGAAGAATATAATATAAGTATCCAAGTAATCCGATAGCTACTATATTTTTGATAATGGCTTCAATAGGTGTCATCGGAATCAATTCACCAAAGCAACCACAATTACCAGAATCTCCACCGCTTAAAAAAGTAACATAGGTTAAATGTCCAACAAAAACGGCTAAAAGTAACATAGTTATGGGTACAATAAAACGTTTTAACCAATGGTTTTGCAACAATAAAAAACCCATTGCCAATTCGATTCCAATAAGAGTTCTTGAAAAATAAGGCGCAACATGCTCAGAAAAACCTAATGTATAAAGCTGTTTTACTTCAAAAGTTGATATAGCAAAATAAGGTGAAGGATACATTTTGGCAACCGCAGAAACAATGAATAATAGTGAAACTAAAATTCTTATAGTCCAAGCTATGTATAATTTTTTTGTTTTCATATGTAAATATTATTTGTTTTTTGGTGCATATGTATCGCTATTTTCATTGGTGTTTGCTTACGCAAACTCGTGTTAATGGCGATTTCATAAAATATGTTTTTACAAAGGTAAAAAGGCTTTTAATTGTAAGTTGTTAACGATATGTTATTGTCCGTATTTCATTAAAATCAATGCAAAAACCGAGTAATTAATCATGTCTTGATAATTGGCATCAATACCTTCAGAAACCAATGTTCTTCCTTTGTTATCTTCAATTTGTTTGACACGAAGTAATTTTTGTAGAATCAAATCGGTCAATGAACTTACGCGCATTTCTCGCCACGCTTCGCCATAATCATGGTTTTTGTCTTCCATCAATTGTTTGGTTAAAGCAATTTTTTCGTCGTATAATGTTACAGCTTGTTCGGTATTCAAATCGGGTTGATCTACAACTCCTAATTCCAGTTGAATCAGAGCCATAATGCAATAATTGATGATACCAATAAACTCTCCGGTTTCATCTTCGTCTACTTTTCTAACTTCGTTTTCTTGAAGACTTCTTATGCGTTGTGCTTTTATAAAGATTTGATCGGTTAATGAGGGCAAACGTAAAATGCGCCATGCACTTCCGTAATCAGTCATTTTTTTGCTAAATAAATCTCGGCAAATGCCAATTACTTTGTCGTATTCTTGTGAAGTATTATTCATTAATGGTATCTTTGTATAAATATTTTTTATTACTTACGATTCGTATCAAAGCGGTCTCGGGTCAAAAGTAAAGAATTCAAATTGAAGTACAAAGTACAATGACGATTAACTGTAAAGGAACACTTATCGATTTAGCTACTCCCAAAGTGATGGGGATTCTTAATGTTACGCCCAATTCTTTTTATGATGGCGGAAAGCATATAGATGAAAAATCAATTTTGCTGCAAGTAGAAAAAATGCTTTTAGAAGGCGCAACTTTTATCGATATTGGAGGCTATTCTAGCAAGCCAAGTGCTGAGTTTGTTTCTGAGGAAGTGGAATTGCAACGAGTACTTCCTGTTGTTCAAATGGTTGTTAAAGAGTTTCCAGAAGTTATTATTTCAATTGATACTTTCAGAAGCAAAGTAGCTAAAGAAACTGTCGAAAATGGTGCTGCTTTAATTAATGATATTTCGGCAGGAAATTTGGATGAAGAAATGCTTCAGACTATCGCAAACCTTCGCGTTCCCTACATCATGATGCACATGAAAGGAACACCACAAACCATGCAAAAAATGACTAATTATGAAAATATTATCAAAGAAATGATATTTTATTTTTCTGAAAGAGTAGCAAAAGCAAGAAGTTTAGGAATAAGCGATTTAATCATTGACCCAGGATTTGGATTTGCAAAAACATTGGAACAAAATTTTGAAGTTTTAAGTAAATTAGAATTGTTTCAAATGTTAGAAATACCATTACTTGCGGGAATTTCAAGAAAATCAATGATATACAAAACGTTGGATACAACAGCAGAATTTGCTTTAAACGGAACTACTTCATTGAACACAATAGCGTTATTAAAAGGAGCCAAAATTTTGCGTGTTCACGATGTGAAAGAAGCTGTAGAATGTGTCAAATTATACAATCAAATAAATCATTAAAATGAAAAAATATATAGCACTTGTAATCGCTTTAACCTTATTTTCTTGTGAAGGGAAAAAAGAAATTGAACTTTCAAAAGCCGACAGAACTATTGTTGCTGATGTGCAAGAACATTCTCCAATTTATATATTCTTTAAAGTGGTAGGAAAAGATACCATTGCCGATGTAAATAGAAAAAATTCGATAGTATCAACCAATTGGATTTTCAATATTGACAAACGTTTGCCGTTGCGATTGATAGTTCCTGAATTGATTAAACTACAAGCCAAGAAAGATAAAAGCATGCACAAAAATGAAGCTGCTGAGAACTATTTTTCGTATGCTAATGATGTGAAGAAAACGATGGCTTTTTTACCGTTTAC
>JAIFLT010000092.1:17262-38129 GCA_020048955.1 Flavobacterium sp.
AAGATAAAAGCATGCACAAAAATGAAGCTGCTGAGAACTATTTTTCGTATGCTAATGATGTGAAGAAAACGATGGCTTTTTTACCGTTTACGAAGGTTAAATATATAGTTGGAAAGCCTTTAAACAATGACATTTATTTTGAAAAAAATGATTTAGTAAAATTTAATTCACAAACTCTTAAAAAAGCAGAATTACAGGATTATTTAAATAATTTAATGATTGAACACGAATCTGAAATCTTAGTTTCGTTTGATAAAAAAATTAGTTTTGATGAGTATATCAAGTGCAAAGTTTATTTAAATAGTTTAAAAATTACTAAAAAAGGAATTATAATTTCTGATACAGAATATCTTTACTAAAATTACCTCGTACCTCGTATTTCAAACTTCGTAATTTCTATTGGTGGTGATAAGGTTCGTTTCTTAAAATTGTAAAGCCACGATAAATTTGCTCAATTACAAGTATTTCAAACTTCGTAATTTCTATTGGTGGTGATAAGGTTCGTTTCTTAAAATTGTAAAGCCACGATAAATTTGCTCAATTACAAATAAACGAACCATTTGATGAGAAAAAGTCATTGCAGAAAGCGATATTTTTCCTTGTGCTTTTTTGTAAATCTCTTCACTAAATCCATACGGACCGCCAATTACAAATACTAAGGTTTTTATTCCGGCGTTCATTTTCTTTTGTAAATAATCTGAAAATCCTACACTTGAGCAAGTAGTTCCGTTTTCATCCAATAAAATTAACTGGTCTGTTGCTGCAAGTTTAGATAAAATTAGCTCGCCTTCTTTCTCTTTTTGTTGCGCTTCCGACAGGTTTTTTACATTTTTTATATCAAGAATCACTTCCAAATCAAATTTTACATAAAACGATAGCCGTTTGGTATAATCGTCAATTAAAGTTTGAAGTGATTTATTATCGGTTTTGCCAATGGCGAGAAGTCGAATATTCATTATTGAATAATTATATGGTGCAAATTTACAAATAGATTTTTATTTTCTTTCAACTTCCAACATTCAACTCCAAACAATTTTCTATTTTTGCAAAACACAACTCTGTAAAATGTACAAACTACTAATTCGCCCTATTCTTTTTCAATTTGATCCTGAAAAAGTTCACTATTTTACCTTTTCATTAATTCGATTTTTATCTAAAATTCCAGGTTTTTCAGCACTTTTCAAATCGTTATATTTAGTAAACAACAAACGATTAGAAACAGAAGTTTTTGGATTAAAATTTAAAAACCCAGTAGGATTAGCTGCGGGTTTTGATAAAAATGCTGTTCTATACAAAGAACTTTCCAATTTTGGTTTCGGATTCATAGAAATCGGAACGTTAACACCAGTTGGCCAAGAAGGAAATCCAAAAAAAAGATTGTTTCGATTGAAAGAAGATTCAGCAATTATTAACAGAATGGGCTTTAACAATGATGGAGTTCAAGGGGCTGTAGAAAGATTAAAGAAAAATAAAAATGTTTTAATTGGCGGCAATATTGGAAAAAATAAGCTTACGCCAAATGAAAATGCCACGCAAGATTACGAAATTTGCTTCGAAGCACTTTTTGATTATGTAGATTATTTTGTAGTGAATGTAAGCTCACCAAACACGCCAAATTTAAGAGAACTTCAAGATAAAAAACCATTAACCGAACTTTTAACAACACTCGAAACACGAAACTCGCAACACGCAACCAAGAAACCAATTCTTCTAAAAATCGCACCCGATTTAACTGATTCTCAACTGTTAGATATTATTGATATTGTTAAAGAAACTAAAATTGCAGGTGTAATTGCAACCAATACAACGCTTTCACGAGAAGACTTGCAATCTGAAAACAAATCAGAAGCAGGAGGTTTGTCAGGAAAACCATTGACCAAACGTTCTACAGAAGTCATCCGATTTTTGTCTGAAAAAAGTAATAAATCTTTTCCAATTATTGGTGTTGGAGGAATCCATTCGGCTCAAGATGCTATCGAAAAACTTGAAGCAGGCGCAAGTTTAATCCAACTTTACACGGGTTTTATTTATGAAGGACCAAGCTTGGTTAAGAAAATTAATAAAGCCATTTTAAATAGAAAATCCTAAACTTACTTGTACTAAAAGTCCAATCAACAGGGCAATTCCAAAACTTAATAGTGTTCCAATTAGCACATATTCGGTAAGTTTTCTGTCTTTTGCTTCTTTCAAATCTCCAAATCTAAAGATCGATTTTGCGGCTAATAAAAACCCAATAGCTTCAAAATGAACAGTTAATATAAAGCAGAATACAAAAAGGCGTTCTAAAATTCCGATATAATTTCCAGCATTTTGTAGCGAATCATCATTAGTTTTATTCTCGGGTGTCCAAATAGAAATAATGTTTTTGATGATTATGGAGGTTGGTTTTGTCAATAAAATAAAACCTGTAATGGTAATCCAAAATTGATTTCCAAAACTCATAAAATCTATTGTAGTATTGTTATAAAATAATGTAACTGCAATAATAACAACTAAATGCAAAAGCTGATCTACAGAAAACCATAGTCTTTGTGTCTTTTTATTTTGAAAATTCAATTTCAAAAAATCTATAAAACCATGTGAAATTGCTAAACCCAAAGCAAACCAACCAAATGCTGTTTCACCAACTAAAATCCAAGCCAAAATAAAATGCAAAAAAGTATGTAAATACAGGTAGATACTGCGATGTTTTTTAGTTTCTTTATCAATAACCCAAGAAGTTGGTTGCAATAAAAAATCACCAATTAAATGAGCCAAAAGTAGTTTTACAAACACAATCATATTTCAAGAGATTTTATTTTTTTTCTAAAATAACGATCTACTTGCATCATCAGTTCATAATTAGAACGTTTTTGTCTTCGGCTCACTGCTGCTTGATTGATTCCCAATTTTACTCCAATTTCCTCTTGAGAAAGTGTTGGATTTTGAATAGCAACCAGCACAAATTCAGCCGATTGTTGTAGCCAATTATCCATAAAGGACAGGCTTAAATTGAGGATTAAATTTAATTCTTCATCAAATTCAGCATTGCCAGAATTGATGGCTAAATTTATTTTTTGCTTTTTTAAAGTTTCAAAAGTTTCTCCAGAGCGAATAAAAGCACTTCCATTACTTTCTGTAATTTTTCTTGTTTTGTGTGTTTTTTCCCCAAATCCTAAACTCATTCTAACATCTAAATCGATAGATTTAAAAAATGATTTAATTTGAAAAGCAATTGCTAAAGCGTCTTCTATTGTTTTTATTTCTAGTTGAAATTCATCACCACGATAGATTTCCCAATCGTTAGGAGTTTTTCCTATTGATTGAAATATAGTTTTTAAGTCCTCCATCCATTTTTTGGAAGGAACCTTTCTCGAGTTGATGATATCGCCTGTAAGTATCACAATCATAAGTCAAAAGTAGTAAATATTTTTAACAAAACAACAATTATTACCAAAATGCGTAATATTTCAATTTATTACCAAAATACGTAATATTTCAATTTATTACCAAAATACGTAATATTTCAATTTATTACCAAAATGCGTAATAATTAAAATATACTTCTTTAATAAAAACGATTTCGTAAAAACGATTTCTTTAGTATCTTTGACAGCAAATGGAGAAAATCAAAATCATAGAATGTCCTCGTGATGCTATGCAAGGCATCAAACCTTTCATTCCCACAGAACGAAAAGTAGATTATATCCAAGCGCTGCTTCGTGTAGGGTTTGATACTATTGATTTTGGAAGTTTTGTTTCGCCCAAAGCTATTCCGCAAATGGTAGATACTGCTGCCGTTTTAGCACAGCTCGATTTGTCGCAAACAACCAGTAAATTGCTTGCTATTATTGCCAATACGCAAGGTGCTGAGTTGGCTTCGGTTCATGCAGCAATACAATATTTAGGTTTTCCATTTTCTATTTCTGAGAATTTTCAAATGCGTAATACACACAAAACCATTGCAGAAAGTCTGGTTACTTTGCAAGAAATTTTAAACATTGCCGATAAGTCTTGTAAAGAAGTAGTAACTTATATTTCAATGGGTTTTGGCAATCCGTATGGAGACCAATGGAATGTGGAGATAGTAGGAGAATGGACAGAGAAATTAGCCAATATGGGTGTTAAAATCTTATCGCTCTCCGATACTATTGGAAGTTCAACTCCAGAAGTCATTGACTATTTATTTTCTAATTTAATTCCAAAATACCCAACTATCGAGTTTGGAGCCCATTTGCACACCACACCCGATAAATGGCACGAAAAAATTGATGCCGCTTACAAAGCAGGTTGCCGTCGTTATGATGGCGCTATTCAAGGTTTTGGTGGTTGTCCAATGGCAAAAGACGATTTAACAGGCAATATGCCAACCGAGAAAATGTTGTCTTATTTTACCCAACAAAAAGCCAATACCAACACCAGTCCAATGAGTTTTGAAAGTGCTTACAACGTTGCTTCACGATTATTTGGGGAGTTTCATTAAGAAGTATTCAGTTTTCAGTCTCAGTTTTCAGTCTCAGTTTTCAGTCTCAGTTTTCAGTTTCAGTTTTTAGTTTTTTACTTTGTTTTCCAACCAGTTTGTCATTCCTTAGGAATCTCATTAGAATATAAATAAAGTCCTAGTTTTCATTTTTCAGTTATTTGTAATTCGTGTGATTTCAAAGTAATTTAATTCGCGCAAATTTGTGTAATTCGTTTTTAAAAATAATATTAGTTTCTAAAAATTCGTGCAATTTCAAAGCAAATTAATTCGAGTAATTCGTGGCTAAAAATAAATCAACGTCTTTTAAATAGCTTGTAAACTTCAATCCATAGTACCGAAATAAATCCTACCAAAATACTAAATCCAATTTGAAAAATAGTGACTTTTTCAAACAAGAAAAATTTAGAAAAAACGGGAATGAACAATAATGATGAAGTCAAAATTATGGTTAAACCAACGATAAGTAATACTAAATTGTTTTTATACCGAATCGTAGTTAAAATCGAATAATAAATCGAACGATTTTCCAAAGTAAGAAAAATGTTTGAAGCTATCAAGGTCAAGAAAATAGAGGTTCGTGTATAACTTTCCGTAAAATTATTTTGAACACAATAGTGGTACATAAACAATAAACCCAGAGTGATAAACAATCCTTGAATTATACTAATAGTAATCTCTTTCAAGTTGAAAAAAGTTGTTGTTAAAGGTCTTGGTTTTTGGAGCATTAGGTTGCGTTCCATAGGTTCATTTTCATAAATTATAGAACAAGTTGGTCCCATAATTATTTCTAAGAAAATGATATGAACAGGTGTAAAAATGTTAGGGTACATCCAACCCAATGCCAACGGAATAAAAACAATCATTATTATTGGAATATGTATTGAAATGATGTATTGAATAGCTTTTTTGAGATTAACATATATTTTTCTTCCCATAGCGATAGCGTCCGTCATTTTTGCAAAATCATCATCAATCAAAATTAAATTGGCGGCTTGTTTAGCAATTTCAGTTCCTTTTTTACCCATTGCAATTCCAATATGAGCAGATTTCAATGCTGGTCCATCATTAACGCCGTCACCAGTCATGGCTACAATTTGATTATTATCTTTTAGAGCTTGAATAATTTTTAGTTTTGCCTCGGGAAACATTCTAGTAAAAATAGTGGTTTCCATTACTTTTACTTTTAAAGTGGCTTCATCCATTGCCATCAAATCATCGCCATTCAGGACTTTGTCAGCATCTTTAAAACCAATTTGTTTTGCAATGGTTGTAGTGGTAGCGGCATTATCACCAGTTACTATTTTTAATTGAATTCCTGCATCATAAAACGTTTGAAAAACTTCTTGAATATTAGCTTTTGGCGGATCATAAAAAGCAACCAAACCTTTAAAAGTAAACTTAAATTCTTGCTGTATTTTTGGATAATCTGTTCCTGAAAAATTGGTTATTCCAACACCTAAAATACGATAACCTTCATTAGCCATTTTTTCCATAGCTAACAAAATCTGTTGTTTTTCTGAATTTGATAAATGACTCACTTCCATAATTGCTTCGGGCGCACCTTTGGCAGCGATGATTTTTTTACCATTGGAATCTTCAAAAATATGCGTCATCATAGGAGGTTTTCCGTCTAAAGGATATTCGTGAACTAGTTTATAATTTGGTCGTTCATCAACCGATTCTAATTTAGCGTAAGCCTCATGAATGGCAATCTCCATAGCATCAAACGGAATGGGTTCGCTAGACCACATGGCTTCACTCAAAACTTCTTGAGCTTCTGCATTTAGTTTTTCATTAGTGTCAACAATAGTATCCAATTTAAATACATACAATTGAGCCAAACTCATTTTATTTTCGGTGATAGTTCCTGTTTTGTCTGTACAAATTACAGTAGCACTTCCCAACGTTTCAACGGTTTTGGTTTGTTTAGTAATGATTCCCATTTTCATTAATCGCCACGCTCCAAGTGCCATAAATGAGGCAAACGCTACCGGAATTTCTTCTGGAATAACACTCATGGCAATGGTTAATGCTTTCAATAAACTATCTAAAACAACTTTTGATTGATAATAATTAATAGCCCAAACAATCATAAAAATTACTAATCCAATTATCGACATTTTGGTTACAAAATTGTTGATTTGTATTTGTAAAGGTGTTTTTTCTTCTACGATAGTTGCAATGCTTTTACCTATTTTTCCTAAACTAGTTTGATTACCAATAGCTACAACTTCACAAATGGCTAAACCAGTGGCAACAGTTGTTCCTTGAAACACTTTATTATCCTGTGATTTTTCACTTTTAAAAACCGATAACGATTCGCCTGTTAAAATAGCTTCATTAACCGAAAAATCATTGGATTGAATAATAATAGCATCGGCAGGAATAAACGTTCCTTCTTCTACTTGAATGAAATCGCCAAGTACAATTTCGTCACTAGAAATTTCAATTAATTCATTATTTCTTACGACTTTACTTTTTGGTTGTGAGAGTTTTTTTAAAGTTTCAATAGCATTTCTACTTCGTGCCTCTTGAAAAAGTGAAATTGCAGCCACTAAAAATATAGCAGCCGTCATAAAAATTCCATCACCATAATCGCCAGAAATGTAGTAAATACTAGCAGCCACCACTAATAATAAAAACATGGGTTCTTTAACCATCTCAAATAATGACATAAGAAAATGGTTTTTCTGTTGATGTTCTAAAGAGTTTAAACCGTTTTTTTGTCTCGAGGAAATTACTTTTTCATTTGTAAGTCCTGAAATAGTTGTTTTTGCATTAATCATATAAAGTAATTAAGAAGTATTACTAATTTACATATTTTTATTGAATCTACACTGTTTTTTAATAATTCAAATTTCATTTTTTAAAAAAAACTTCTAACTTCCACCTTCTAACTTCCAACTTTTATCTATATTTGCACGCAATTTAACTACAACACTGAACCAAGTTCAGCATTAACTACAAATTGCAATATGAAAGCACACACTACTAAAATCGTTGGAGAAGGTTTAACCTATGACGATGTATTGCTCATACCAAATTATTCTGAAGTTTTACCGCGCGAAGTCAATATTCAATCTAAAATTTCTAGAAATATTTCGTTAAATGTTCCTATTGTTTCGGCTGCTATGGATACCGTTACCGAAAGTTCTATGGCTATTGCTATGGCTCAAGAAGGTGGAATTGGTGTTTTGCACAAAAATATGACCATAGAGCAACAAGCTGCAAAAGTTAGAAAAGTAAAACGTGCCGAAGCCGGAATGATCATCGATCCTGTGACTTTGCCTTTACATTCAACGGTTGGCGATGCCAAAATGTTAATGAAAGAACACGGAATTGGTGGGATTCCAGTAGTTGATGAAAACGGAACTTTAAAAGGAATTGTAACCAATAGAGATTTGCGTTTTGAGAAAATCAATTCGCGTTCCATTCTAGAGGTTATGACTTCGGAACATCTTGTTACCGCTGCCGAAGGAACTACTTTGCAAGAAGCCGAAGGAATTTTGCAACAAAACAAGATTGAAAAACTACCAGTAGTTGATAAAAACTATAAATTAATTGGATTAATTACCTTTAGAGATATCACTAAATTGGCTCAAAAACCAGTTGCTAATAAAGATAAATTTGGTCGATTGCGAGTTGCTGCTGCACTTGGAGTTACTGCCGATGCTGTTGAAAGAGCAACCGCTTTAGTAAACGCAGGAGTTGATGCCGTAATTATTGATACGGCTCACGGACACACAAAAGGCGTGGTTGATGTATTGAAATTAGTAAAAGCTAAATTTCCAAATCTTGATGTAATTGTTGGAAATATTGCTACTGCCGAAGCCGCTTTGTATTTAGTAAAAAGTGGTGCAGATGGCGTAAAAGTTGGCATTGGTCCTGGTTCTATTTGTACTACAAGAGTAGTTGCTGGAGTTGGATTTCCTCAATTTTCAGCCGTTTTAGAAGTTGCTGCAGCTTTGAGAGGTACTGGAGTTCCAGTTATTGCAGATGGTGGAATTCGATATACAGGAGATATTCCAAAAGCGATTGCTGCTGGAGCTGATTGTGTAATGCTTGGTTCACTTTTAGCCGGAACAAAAGAATCACCAGGTGAAACTATTATTTTTGAAGGAAGAAAATTCAAATCCTACCGTGGAATGGGTTCTGTTGAAGCCATGCAAGAAGGTTCAAAGGATAGATATTTCCAAGATGTGGAAGACGATATTAAAAAATTAGTTCCAGAAGGAATCGTTGGTCGTGTTCCCTATAAAGGTGAATTAAACGAAAGTATGCAACAATTTGTTGGAGGTTTAAGAGCCGGAATGGGTTATTGTGGTGCGAAAGATATTCCTACATTACAAGAAACGGGACGTTTTGTTAGAATAACAACCAGCGGCATTGGCGAAAGTCATCCGCATAATGTTACAATTACTAAGGAAGCACCTAATTATTCGAGGTAATAAGATTTCAAAATAAACAAAGAAGGCATAAATTTCAAATTTATGCCTTCTTTTATATTGAAGATGACGCAATCAAACGGTCAAATTTTTTAATAAAATTTTTAAAATATTGGCAACTTAATGTTTCTTCAAAGTCTAATATTTTAAAAATATCGGGATTGTCTGATTCAGTATATTTCTTTGTATATTTTTTTAAAAATTCCTTAGGTTCTTTAATTAGTGATACATTTTCAATAGGTTCAATATTAGTGTTGTAAATATTGTTGAATGTTTTAATATCTGATAAAATTAAAGCTTCAATTTCAAATATATGTAATAATCGAATACCTCTTTTATTAATAACTGAATTTGATTTTGAAAAAAACTTTTGTCTTTCAACTCTTTTATCGAAATCATTATATAAAGAGTCCAAATCTCTAATTAAAATAACTAAATCAGGTTTTTCAAATTCAAATTCTTTTCTTAATAAACCAGTTATTTTATCATTATCTAACATTGATCCGTTAATGTTATTTAACATAAAAAAGAAGTTAAATTTTTCTTTAGAATATTTTTTTTCAAGCAAATTTTTTATTGATTGAGTGTCATTTGGTGCTTCTCCAACTAATCCAATTTTCATAATTCTATTTTTCTAAATTTGAATACAACCAATAATCACTTAAAAAATAGTCATTAATATAATCTTTTGCCTTAATTAATTCTTCATTTGTTAAGTGTCTCAATTTAGTACCATCTTTGGAATCAGTTGAATAAGCAATTACAATTCTTTCTAATTCATTTTTCTCTAAAATATCTAATGCTTGAGGAGAATGAGTAGTTATAATTATTTGTTTATTAATACTTTCTTCTTTTAAAAATAACATTAGTTTATGAAATTGATGAGGATGTAATCCTAATTCTGGTTCTTCAATGAGAATAATTTTGCTTACTAAAGATCGTTCTAAATAAAAGCCTAAACTTGTTGGAGTTAACTTTGAGTAGACTTCATTGTCATAAACTTCGGATATGATGTAAAATATTCTTTTAGTCCCATCTGATAAATTTGAAAAAGGATGCCAATTTCCATCAATTTTGAATTCTAAAAAAATATTATTTATTGTAAAACTATCATCTTCTAAAAAGATATTAAAATTTTCACTAAATCTTAAATCTTCTATTGGAGAAAACTTAAAAAATACTTTTTTTAACGATTCGATTTTTTTTGATGAATTTCCAAAAAGAGATAATATTTCTTCTACATTTAAACTCTTATTATTTTTAGAATTAAAAGAAACAAAAAAATCAAGAAGTAATAATCTAACAAAATATGGTGTTGTATTATTTCTTATTATATTAAAAACTTCATTTGAAATTTTATTTTTGTTGTCAAATTTAAATGTAAAAGGAGCATCTACGATTAAATAATCTTTAGGTATCCCATGGCATAAAAAAGTATTATTAAAGACAATATTATTGCTTAATAATTGATGTTCAATTGATAATGCATTATTATCTTTTTTACTTTTTTTATTTATTGAAAGTTTAGTTTTTACTGTTGGATTTAATTTTTTGGTTTTAAATAAATCATCTGTATTGATTACACCATCAGCAGTAATTGAAATTTCTTTACCATTTTTAAAAATTAAATTAGATTCAAAATTATTTAATTCATCATATTTTAAAGATAGTACTTTGTTGAAAAATTTTAAAAAATTAGTTTTCCCAGCAGCATTTTTACCAATAATAATGTTAATACCTCTTTGAAATTCGATATTAACATCTATAATAGATTTATAGCCAGAAAGCGAAACTTCTTTTAAATAAAGATTATTTTCCATAAGATTAAATAAGCACACAAATATACATTTAGTATCTTAAATATAAACAAGTTTAATAAAATTTTAAATTCCCAAATAATTACTAGGACTAATCTGCATCAATTCCGATTTTATTTCATCAGAAACATTTAGCGTTTGTATAAAATTATGAATAGCTTCTTTATTGATAATAGTGTTTGTTCGAGTTAAGTCTTTCAGAGCTTCATAAGGATTTGGATACCCTTCACGACGTAAAATAGTTTGAATAGCTTCTGCTACAACAGCCCAGTTTTTCTCCAAATCTTCTTCAAATTTAACTTCGTTTAAAACCAATTTATTCAACCCTTTCAAAGTTGCCTCAAATGCAATTAAAGTATGTCCCATTGGAACTCCAATGTTTCTTAAAACCGTACTATCAGTTAAATCGCGTTGTAATCTTGAAATGGGTAATTTTGCCGAAAGATGTTCGAAAATAGCGTTTGCAATTCCTAAATTTCCTTCTGAATTTTCAAAATCAATAGGATTTACTTTATGTGGCATTGCTGAAGATCCAATTTCTCCTGCTTTGATTTTTTGTTTAAAATAATCCATTGAAACATACGTCCAAATATCTCTATCTAAATCAATTAGAATAGTATTAATTCGTTTTAAAGCATCGAAAAATGCAGCAAAATGATCGTAATGTTCTATTTGTGTGGTTGGAAATGAATGTTGTAATCCTAAAGTAGATTCCACGAAATCGGTTCCAAATTTTTTCCAATCGGTAGTTGGATAAGCCACATGATGGGCGTTGTAATTACCTGTAGCACCACCAAATTTTGCTGCAAATGGAACATTAAATAACAATCGCATTTGCTCTTCTAATCGTTCTACAAAAACCAAAATTTCTTTTCCTAATCTTGTTGGCGATGCTGGCTGACCATGAGTTCTAGCTAGCATCGGAATGTCCTTCCATTCAACACTTAATTCTTTTAACTTTGCAATTACAGCAATCAAACTTGGCAAATACACTTTTTCAAAAGCTTCTTTAGTAGATAAAGGAATGGCTGTATTGTTGATGTCTTGAGATGTTAACCCAAAGTGAATGAATTCTTTGTATTTTTCTAATCCTAAACCATCAAATTTACTTTTTATAAAGTATTCAACGGCTTTTACATCGTGATTAGTTGTTTTTTCGGTTTCTTTTATCCAAAGTGCTTCTTCTGTTGAAAAGTTGGTATAAATTTTACGTAACTCATCAAAAACGGATTTGTTTATCCCTGAAAGTTGAGGCAAATCGGCTTCACATAAAGCAATAAAGTATTCCACTTCAATTAAAACTCGGTATTTTATAAGTGCTTCTTCCGAAAAAAAAGGAGATAAAGAAACGGTCTTACTTCTATATCGTCCGTCAATTGGTGAAATAGCGTTTAATTCTGTTAGTTGCATTGTGTTGTGTGTTTATTCTGTCCCGAAACTTCGGGAACGATTCAGAATCTGATTAATTTGAAGGTGCAAAAATAGTTAAACGATTTTAGAATATAGAAAATAGAACAAAGAAAATAGACTATCCATAGAATCTATTTTCTATTTCCATTTTTTATTTTCTTCGCAACAATTTTTCTCTCAAAAACGGAACACCTTCGGTAGCATTCATAGAGATTACTTCTAAAGGATTATCTAATTCATATATCGTTGCGGGTTTTGGATCAATATAATAAATTGGCGTATTTGGTTTTCCATAATGAATCAATCCAGCTGCAGGATAAACTTGTAATGAAGTTCCAATAACGGCAATGATATCTGCAGACTGAACAATTTGCAGAGCTTCTTCGAGCGCTGGAACATCTTCGCCAAACCAAACAATATGTGGTCGTAGTTGATGTCCGTTTTTATCTAAATCACCCGTTTTTAAATCGTGTGACCAATCTAAAATGTAGTTACTGTCTTTCTCGCTTCGCACTTTTAAAAGTTCGCCATGCAGATGTAAAACCTTAGTGCTTCCGGCTTGTTCATGCAAATTATCTACATTTTGAGTAATGACATGAACTTCAAAATCTTTTTCTAATTCGGCTAAAGTTTGGTGTCCAAAATTGGGTTGCACTTGATGAAGCTGTTTTCGTCTTTGATTGTAAAAATCTAAAACCAATTCTTGATTATTGCGCCAGCCTTCGGGCGAGGCGACTTCCATCACATCGTGACCCTCCCATAAACCATCGGCATCACGAAAGGTTTTGATGCCACTTTCGGCAGAAATTCCTGCACCTGTTAATACTACTAATTTTTTCATGTTTTTCATTTGACTTACCTATTAGTTTCATTTCGACTAAGGTGAAATCGCATATTATATGTTTCTAGTTAGATTTCTACTTCTTCGAAATTATAAATCAGTAACTTCATCAAAGATATAAAAGTAAAAGTTTCAAATATATCTTGTTTTACTATTTTTGTCAAAACATTATTGAATATGATCGATTTAGAATACTTATCCTATTTGGAAGATTTTTTGACCGATAACCGCAAAGAGCGATTCCTAGAAGTTCTTAAAAATCGAACCAATCATTTTACGATTGCTATAGAAGACGTTTTTCAGTTGCACAATACTAGTGCGGTGATGCGCAGTTGCGAGGTTTTTGGTATTCAACAATTGAACGTTATTGAAGAAAAATTTGGTAAACGAATCGATGCCGAAATTGCCATGGGCGCACAAAAATGGGTTGATGTAAACCGATTTAACTCGGTGCAAAGCTGTATCGATGCCATGCGTGAAAAAGGATATCAAATTATTGCCACAACGCCTCACAACGATTCGTGTTTGATTCATGAATTTGACATAACAAAACGAAGCGCAATTTTCTTTGGAACGGAACGTGACGGACTTTCGCCAGAAGTTATTGAACAAGCCGATGGTTATATTAAAATACCGATGGTTGGTTTTACAGAGAGTTTGAATATTTCAGTTTCGGCAGCGATTATCATTCAAGACATTACCAATAGATTGCGTCAATCGAATATCAATTGGCAATTTACCGAAGATGAAATTCTAGAGAAACGATTGGATTGGGCTAGAAATTCTATCAAAGATATTAAAAGAATAGAGGAGCGATATTATTCAAATCTTAGTAAATAAGCTTGCTGCGATTGGGCTTTGTTGAATAAAAAAAATGCACAAAATCAAGAGAGATTTGTGTAGGTTTTATTTAAACTCTTTGAGGAATTGGGTTATTATTTTTAGCAATCGTTGTTTTACTGAGGTCACGTTTAAAAAGCACCTTGTTGTTTCGTGCAATATAGTGGCTAGATATAATCAAATACGGATGATTGGGTGAACATTCTGCGTTTCTGGTACTTATACCAATACTATTTATATAATAGTCCAAAAGTTTATGGTATAATGCCGATTACTTGTCACGAAAATTCGAGATAGTATGAAAATTGTCCAATTTTATTGGTCTATATTAACCCGAGCGTAGCGAACAGGCAAAACAATACATAATTGATTTTACAATTTTTTGTTGTTAACTTTTAGCCTTTTTTACTGCTCAAATTCTTCAAAAACAAATTGCATCATATATTATTTGCCACTAATCTTCACTATAAGCCATATTGCTCTAGATGGCGATGCATTTTCAATCTGAATAGTAACAGAAGTTACACCAATTGTAATTTTAAAATGGTCTAATCTATTTTAAAATTTTATAATGGTTACTGCCCATAGAAACTAAATTGAATAGAATTTATTGGACTCTTGTATATTGCTAATCGGTATTAACTTATCGCTAACGTTTTGTTTTAAGTTTGAATTATCAAATATAAAAAAATGAGTAAAGTCAGGAGACATTTCCCAGCATTTTATATGATAATTTACCGACCAGTCTAATTTTTAGTCAACCTATTTTAGGACGATCCAGTACTTAATTCTTTAATTCAAAATAGGTTGTTTTTTAAATTTAAGTCAAAAAAAATAGACCAAATGCGCATTTATTTGTAAATTGCAAAACTTTTAATGGCACTTTTTGGTGCTGAGAATTATAGTTAACTCATGAAATTTTTCAAACTTTTTATACTTTTCTTTTTATTTTTATCTGCCAATACGTTAGCTCAAAAAGTTATTAAACACAAGGTAAAATCAGGAGAGTCAATTTATTCTATTGCAAAAAAATACGACGTTACTCAATCGGAAATCTTTGTCTTGAATCCGAAATTGAAAGGCGCGGTTTTGGGTTTGAAAACCGAGGTTAAAATTCCGAATAAGAAGTTTAAAGAAAAAGAAAAGCCAACAAAGAAAGAAACGATTGATGCTAAAAAAGTAGCTAAATATAGTGAAAGTGAAGAGAATCTGAAAAAAAATCAGATTAAACAAGTTGAAAGTGGAACTAAGGCTTTACATCTAGTACAACCTAAAGAAACCTTGTACAGTATTTCTAAAAAATATGGAGTTTCAATGGAAACGTTGTGCGACTTAAATCCGGCATTAAAAACCAGAAATTTAAAAACTGGAATGAAACTACAATTGCCTAATATGGAAGAAGCTACGGTTCCAGAAAAAGTAGTTCAAGAGCAGAATATAATGAATGAAACTGTCATTGAAACAAAAGTTGAGTATCTAGTTTCTAGTCTAGATGTAGTTCACAAAGTGTTGCCTAAAGAAACATTGTACGGAATTTCAAAGCAAACCGGAGTTTCCATAGAAGAATTGACTAAGTTAAATCCAAGCGTTACTAATGGATTAAAAGTAGATCAGTTATTAATCATTAGAAAAGGAACGGGAGAAACAGCTGTTAATAAAACGGAGGTTGTGGAAATGCAAAAGGAGATTGAAACAGCCAAACCTTTATCGGCTGTCAACTTATCCAAAGCCGAGTTTTTAATTGAAAAAGCTTCAGAACATTTAGGAACACGCTACAGGAGAGGTGGCTCTTCAAGCGCAGGTTTTGATTGTTCTGGATTAATGTTTCATACTTTCAAAAACATTGATATAACTTTGCCACGATCGTCTCACGAAATGGCTTTGATAGGTGAAAGAGTAAATAAATCGCAAGCTCAAAAAGGCGATTTGATTTTTTTTGCCACTTTTGGTGGTTCTAGAATAAGTCACGTGGGTATGATTACAGAAGTTTTGGAAGACGAGATAAAGTTCATTCACTCCTCAACCAGCGCAGGAGTAATAATTTCATCAACGAAAGAAGGTTACTATTCAAGAAGTTTTGTACAAATCAACAGAATGTTGCAGGAATAAATTTATTGCATGTTGAATTTGAATCCAATTCCGTGAAGGTTTTCAATAGAAATTCCTTTTTCATCGGACAGAATTTTACGCAATCTGGAGATAAATACATCCAAACTTCTTCCCATAAAATAATCGTCGTTGCCCCAAAGTGATTTAAGAATTTCTTCTCGTTTCATCACCACGTTTTTGTTGTCTAGAAACAGTTTCAACAGTTCGGCTTCTCGCTGTGTTAAACTAATTTTTTCGGTATCGGTATATACCAAATAGTTTTTATGATCGAATTGGTATTTTCCTACGGTATAAATCACGTTTTCTGTTATCGTATTTTTTTGAGAACGCTTTAAAAAAACTTCTATTTTAAGCAACAATTCTTCAATGCTAAAGGGTTTTACTAGATAGTCGTCTGCACCAAGGCGTAATCCTTTAATTCGGTCTTCTTTTAAGGTTTTAGCCGACAAAAAGATGATTGGCACATCTACATTCAACTGACGGATTTTTTCAGCCAGCTCAAAACCATCCATTTTGGGCATCATAATATCTAAAATACAAATATCAAAAGTGTCACTTTTAAAAGCTATTAGGCCCATTTCGCCGTCGGTGCAATGGGTTACATCGTAGTGCATTTCTAAATTATCTTTGGTAAGAAAAGCAAGCGTTTCATCATCTTCGGTGTAAAGAATTTTATATTTTGTCATTTTATGCTAAATTTATTTCAGCATCTCAAAAATGCTGAATTATTTACTTAGTTATTTTGGTAGTTCTATCGAAATTGTAATTCCTTTATCATTATTATTTTTGGCATAAATTTTCCAATGGTGTTGGATGCAAATTTTCTTTACGTAGTACAAACCAAGTCCGAAACCATTAACCTCATTACTTTTTGTACTCGGAATTCTGTAAAATTTATCAAAGATAAAACTTAAATTTTTATTAGAAACACCAATGCCATTATCTGAAAAATCTAATTTTGTTTTGTTTTTATCTTCTGAAACATCTATTGAAATTGTTGGGTTTTCATCGCAATATTTTATAGAATTATCTAAAAGATTATAAATAATGTTAGTAAAATGAAATTCGTCTGCTTTGATTAGAATTGTTTCGTTTGCATTAATTTTTACTAATAAATTAGGATGTTTCAACTGCATATTTTCAATAACATCTTTTATTATAGGTAACAGCAGAATTTCTTTTTTATTCATAGTCATAGGAGCATTGTCCGACTTGGCAATGTTCAAAATTTGCTCAATATGACTGTTTAATTTTTTACTTTGATTGATAATAATCTCGGTGTATTTTTCGAGTTTACTATCATTTAAAATGACTTCATGTTTGTTTAAATAGGTTGAAGCGAGTAGGATAGAGGATAAAGGCGTCTTAAATTCGTGCGTCATGTTGTTGATGAAATCGCGTTGCAATTCAGAGTATTTTTTTTGTTGGATGATGGTGTAAATGGAATAAACGTAAACTAATAATATGATTATTAATGCTAAGGAAAGTACAAACCAAAAACGCAAAGAGCTTAATAAATAACTGGTTTCATCTGGAAAACGAACAGCAAAATAATATACTAAGTTTTCATGCTTAGGAAAATATACCGATTTTTCAATAGTTTTTTTATCTCCTAAAGATACGTAATTGCCATATACCATTTCGTCACTTTGGCAATTGTACATAGCATATTCAAAATCGGTATTGATATTGAATTTAGTAAATTCTGATTTTAGATAATGTTCTAATATTTCGGGTTGAAAATCGTTTTCTACATTAACAATATAATAATCGTTAGCGATTTTCTTAATTGGGTTTTGTATAGGAAGTTCGCTATTAGTGCCTTGGTAAAGTTTTTTTACAACTTCTAAAAGCGCTATGTGCGTTCGTTGCGAGAATTTTTTTTCTTCTAAATTAAAGGCTTCTTTGGTCCAAAGTAGTTGTGCTATCAATATTCCTATTGTGGCAACTAATCCGAGAACAATTATTATGTTGAGTTTGTTGGTTTTCAATATTGATATGTTTCAAAAGGTAATATTACTAAAAAAAAGCACCAACTTTTTTCAGTTAACAAGTCATTAACAAACATTTGAAATCGATTAACAGAAGTATATATGACGAACTTTAAAACAAAACAAATTTAAACAAATAAAAATATGAGAATATTAAAATTTTCGTTGCTAGCTTTAGCATTAGGATTAATGTCATTTACTGTAATTTCTAAAGAAGAAATTACTCCAGTTAAAACTACTGAATCAGGTTCTGTTGTATGGAAAAGCGAAACAATAGATGTAGGACAAATTCCTCAAGGAACACCAAAATTGATTGAATTTCAATTTAAAAACACAAGTACTAAAGCAGTAATTATTACAAATGTAAAACCTGCATGTGGTTGTACCGCTGCCGATTATACAAAAGAGTCTATAGCACCAGGAAAAACAGGATATGTAAAAGCAACTTATAATGCTGCGGCTGTTGGTGCTTTTACCAAAACGGTTACCGTTACAACAAGTGCCGATGTTAATCCGAAAGTGTTAACTTTTAAAGGTAATGTTGTAACAAAAGCATAATTCATATATTGATTATAAGGTTGGTTAATAACGCAAAAAACTCCTAAACAGTCTAGTTTAGGAGTTTTTTATTATCTGATTTGAGTTTTTTATCGCAATCGTTTGTCTTTTAGTTTATCTAATTTTTCTCTTCGGTTTTCGATGAATTTTTTGTACTTTTCTTTTTGCTCAGCATTTAAAAAGGTATTTATTGTAGTATCGGTTTTTTCGGAAATAGCCTCAATTTCTTTGGCTTTGTCTTCTTGAGATAGTTCTTCGTTTTTTATAACAGCAAAAATCTTTTTTGTACTTGTTTCTATTTCTTTACGGATGACAATAATTTGAAGTTCATCTAATTTTAACTCTGTTTTTAAAGCCTCTACAGATTTATCAATGTTTTCGGCTCTTTCTTTTTCTATTTCCTCAGGACTTTTTTCATTGCGTCCAAAATTATTGGTATTTTGAATACTTTGTTGGTTTCTTGTACCCATTCCCATACCATTATTCATTCCATTTCCGCCAAATTGAGCGGAAGCTAATGTTAAAGAACCTAATACAAAACTTGATGTAAAAATAGATTTTAATGTTTTCATTTTCAAATGGTTTAGAAGTTCAAATTTAGCAAAATTTTTCAAATTATACGGGTTCGCCATATAAATCATATTCTGTAGCTTCAATGATTTTAACATTTACAAATTCACCTGTTTTTACATAGAATTTGGCAGCATCAATCAGCACTTCATTGTCAACATCTGGACTATCAAATTCGGTTCTACCCACAAAATGTTCGCCTTCTTTTCTGTCGATAATGCATTTAAATGTTTGACCCACTTTTTCTTGATTCAAATCCCATGAAATTTGCGATTGTAAATCCATTATTTCTTGAGCACGAGCTTTTTTAACCTCTTCAGGAACATCATCTTCGAGAACAAACGCGCCAGTATTTTCTTCGTGAGAGTAGGTAAAACAACCCAAGCGTTCAAATTTCATTTCTTGAACCCAATCTCTCATAATTTCAAAATCTTCTTGAGTTTCGCCAGGATAACCCACAATTAAAGTAGTTCTAATGGTCATGCCAGGAACGGCTTCGCGAAACTCATTTAATAATTTAGTGGTCTTTTCTTTTGTTGTACCACGTTTCATAGATTTTAAAATCTTATCAGAAATATGTTGCAACGGAATATCGATATAATTACAGATTTTTGGTTCGCGTTTCATCAATTCCAAAACATCCATAGGAAAACCAGTAGGAAAAGCATAATGCAATCTAATCCATTCAATTCCTTCTACTTTCACTAGGTTTTCAAGTAATTCGGCAAGGTTACGTTTTTTGTACAAATCCAAACCATAATAGGTTAAATCTTGAGCAATAAGAATTAATTCTTTTACACCATTTTTAGCTAAACCTTCTGCCTCTTTAACCAATTTTTCAATAGATTGAGAAACGTGTTTGCCTCGCATAATTGGAATGGCACAAAAACTACAGGGTCTATCACAACCTTCGGCAATTTTTAAATAAGCATAGTTTTTTGGTGTGGTTGTAAGTCGTTCTCCAAGTAATTCGTGTTTGTAATCGGCACCAAGTGCTTTCAATAAAAGAGGTAATTCTGTGGTACCAAAATATTGGTCTATATTCGGAATTTCTTTCTCCAAATCAGGTCGGTAGCGTTCCGATAAACATCCGGTAACAAATACTTTATCTACAATGCCACGTTCTTTTTTATCGGCATATTCTAAAATAGTATTTACAGATTCTGCCTTAGCATTATCAATAAATCCACAAGTGTTGATGACCACAATATTTCCTTCTTGTTCATGCACAACATCTTTGCCACTGGCTTTCAATTGTCCCATCAAAACCTCACTATCGTAAGTGTTTTTTGAACATCCAAGTGTGATGACATTGATTTTATTTTTCTTTAACGATTTGGTTCTCATACCTTTTTTAATTGGAGTGCAAAATTACAATAATTAATTTGAAGTTGTTTCACAAACTATAAATTTCCATGTAGCCTTATTACACAAAAAAACCATCCGAAAGACGAATGGTTTATAGTGTTGTTTTTGAGTATATTACAATTCAAATACTACGGTAAGCGTCACATTATCTGTTATATTTTCTATCCTTGCAGGATCAACAAGTCCTTGTGAAAAGAATTGTAAATTGTAATTTCTTTTAGCGTGAGCATAAGCCAAATCGACTTTGGTTGAACCAAAATTGTATCCTAATCCACCAGAGTAACCAGTTAAATCTCCAATTGCATTACCATTTTTGTACGGACTTTGTTCCCAACGGTAACCACCTCTTAAACTTAGTTTTTTGATTTTATATTCTGTACCCACTCTAACTTCGCTTGAGGTTGTTAACAAGTTTCTCATTGATCTGTTTTCATTAGGATAGTCGTTCTGAGGTCT
>JAIFLT010000005.1 GCA_020048955.1 Flavobacterium sp.
TATAGATATTAAAAAAGAGGCTGTCTTTACTTTTCGGACAGCCTCTTTTCTTTGTTTAGGTAATAGTTTGTTTGTTGTTTTATAATTGTGGTCCAGCATTAACTAAATTCTGTCCTTCGGCATTATCGGTATATTGAACGAAGTTTTTAATAAATCTAGAAGCTAAATCGGTTGCTTTGGTTTCCCATTCGGCAACATCTGCATAAGTAGCTCTAGGGTCTAAAATAGCTGAATTTACATCATGCAAAGAAGTAGGAACCTCAAAATTAAATGTTGGAATTATCTTTGTTTCCGCTTTTTCAATTGAACCGTCAAGAATAGCATCAATGATGGCACGAGTATCTTTTATAGAAATACGTTTTCCGGTGCCATTCCAACCGGTATTAACCATGTAAGCAGTTGCGTTGTGCTGCTCCATTTTTTTTTTATAGAAATACGTTTTCCGGTGCCATTCCAACCGGTATTAACCATGTAAGCAGTTGCGTTGTGCTGCTCCATTTTTTTCACTAACTCTTCACCATATTTAGTGGGGTGCAATGATAAAAATGCTTTTCCAAAACAAGCTGAGAAAGTTGGTTCTGGTTGTGTAACTCCTCTCTCCGTTCCAGCTAACTTAGCCGTGAAACCCGATAAGAAATAATATTTAGTTTGTTCTGGGGTTAGCTTAGAAACAGGTGGCATCACACCAAAAGCATCTGCTGTTAAGAAAATCACTTTAGTGGCATGACCTGCTTTAGAAACTGGTTTTACAATATTATGAATGTGATTAATTGGATAAGAAACACGTGTATTTTGTGTAACAGAACCATCTTTAAAATCGATTTTTCCGTTGGCATCAACGGTTACATTTTCTAACAAAGCATCTTTTTTGATAGCTCCAAAAATATCAGGCTCATTTTCTGCACTTAAATCAATAGTTTTTGCATAGCATCCACCTTCAAAATTGAAAACCCCATCGTTATCCCAACCATGTTCGTCATCACCAATTAATTCACGTTTTGGATCGGTAGATAAAGTTGTTTTTCCAGTTCCAGACAATCCGAAGAAAACGGCTACATCGCCATCTTTTCCTTTATTTGCTGAACAATGCATTGAGGCAATTCCTTGTAAAGGCAAGTAGTAGTTCATCATGGAGAACAACCCTTTTTTCATCTCACCACCATACCAAGTTCCACCAATTAATTGCATTTTCTCAGTTAAATTGAAAGCCACATAAACTTCCGAATTTAATCCGTGTGCTGCATAATCTTTAAAACTTGTTTTTGAACCATTCATTACAATAAAATCAGGCTCACCAAAATTTTCAAGTTCAGCATCTGTTGGACGAATGAACATGTTTTTTACAAAATGAGCTTGCCAAGCTACTTCCATAATGAAACGAACTTTTAATCTTGTATTTTCATTAGCGCCACAAAAAGCATCTACAACAAACAATCTTTTTCCTGAAAGTTGATTTACAGTGGTTTCTTTAAGAGCATTCCAAGTGGTTTGAGAAATGGGTTTGTTATCATTTACCGCTTTTTCAGAATTCCACCAAATTGTATTTTCTGTAGTAGCGTCTTTTACGATGTATTTATCTTTAGGCGAACGACCCGTGAATTCACCGGTCATTACATTTACAGCACCAAGTTCAGTCAATTGACCTTTTTCGTAACCCTGTAAACTTGAACTTAACTCTTCATTATATAAAAATTCAAAAGATGGATTGTATATAATTTCTTGAACATTTTTGATTCCATATTGTTCCAACGAAATCGATTTCGTAAATTGAGCAGTATTCTCCATAAAATTGTATTGTGTTGCAATTAATAAATTGACCGCAAAGGTAAAAATTAATTATTACAACGTTGTAGTTTATTAAAAAATTATGCTTTTTTCTTTAAAAAATGTATCATTAAGATAGCCCAAGACACTGTTAATAGTACTCCACCAATAGGAGTTATAAAACCAATTATTTTAAAATTGAAGTCGTTTAAACTATCTGTGGCTAATAAATAAATAGAGCCTGAGAAGAAAATAATTCCAAAAATAGTCAACACTACTATTGTTTTCTTAATTTTATTATTCAAATGATTATTTAATCCTAAAAAAAGTAAAAACAAAGCGTGATACATTTGATATTTTACTCCAGTTTCAAACGTTACCAATTGCTCAACTGAAAGAACTTTCTTTAAAGCATGAGCACCAAAAGCTCCAAGAATAATAGCTGTCATTCCAAAAAAAGTTGCCGCACCAAATATTTTCTTTTCCATAATTATTATTGTATGTAATTTTAAACAAAAATATCAGTTATATATGAAATGCTCAAGGATTTTTATGTTTTCCTTTTGATTTTAACAATTATAAAATTTTATCTTTGCATCAATAATTTTAAGAAATGAAAAAAACAATTTTTATTATCGCTACCCTATTGATTTTCTGTTCCTTTAATGCAGACAACAAAGTTGTAATTCCGTCAGGTGAAAAATTAGTCTATGCGGGTTCCTATAACATGAGTGGATTAATGACACAATTGGCTCAAGTAACCATGTCTACAGAAACTCAGAGTACTTCAAAAAACACCTATTTACATTTGAACTGCGAATTAGCAACGTTTAGCAAATGGGATAAATTTTTCAAAATAAGAGATATTTACGAAGCTTACGTAAACCCGACCACTTTAAAACCAAGTTTATATAAAAGAAGTGTTGACGAAGGTGGTTACACAAAAAAAGAAAAATATGTTTTCAAAGGAAACGTTGTCACTAGTACTGCAAAAAAAAGAAACAAACCTGAAACAACCCGAACCTTTTCTATAGGAGGTTCGACACAGGATGTGATTTCTTTACTTTACAAAGTAAGAACCCTAGATTTTTCAAAAATGAATTCGGGACAAACTAAATCATTTACCATTGTTTTTGACGAAAAAGAGATTCCTGTTACATTGAAATACATGGGAAAAGAAACTGTTAATGCTGGGAATCTTGGACAAAAAGAATGTTACAAATTATCTATTGGTGCAAAAACTGATGCGTTAAAAGGAAAAGACAAAAATTTAATTTGGCTTACCGCCGATGCAAAAAAAGTACCAGCATTAATGAAGTTTAGTATTCCTGTTGGAACCGGACAATTAGCATTGACATCAGCAACTGGAATTTAATAACTAAAATAAATTCAGCATAAACATGAGAAAATCTTTATTAATTTTATCATTTGTGTTTGTTACTTTGAGTATTGTTTTTTCAATACTTCCATTAGATACTTTAGCTCTTTTACCCATTGGAGTTGCCTTGATTTTGATTATTATAACTTTTAAAAAATCAGATGTTAATCAACGTAAACTTGTTAAATGGTTGTTTACAGTTACCTATATCTGTGCCTTGTTTGTTTTAGTAAAAACCTATTTAATAAAAGATGAAGTAGAAAAAGACCAACAATTTGAACAACAAAAAATCGAAACCAAAAAAGAAGCAAAAAAAGAGCTTGAAGATTTAGAAAAAGACCTTGAAGGTATAGAATAAACTATCCAATTCTAAAATATTAATTCCAAATTCCAATTATAAATGTTGGTATTTGGAATTTTTTTATTGGAATTTCTTTAGTTTTGTATCCAATTACAAACAAACCATGAGAAACATACTAATCATAGGAGCGGGCCGTTCGGCTTCTTCTTTAATCCAATACCTTTTAAACAAATCAGAAACAGAAAATATTCATGTTACTATTGGCGATTTGTCTCTAGAATTGGCACAAAGAAAAACCAATAACCATCCTAATGCAAGTGCAATTCAATTGGACATAAACAATGAAACACAACGTCATGCAAAAATTCAAAAAGCTGATATTGTAATTTCGATGCTCCCTGCTCACATGCATATTGAAGTTGCTAAAGATTGTATTACTTTTAAAAAACACATGGTTACCGCATCTTATGTTTCAGAAGCCATGCAAGGTTTGGATGCTGCTGCCAAAGAAAACGGACTAATCTTCATGAACGAAATTGGGCTCGACCCAGGAATTGACCACATGAGTGCCATGAAAGTTATTGATGAGATTCGTGAAAAAGGTGGCAAAATGATTTTATTTGAATCCTTCTGTGGCGGATTGGTTGCTCCTGAAAGCGATACTAATCTATGGAATTACAAATTTACTTGGGCGCCGAGAAATGTAGTTTTAGCAGGTCAAGGTGGCGCTGCAAAATTCATTCAAGAAGGAAAATATAAATATATCCCATACAATAAATTATTTAGGAGAACCGAGTTTTTATTAGTTGAAGGCTACGGAAAATTTGAAGGTTATGCCAACAGAGATTCTCTAAAATACAGAAGCGTTTACGGTCTAGACGATGTGCTAACTTTATATCGTGGAACCATCAGAAGAGTTGGGTTTTCTAAAGCTTGGAACATGTTTGTTCAACTAGGAATGACCGATGACACTTATGTAATGGAAAATTCTGAAATAATGAGTTTTCGTGAGTTTTCCAATTCTTTTTTACCCTATCATCCAACGGATTCTGTTGAAATTAAAATGCGTATGGCTTTAAATATTGAGCAAGATGACATCATGTGGGACAAATTATTAGAACTAGATTTATTCAACCCAAACAAAATTGTGGGTCTAAAAAATGCCACTCCTGCACAAATTCTAGAACGCATTTTAAATGACAGTTGGACTTTACAACCCAACGACAAAGATATGATTGTAATGTACCATAAATTTGGATATGAGTTAGACGGAAAACAACAACAAATGGACTCCAAAATGGTGTGCATAGGCGACGATCAAACCTATACTGCCATGGCAAAAACTGTTGGTTTACCTGTTGCAATGGCAACTTTACAAATCTTAAACGGAAATATAAAAACTCCAGGGGTTCAATTACCAATTAGAAAAGAAGTTTACGAACCTATTTTGAAAGAATTAGAAGAATTTGGTGTGATTTTTAAAGAAACTGTAATGCCTTATATTGGTTATAATCCTGATAAATTAGTTGTTTCTGTATAAAAATTATTTCTTTTTAAAACAAAATCTTTACATTTGCTTTAAAATTATAACCAATGAAAATCAATCAGCTTCAAATTGAAATTGACGGAATCGATAAAGAAATTCTCCGTTTCTTGATGGAGGATGCTCGAAAACCCATTTTACAAATCGCCAATAAAATTGGAATCTCAGGAGCTGCCATTCACCAACGATTGAAAAAACTTGAAGATGCTGGTGTCATTTCGGGTTCTAAATTTATTGTAAACAACAAAGTTTTAGGATATAAAACTATGGCTTTTATTGGAGTTTACTTAGAAAAAGCGGCTTCCAATGCTGAGGCTGTAAAAGAATTAAAAAAAATTCCCGAAGTTTTAGAATGTCATTACACCACAGGAAATTGGAGCATTTTAATCAAAATTATTTGTAGAGATAACGAACATTTAATGCAACTTTTGAATAAAAAAATCCAACCCATAGATGGTGTTTCTCGGACAGAAACTTTCATTTCTTTGGAACAACAAATAGAAAGACAGATACAATTGTAAAATTCCAAAAAACAAATTCCAAATTCCGGACAGAAACTTTCATTTCTTTGGAACAACAAATAGAAAGACAGATACAATTGTAAAATTCCAAAAAACAAATTCCAAATTCCAAATTCTAAATCCTAAAGAATAAACAATAAACCATAAACCCAAAAATGAACCTCAACAAATTTTCAAAAGAAAACCTTACAATTGCTTTTTACACTATATACGTTTTGATTGCAGGCGTTTGTTATGAACTTTTTCCAGGCGATGCAAAAACGCCTAATTTTGGTGTGCTTTTGTTCTATTTATTCGTTCCTATTAGTTTAATTTACTTTATGGTGCATTTAGTTCGTC
>JAIFLT010000010.1 GCA_020048955.1 Flavobacterium sp.
TTTTATATTCTGTACCCACTCTAACTTCGCTTGAGGTTGTTAACAAGTTTCTCATTGATCTGTTTTCATTAGGATAGTCGTTCTGAGGTCTGTATTCCATTTTGCTGTAATCTTTCATAGAATAATCAACACTAATCAATCCTCTTTTTCCAAAGATGTAGGCAAAACTTCCTGTCCATTTTCCTGGAGTTTGTAGTTTGTAAGGTTGAAAAATCATAGTTATATTGGAATCAGTAACAATACTTGACTGACCTGTTATTACAGGATAATTATCTACACCACTACTATAATAATTAATAAAATTCATACCAGTACTGTATAAGTTTTGAGTTAGTTCATCGTTTAATTTATACCAAGTTGGTGATTCATATGCAACTCCAATTCTAAATTCTTTTGTAGCTTTATAAATTGTTCCAAGTTGAAAAGAAAAGCCACTTCCGTAAGTATATAAATCATTATAAAAAGTAGCATTTTGCAAACCACTAATATTGCTATTGCTATTTCTTTCAAAGAATTTTGATGATTGTCTATAATCCGTAAAATGAGAATTCAAATTAATTCCAATCATCAATTTATCTTTATAAACTGTTGAAAAATTGAAAGATAGTTTTCCGCTATACCCCGAAGAATTAATAATGTTTTCTTGATAATAGTTTCCTCCTGGATTGTTAGATAAATAACTATCATTGTTATCGTTAAGAGTTATCGGCTTTATAACATTTCCAGTTATTCCTAAGTAAGCTTGTTGGTCAGCATATCCTAATTCTTCATAATAATAATTTTTTACATTATCTAAATAAAATCCACCTTGATTTATTGCTTGATTTGCATTTGCATAACTCAAAAAATAGTTTGCTAATGAATTTGTTGGATTTGAGCCAGAAGAGAATATTGAGTTGTCTAAATTTTTAGCATTTTCGTAATTTACAGCTATTGCAAATTTCTTCCAATCGCTTTTGGCACTTCCATTTTCAAATATAAAAACGGCACCAGCCTGATTTAAATCGAACGTGTTGTTGTTTTCTGAGGTTTTATTTCCAAAATAATTTGAATTGTTTTTAATATTAAAATTGCTTAAGGTTAATCCCACTTGATTGTTAGCAAATATCACAGAACCAGCTGGGTTTACATTAAGGGAAGAAAAATCACCACCCAAAGCTCCAAAAGCACCGCCCATTGCTCTAAAGCGTGCGGTTCCGTTTAAATCTGTTTGTCCATAACGCAAGGCATCATTAATATCCTGCGCTTGAATTGATGCGATAGCTAAAGTTGCTATCGCAATTATAAATATCTTTTTCATAAAATTTTATACTTTTAATTCATGATTATCTTCTACCTCCGCCAGATGATCTACCTCCACCGCCTCCACCACCGAAGCTTCCACCACCTCCTCTACTAGGACTTGGAGAGTAAGATCTAGGACTATCATAACTTCTAGTGTTAGTGTTCGTTCTAACAGGGGTTGAAGTTGGTCTAACAGTGTTGTTATCATTTCTAGTTGGACTAGTTGTGCTAGGTCTTATACCCCCTGTTTGATAATCATTTCTAGTGGTATTTGGATTTCTTACAGTGGTGTTAGAAGGTCTTACGCCACCTGTTTGATAATTACTTCTTGTAGTATTTGTATTTCTTACAGATGAATTTGTAGGTCTAACTCCTCCAAAAGTTGTATTTCTTGTATTTCCTAAATTAGAAACTCTTCTGTTTCCTAGAGGAGTGTTCATATTGTTGTTGTAGTTTGAATTTCTTCTTCCGTTAGAGTAGGCGTAGTTATTGCCATTCCATCCGTTATTCCAACCCCAGCCATTTCCATACCATCCGTTGTTCCAACCCCATCCATTTCCATACCAATTGTTCCAGCCCCAACCCCAGTTAGGTCCGTACCATGAGTTCCAACCCCATCCATTTCCATACCAACCGTTGTTCCATCCCCAATTATTCCATCCCCAATTATTCCAACCCCATCCATTTCCATACCAACCATTATTCCAACCCCATCCGTTGTTCCAGCCCCAATTATTCCAACCCCAACCATTGTCATACACATTAATGGTAATATTTTCAGGATTATTAGAACCCCAACTGGCATAGTTTACATTGGTTTGAGTATCATTCTTTGCAACGGTATCGTTGTAAGATGAATACGTTTCAACATCTGTAAATACCTCTTGACTTTCTTGGTTTAAAGAGCTGAAGTATTCTTTGTAATAAGCGCTATTTGCTTTAGACTCTTCTGTTTGTTTAGGTTTGTTGTCTGTTGAACCATAAATACCATCATTGTCATAATAAGAGGTATTTTGGTAGGAGCCACAAGAAGTAGCAATTAATGCAAAAAGTCCAAATACAGAATAAATGGAGATTTTTTTCGTAAAAAAATAATTTGTTTTCATATCTATAGCATTTTTATTGTTGGACAATACAAAAATAGTTAGTTTTGCCGAACTATTTAGTTAAAATAAGTTAAACAATTTTTATGCCAAACTATTCATTATGAGTAAGAACTTAACAAAAAGAGAAGAGGATTATTCCAAATGGTATAACGAACTTGTAGTTAAAGCAGATTTAGCAGAGAACTCGGGTGTTAGAGGTTGTATGGTAATTAAGCCCTACGGTTATGCAATATGGGAAAAAATGCAAGCAGAATTAGACAGAATGTTTAAAGAAACAGGACATAGTAATGCCTATTTTCCTTTATTTGTTCCAAAAAGTATGTTTGAGGCTGAAGAAAAAAATGCTGAAGGTTTTGCTAAAGAATGTGCCATTGTGACACATTATCGTTTAAAAAATGATGAATCACGTCCGGGTAAATTAATGGTAGATCCTAATGCTAAATTGGAGGAAGAGTTAATTGTTCGTCCTACAAGTGAAGCTATTATTTGGTCTACTTATAAAGGTTGGGTGCAATCTTATAGAGATTTACCTTTGCTAATTAATCAATGGGCAAATGTGGTTCGTTGGGAGATGAGAACGCGTTTGTTTTTAAGAACTGCAGAGTTTTTGTGGCAAGAAGGCCATACAGCTCATGCTACCAAAGCAGAAGCTATAGAGGAGTCTGAAAAAATGATGCATGTTTATGCAGATTTTGCTCAAAATTTTATGGCTATTCCTGTGATAAAAGGTTTAAAAACGGAAACAGAACGTTTTGCAGGTGCTGAAGAAACGTATTGTATCGAGGCATTAATGCAAGATGGAAAAGCGTTGCAAGCGGGTACATCTCACTTTTTAGGACAAAATTTTGCCAAAGCTTTTGATGTGAAATATGCTACTCAAGAAGGAAAACAAGAGTATGTTTGGGGAACCTCTTGGGGTGTATCAACACGTTTAATGGGTGCTTTAGTGATGACGCATTCGGATGATAATGGATTGGTTTTACCTCCAAATTTAGCTCCGATTCAAGTAGTTATTGTTCCAATTTTTAAAACGGAAGAGGAGTTTGAAAAAATATCTGAAGTTGTAAATGTTTTGATTTCTCAATTTAAAAAATTAAATATTTCTGTTAAATACGATAATAGAACTACTCAAAAACCTGGTTTTAAATTTGCAGAATGGGAATTAAAAGGTGTTCCTGTAAGAATTGCTGTTGGACCTAAAGATTTAGAAAACGGAACATTTGAAGTAGCAAGAAGAGATACACTTACCAAAGAAGTGGTGGCTAATGAAGAAATTGTTTCTTATGTTAATAACTTATTAGATACCATTCAAAACGATTTATTTCAAAGAGCAATAGATTATAGAACGGCTCATATTACGGAGGTGAACACTTTCGAGGAGTTTAAAGAAGTTTTAGAGGGTAAAGGCGGCTTTATTGCCGCACATTGGGATGGTACTCCAGAAACAGAAGAAAAAATCAAAGATTTAACCAAAGCAACCATTAGATGTATCCCATTAGATAGGGTAGAAGAGGAAGGAAAATGTGTTTTTTCCGGGGCAAAATCTAGTGGTAGAGTGTTGTTTGCAAAGGCGTATTAAAAAATAATTAAAAAAAGTACTCCCTACTATTGTGTGAATTAAAAATAGTTGTATTTTTGCACTCGCATTACAAAATAATGTAATGGCCCGTTCGTCTATCGGTTAGGACGCCAGGTTTTCATCCTGGTAAGAGGGGTTCGATTCCCCTACGGGCTACTAGTTTGTTTATTGAAAACAGATTAACGAAGGACATATTGGCCCGTTCGTCTATCGGTTAGGACGCCAGGTTTTCATCCTGGTAAGAGGGGTTCGATTCCCCTACGGGCTACAAAATTAGTTGTAAATAAGTTTTGTAAAATAATAATTGGTGTCTCTGTTATTATTTTATTAGTTAAAACCAAAGTGACTTTTAAGAAAGTTGTGGGAGGTTTTTCTTTTTTAACTAGTAGTTTATAACAATTATTACAATTAAAAAAAGGAAAAAAATGGCAAATCATAAGTCAGCTTTAAAAAGAATTAGAAGTAACGAAAAGAAAAGAGTGTTAAATAGATATCAGCACAAAACTACTCGTAATGCAATAAAAGCATTAAGACTAGCTACTGATAAATCAGATGCTTCTTCAAAATTATCTAGTGTAATCTCTATGATTGATAGACTAGCTAAGAAAAACATTATACATGACAACAAAGCGTCAAACTTAAAATCTAAGTTAACGAAACATGTTGCTAAACTGTAATGTTTTGATTTTAATAAATATAAAAGCTTCTATTTTGGAAGCTTTTTTTATGGAGTTTTGTTTCTAAAATTATAAAGCATTTCTTTTATATTTAAGCAATTGAAATCATTTATTAACTTTTTAATTCATAATAACGTGATGAATTATAAATCAATATTAAATGTTTTGAATCACTTATATAATCTTTTTTAAACCACTCTTGTCCGATTACAACTTTTAGAAAAACTAAAATCTACAATAAATTGAGTCTCTTCGGGATATTAGAACCAGGTTAGTATCGATTATGTATTCAACCAGCAAGCCTGCAAGGCAGGTCGGCATTATACCCTAAACTTTTGGACTCATTTTATCCCAAAATATACATTAGACTTCGTTGTGAAAGTTTAAAATCCAATAAAAATATGTGCTCACGGACTTTTTAAAATTTTGGAATATAGTAATATTTTAACATTTTAAAAAGGAGTAAGTA
>JAIFLT010000007.1 GCA_020048955.1 Flavobacterium sp.
AAATATTATTTGTTTTTTTGGTGCATATGTATCGCTATTTTCATTGGTGTTTATCTCACAATTGTTTTTGTTTTTTATCGGAGTTCGATGACCCGAGAGCTTGCTCGAACTGGCGAAGCATTTTCAATTGCATGCGCAAACTGGTGTTTATGGCGATTTCATATGTTTAAATTTTATTTTTTTTGGTAACATATGTTATCGCTTTTAATCATAGGTGTTTGCTTGTGCAAACTTTAGTTTAAGGCGATTTCATAACTAAGAAATTTAATCAGGTGTAAAACTACAAATTCTATTCCAAAAAAAAGCGTTCCCACTTTAGAACGCTTTTTGGCTTATTTTATTTCATATCGATTATTATCTGGCTTTACATCGGCCATTAAACCGCTAGGATCGATAGTGATTTTTTTAATTTCTGATTTTGATTTGTCAATTTCAAAAAAGTAATTCTGATTTCCCCAAGACCAATCTTTTAGAATAGTTCTTTTAATATCTGGAGTAGGGTTTTCTTTTTCAAAACTCATCATTCGCAACGGAATATAAAAAGTTTCTTTTGTACCATCAATATATTCTACCAAAACATCTATTGGCATGGGCATTCTTCCTATTCTTTCGAGAGAAACACTTGTTTTTTTAACGCCATCTGTGGCGCTTTCAACGTTTTTAATTCCGTAATCAATAGTGTTCAAAGTTGTAGTCCAATCGGTTAAATACCAGTCTAAATTTGCTCCCGAAACGCGTTCTGCTGTTCGTTTAATATCGTTTGGTGTAGGATGTTTGAATTTGAATTCTGAGTAAAATCTTTTTACTGTTTTCATTAAATTCTCTTTTCCTATAAGGTATTCTAACTGCGTTAAGAAAAGGGCTCCTTTACTATAAGAAGCAATACTATAACTTCTGTTCTCGTCATAGCGATCGGCATGTGTAGAAAGAGGTTGTTCTTTGCCAGAATTAGCCAAATTGATGTAGGATTTATAAGCACCTGTAAATGGATTAGCCGATTTTTTATCGGCAAGTTCGTTGACTCCCAAATCTTCAATAAAAGAAGTAAATCCTTCGTCCATCCAGGAGTGTTTGCTTTCGTTTGTTGCTAATACATGTTGAAACCAGGAGTGTCCCATTTCGTGTGCAATAACACCAACAAGTCCTTCAAAAGTTCCTTCTCCCAAAATCAGCGTACACATGGCATATTCCATTCCACCATCACCACCTTGAATAACAGAGTATTGCTCATAAGGATATTTGCCAATAGTGGTGTTGAAATAGTTCATTAACGCAACAGTTTTTGGTTGTGCTTGTTTCCAGTTTTCAAGAATTTTAGGATTGTTTTTGTATATAAAATGAAGTGTTGTTCCGAAATCAGTTTTCACTATATCATGAAGGTAATTTTTGTCAGCAGCCCAAGTAAAATCGTGCACTATTGGCGCAACAAAATGCCAAGTTAATGTTTTTTGTTTTTTAGGGATTTTTACAATAACACCTTCGTTTTGGTAGTTATATCCAATTTCATTTCCGTTTTGAAGATAACCACTTCCGCCAAGGAGGTAATTTTTATCTATTGTAATTTTTACATCAAAGTTTCCCCAAACACCATGAAATTCTCTTGCTATGTATGGGTCGGCGTGCCATCCTTCAAAATCAAATTCCGCAATTTTTGGATACCATTGTGCCATTGAAAGTGCTACACCTTCTTTGTTGTTTCGTCCAGAACGACGAATTTGAACAGGAACCTGTCCTTCAAAATCTAATGTAAAAGTTGAGGTTTTACCTGGCAATATAGGATTTGCTAAAGTAACTTCTAAAATAGTTTCTACTTCTTTTGCTATAGCACTTTTGCCATCTTGTTTAAAATTGGAAACGTGTAAAAAACCAATTTCATTTGGTAGTAATTTAGCTATTCTACTTTCGTTTTTAGTTGTTTTATCGTCAACTTTAATTTTATTTACCATCCTACCATCAGGATCTTTTATAGATTGTAATCGCATATCCATTTCGCTTCCTGGTTGAAAAGCATTGTTATACAAATGGTAGAATACTTTTTGTAAAGTATCTGATGAATTATTAGTATAAATTAACTCTTGTTTTCCTTTGTATTGATAGGTTTTCACATCCATAAAAACTTCCATTTTGTAATCGGCTTTTTGTTGCCAATAAGCAGTGCTTTGCGAAAATGAAGTCGAAAAACTTGTAATAAATAAAGAAAGTGCAATAAATTTTTTCATCAGATTTTAAATAAAAAATGGAAGAACGTTAGGCTCTTCCATTAGTTGGATACTATTGTTTTTTATTTTTTTGACAATTGTTCTGCCATTATTAAGGCGTTATAAGCATTAACAATTTTACCCGAAACACAAGTATTAGCAAAAGGCATAGTTGTTTTTTGTTCTCCTACAACAACAGTTGTTGTGATTGGAGTTCCAGAATCCATAAGAATATGTTTTACTTGAGATGCCGTTAAATTTGGGTAATAAGAACGGATTAAAGCAGCAACTCCAGCAGCATTTGGCGATGCCATTGAGGTTCCTTGTTCGTATTTGTATTTATTGTTTGGAACCGTAGCATAAATTTTAACTCCAGGGGCAAAAACATCAACGTTTTTCACACCATAATTGGAGAAATCAGCAACAAGTTTTGAACCATATTCGTGATTTAAAGCACCAATTGTAATTAAATTATCGGCAACTTCCGTTCCATTTAATTCATCTGTTGGAAAATTTGGAGCCGTATCAATATTTTTTGAATCATTTCCTGCAGCATGAACAATTAAAACGTCTTTACTTGCGGCATATTTTATCGCTTCTTGAACCCAATCAGAATGTGGTGAATAATCTTTACCAAAACTTCCATTAATTACCTTAGCGCCATTATCTACAGCATAGCGAATAGCCAATGCAATATCTTTATCATATTCATCACCGTTAGGAACAGCACGAAGAGCCATTATTTCAATTTTACTAGCTACAACGCCATCGCCACCTTTATTGTTTCCTTTTACTTGAGCAATAATTCCTGCTACGTGTGTGCCGTGAAGTGCATCTTCAACATCTGGACCTTTAACGTTTCCGTTACCATATTTTTTATCATTAATATCTTCAGGATTATCGCCAACGACTTTTCTACCATCAAAATTCACGTTTAAGTTATAGTTAATCTGGTCGTATACATACTCTATTTGTCCTTTCAACTCTTCTTGAAAATTTGGACCAATTTGTGTGGCTACACTCAACATCATCATTTTATTTTGATTTAATGTTGCATCTGTAGTAATAATTTTTTTCAAATCATCAATAGTATAGGTTTCTTTTTTTAAATGAGTTTTAATTGCTTTATCAGCTTTAGAAATCATGTCCATTTGAGGCTTGTATTGCATCATTTCTGCTAATTTAGCATCTAATTCTGCTTTTGCCTCAGCATAATTTGGTGTATTTGAACCTTTTTTTACTATTCGAGTTAATTCTAAATTCTCATCGGTTGCTTCGCCCAAAAAATTCCATCCATGAACATCATCGGTATATCCATTTTTGTCATCGTCTTTTTTATTGCCAGCAATTTCTTTTTTATTGGTCCAAATTTTACCTTTCAAATCTTCGTGGTCAATATCAAGACCAGAATCTACCACACCCACAATAATTTTTGTTCCTTTTTTGTTTTTTAAAAGCTCTTTATAAGCTTTGTCAACACTCATTCCAGGAATGGTATCTTTCATTAAATCTAGATGACTCCATCTTAGCATATCTGCGTCACTAATTGGAGTTGTTTTTAATGGAGTTTTATCAATATTCGCTGGATTAGTTCCAATAATTGGAGCTATTGCTGGACTACAGCTAGAAAGTGCAAGTGCAACTATAGCCGAGATAAAAAAAGGTTTAATGAGTTTCATTATTGTTAATTTTTTAAAAATTGGTTTAAAAGTATTTAGTTTTATTAGAATTTAAAAATGATTAACATTAGATTAAGATATCTTCACATTTAAAAATTTCTTTCAATCGAATACCTTTTTCTGTTTTTTCTAAAGTGATGATTTCGTTATGAGCATCGTGTTCAAGCAATAAATAGAAATTATTTTCGGCACAATTTTCTAAAAACTTCGATTTTTCAGGCATCGTTAAAAGTGGTCGCGTATCATATCCCATAACATAAGGTAGAGGTAAATGACCAGCTGTAGGAATCAAATCGGCACAAAAAACAATAGTTTTATCTTTATGTTGAATGTGTGGAAGCATCATTTTTTCTGTGTGTCCATCAACATAAAAAACATCAAATCCCAAATCACAAATTCCAAAGTCAGAATCAGGTCTTTTTATAAAATTCAACTGTCCGCTTTCCTGCATTGGCAATATATTTTCTGAAAGAAAAGAGGCTTTCTCACGCAGATTTGGCTTGGTTGCCCATTCCCAATGGTTTTCATTGGTCCAAAATTTTGCATTTTTGAAAGCAACTTCATATCCAGTTTTATCTTTGTTCCAATTTACGCTTCCGCCACAATGATCAAAATGCAGGTGTGTCATAAAAACATCGGTTACATCATCACGATGAAAACCATATTTAGCTAACGATTTATCTAAAGAGTGATTTCCCCAAAGCGAATAATAACTAAAAAATTTCTCCGATTGTTTGTTGCCCATACCAGTGTCAATAAGAATTAAACGATTTCCTTCTTCAATTAAAAGACAACGTGCCGCAATGTCAATGAGGTTATTTTCGTCAGCCGGATTGGTTTTATTCCAAATAGTTTTTGGCACAACGCCAAACATTGCTCCGCCATCTAATTTAAAATTTCCGGCTTCTATAGGGTATAGTTTCATGATGAATTTAATTTAAAAACGTTGCAATTTACTAAATTGGTTGTTTTGATTAACAATAGAATCAATTTTTTCTATAGAAACATTAGTTATAAAAATGTTAGCATTTGTTGATAAAATAGATAATTGTAGTAACTTTGTGATTAATTTAGACAAAATCAAAATAAGCTATGATTAAAGTTTCTGATACAGCAAGCAAAAAAATCATCGATATGATGAAAGATGACGGTTTTGACGCTGCCAAAGATTACGTTAGAGTTGGCGTAAAAAGTGGTGGTTGTTCAGGCTTGTC
>JAIFLT010000070.1 GCA_020048955.1 Flavobacterium sp.
AATGTTTATATTGTATTGAAAAACGAAATAATTGAAGACAATATGGTTCTAAAATTTGAAATCATCAATACTACAAACAATAATTATTATTTTCCTTTAGATTTGTATTATAAGTATCACAATAATAATTTTCCTGAACTTGAAATAATTACATTGGACAACATGCACAAAGTGAATAGGTATTCAATAGATGCTAAAGGGAGATTTCCAAAAAAACCATTTAGAGAAAATAAAGAATGGCTGTCTAATGAAAAAGATTTTGTGCTTGTTGAAAAAAACAGTCGTAAAGAAATAAATTTTGATTTTAGCTATAGCGAAGATTTAAGTATGGATTATGCACCAAGTTTATTTTTTTATGATTTTGATGAGGATTATTATAATAAAAAAATTAACACTGATTTAAAAGGTCGAATACAATATACTATAGATTCTCTGCAAGTAATAAATTGGAGTAAAGATTTTAAAGTTTTAAATTCTTTTAAATCAAAAGGCTATAAGTGTTTCCAAGGAACTATCTATTCTAATTGGATACCCGTAAAGCCAAAAAGATATGTTATGAATGATTTGTGGTATAAACATGACAAACATTTTGAAGATTAGTTATTCTGGAGGATATCATCTTTATTTACCCAACTCAGCAAAGAGTTCCCATAAAAAGCTCCAGCAATAAATTACAAAGCTTTAGATAATGATTTAGATGTTATGCTGTTGCATTTGTTTTGATTTTTAATATAGACAAGGGTCGAAAATCCTCCTTTTGGTTTACTGTAATGTTGTGGTTTCAAATCACAGTTTTTTTCTATAAATAACAATTTGAAATTTGTTTAAAAGAAACGCTCTAAAAGTTTCCATTTTCCATTCAGACTTTTACCTTTGTAAGTCAGAATAAATTCAATAAAATGCACAAAGACAATAAACGTAGAGAAGCACTTTTATATCACGCCAAACCAACTCCAGGTAAAATTAAGGTTGTTCCAACAAAAAAATATGCCACACAAAGAGATTTATCTTTAGCCTATTCACCAGGTGTTGCCGAGCCTTGTTTAGAGATTGCAAAAGACGTTAATAACGTTTATAAATATACTTCAAAGGGCAATCTAGTTGCAGTAATATCCAACGGAACTGCTGTTTTAGGATTGGGAGATATCGGACCAGAAGCTTCTAAACCCGTAATGGAAGGAAAAGCATTGTTGTTTAAAATATTTGCAGACATTGATGTGTTTGATATTGAAGTAGACACTAAAAACATTGAAGAATTTATTGCTACAGTAAAAAATATTGCTCCAACTTTTGGCGGAATCAATCTAGAAGATATCAAAGCTCCAGAATCTTTCGAAATAGAAAAACGTTTGGTTGAGGAATTAAATATTCCTGTAATGCACGATGATCAACACGGAACCGCAATTATATCTTCTGCAGCATTGTTAAACGCATTAGAATTAGCAGAAAAAGATATTGAAAAGGTTAAATTGGTTGTTTCAGGTGCTGGCTCGGCAGCATTAGCCTGTGCTAATTTGTATGTACTTCTAGGAGTAAAATTAGAAAATATCATAATGTTTGATAGTCATGGAGTTTTATCTAATGACCGTGATGATTTGTCTCACTTACAAAGAAGATATTGTAGAGGAGAAAAAGGAATAAATTTAAAAGAAGCACTTCAAGAAGCCGACGTTTTTCTAGGACTTTCGGCAGGAAATATTCTAACTCCAGATATGCTATTAGGAATGGCTAAAGATCCAATTGTTTTTGCAATGGCCAATCCAACTCCCGAAATAGATTACAACCTTGCTATTGCCACAAGAAAAGATATCATTATGGCAACAGGTCGTTCAGACCATCCTAATCAAGTAAATAATGTGTTGGGTTTTCCTTATATTTTTAGAGGAGCCTTAGATGTTAGAGCGACAAAAATTAACGAAGCTATGAAAATGGCAGCCGTTAGAGCTTTAGCCGCATTAGCAAAAGAAATGGTTCCAGAGCAAGTGAATATTGCTTATGGTGAAACTAGATTAAATTTTGGTAGAGATTATATAATCCCAAAACCATTTGATCCAAGGTTGATTACAATGGTGGCTCCAGCGGTAGCAAAAGCCGCAATGGATAGTGGTGTAGCTTTAAATCCAATTACGGATTGGGAAAAATATGAAAGTGAATTGTTAGAACGAATGGGTTCTGATAATAAAATGGTTAGATTGCTTACCAACAGAGCCAAAACCGATCCAAAGAGAATTGTTTTTGCAGAAGCAGACCAACTAGATGTGTTAAAAGCAGCCCAAATTGTTTATGAAGAAGGTATCGGACATCCAATTTTATTAGGAAGAAAAGAAGATATTTTAGAACTGAAAGAAGAAATTGGTTTTGATGCTGATGTGCCAATTTTAGATCCTAAAACAAAAGAAGAGGATAAAAGAAGATTAGAATATGCCGAAATCTTTTGGAAAGAAAGAAGAAGAAAAGGAATATCACAACTCGATGCCCAAAAATGGATGCGCGAACGCAATTATTTTGCTGCAATGATGGTCAATCAAGGTGATGCCGATGCTATGGTTTCAGGATATTCAAGAAGTTATCCTTCTGTGGTTAAACCATTAATGCAATTAATAGGAAAGGCTCCTGGAATATCTCTAATTGCTTCTACCAATATGATGATGACCAATCGCGGTCCGATGTTCTTGTCGGACACCGCAATTAATCCAAATCCTTCTGCAGACGATTTAGCTAAAATTGCTTTAATGACCGAAAAAACAGTAAGAATGTTCGGTATAGAACCTGTTATTGCCATGGTGTCTTTTTCTAATTTCGGTTCGTCTAACTATGAAAGTGCCAATAAAGTAAGAGAAGCTGTTGCTTACTTACACCACTATTATCCAGATTTAATTGTTGATGGCGAAATTCAAACCGATTTTGCTTTAAATCCTGAGATGCTTCAAAAGAAATTTCCATTTTCAAAATTAGCTGGAAAAAAAGTAAATACTTTAATTTTTCCTAATTTGGAAGCAGCAAATATTACTTACAAACTTCTTAAAGAGTTATACAAAGTAGATTCTATTGGACCAATTGTAATGGGAATGGATAAACCCGTTCATATATTCCAATTGGGAGCAAGTGTTGAGGAAATGGTTAACATGGCGGCAGTTGCAGTTGTTGATGCACAAGAGAAAAACAAACGAATTAAGAATTTCACCGTAAAAAAATAACAGAAAATTGGCATTAGTTATGTCAATTAAACTTTTTTGTTATATTTGGAAAGCATAATAAAAAACTATGATAGCACATATTCAAGGAAAATTAGTTGAAAAAACACCAACCGAAGTTGTAATAGACTGCAATGGTGTGGGTTATCATATTAATATTTCATTGCATACTTATTCGTTATTACCCAATGCCGATTTTGTAAAATTGTTTACACATTTGATGGTAAAGGAAGATTCGCACTCACTATATGGTTTTGTAGAAAAATCGGAACGTGAAATATTTAAAATGTTACTTTCAGTTTCTGGTATTGGAGCAAGTATTGCTAGAACAATGCTTTCCTCATTAGAGCCCAAACAAATTATTCAAGCTTTAGCCAGTGGCGATGTAGTAACTATTCAATCTATAAAAGGAATTGGAAGCAAAACAGCCCAACGTGCTATCCTTGATTTGAAGGACAAAGTGTTAAAAATTTACGATTTAGACGAAGTTTCCATGTCGCAAAGCAATACAAATCGAGATGAAGCGTTATCTGCTTTGGAGGTTTTAGGTTTTGTTAGAAAAACATCCGAAAAAATAGTAGATAAAGTGATCAATCAAAATCCAGATGCTACCGTAGAAATTATTATTAAACAAGCATTAAAAAATTTATAATTGTTGAAAACATATTACCAAAAATATACTTCATTTGTTTTTAAAACAGCTTGCCTTGTAAGTATGCTAGTAACTGGGCAACTTTCTTTTGCACAAGATGATGAAGTAAACGATTCTATAAAAGGATACAATACCGGCGCAATTGTGCTGGCTAATCCTAAAAGTGTGGTTGAGGCATATACTTATGACCCAATTACTAATATGTATGTGCTTACTAAAACTTTTGAAGGTTTTAATATCAATTATCCCATCATTCTTACTCCAAAAGAATATGAAAAATTGGTTTTAAAAGAATCAATGCACGAGTATTTTAAAAATAAATCTAAAGCTGTAGACGGTAAAGGAACCGAAGAAGATAAAAAGAATTTGCTGCCACGATATTATGTAAATTCAAGTTTCTTCGAAACCATTTTTGGAAGCAATACTATTGACATAAAACCAACAGGTTCAGTAGAAGTTGATTTAGGTTTTAGACATACAAAACAAGACAATCCCTCTCTTTCACCAAGAAATAGAGCTACAACAACCTTCGATTTTGACCAAAGAATTAGTATGAGTTTGATGGGAAAAGTAGGCACACGATTGGGAGTAAATATTAACTATGACACGCAATCTACCTTTTCATTTCAAAATTTAATTAAGCTTTCTTACATTCCTTCCGACTCTCAGCTTGAGCAAGGTATTGGAAAAGTAAATGATATAAAAAACAACCCTTTAGGAGCAGCAAATCAGCAAGTTGGGAATGCTGTGAAAGGTGACGATAGTATAGTAAAAGCTATAGAAGTTGGTAATGTAAACATGCCACTAAACAGTTCGTTGATAAGAGGAGCACAGAGTTTGTTTGGAGTAAAAGCTCAATTACAATTCGGAAAAACAACCTTTACTGGAGTTTTCTCTGAACAAAAATCGCAAACAAAAACCGTTACTTCTCAAGGCGGAGGAACCATTCAAAATTTTGAACTTTTTGCGCAAGAATATGATGCCGATAGACACTTTTTCTTATCGCAATACTTCAAAAACAAATACGATTACTCTCTAAGAAATTATCCTCAAATTGATAGTAGAGTTCAAATTACGCGTATCGAAGTTTGGATTACCAACAGACAAAATAGAGTTACTACCAACAACAATAACCTAAGAAATATCATCGCTTTACAAGATTTAGGGGAAACATCTTTAAATGAATTGGGAACTTTAAATCCAATTCCTCCAACAGAAATTGT
>JAIFLT010000060.1 GCA_020048955.1 Flavobacterium sp.
CGAAATTATTTTTCGAATAATTTGAACGCAAACCATCACTCAATAAAATTTGCCGCATAAAAAAGCTGTCCCTTTTAGGACAGCCTCTTTTTTTTTGAAGTCGTTTAAACTTTTTTCAATTGGCTGCAAAATTATATTTTTATCCCATAGTTCGTTTTTTTTAATTCCGTAGCACAACTATGCAATGAAAAAAAGCTAAAATCTCAAACAAAAACCCAAATTTTTAGCTTCAATCAAAAAAATTTAAACAACTTCATTATCTAAGTTTTTTCAGTTTCTTTTGAGCTTTTATTAAATCTTCTTCCTCTTTTTTAATTTTAAGTTGTTGCTTTGTAATTTCAACATTTCCTTTTTCAATTTCAACAGGAGAGAGTTTTCCTTTAGCCATGGCTTTGGCATGTTTGGCTTTCATTTTTTCTAGACTCTTTCTTTCTTTTTCAATTTTACTTTGAGCTTTTTCAACATCGTCCTCAGCATTAGCTAATTTCTTTTGTTCTTTCTCAAACTTCTTTTGTTCCTTTTCTAAATTGTCTTGTTGTTTTTCAATCTTTTTTTCAGTGTTTCTTACGTCTTTTTCAGCCTGTTTCACTTTCTCCTCCGCTTTTTCTTTTTCTTTTAAAGCTTTTTTTTCTTGTTTAAGTTGTTGTTCTAATGCTTCTTTTTCTGAAGTTTTTGATTTTCCTGTATATACACTATCTTGATTATTCCTTACAGAATCTTGATTTTGTCTAACAGGGGTTTCTTGTGCAAAAAAGTTTTGAAAACTCAATAAAAGTATTGCTGTAACTACTAATTTATTTTTCATATTTGTTTAGTTTTTTAAATTAAAAATCAAATTTAAGAATTATAGCATTATAAAAGGCTATAAAATTCTTAAAATAAATAATATATTTAGGGGAGTAAATTATTTTAATTAAATCATTTTAGTACTATTATATTCTAAAATAATTAGTTTTAGAAAAGGGTAGAATCTAGTAAACAACATCAAATTTAAACAATAATAAAAAAAAGGCGATCATTAAGCATTAAGTTGTAATTGTTATTACCATTCGTTTACCTTATTAGCATCCATTTTTAAAAAAATAAACAGTAAAATGGTGAATCCCCAAAGTCCAGAGCCACCATACGAAAAGAAAGGCAAAGGAACGCCAATTGTTGGAAAAACTCCCACAACCATGGCTATATTTACAAAAAAGTGAATAAACAGAATTCCGGCAACACAATAGCCATAGACTCGACTGAATTTAGTTTTTTGTCGTTCGGCTAAATAAATTATTCTTAAAATTAATCCAATAAATAAACCTATCACAAATACGGAACCCAAGAAACCCCATTCTTCGCCAACGGTTGTAAAAATATAATCGGTGTGTTGTTCTGGTACAAAACCTCCTTTGGTTTGTGTGCCTTCAAGATATCCTTTTCCAAATAATCCACCAGAACCAATGGCAATTTCAGATTGATTAGTGTTGTATCCAACACCTTTCATATCAACTTCTTTGCCAAGTAAAATATTGAAACGATCTCTGTGGTGTTGTTTGAATACATTATTAAAAACAAAATTCACCGAAAATGAAAAAGCCGTTATTATAATTAAAAGAATGGCGCTTGCAATTATGTTTCTATCAACTAATCGACTTCTAAAATAATTTATTATTAATACTAATGCTGTTATCCCAATAATAATATAAGGATTGTTCGTTGCTAAGGTTAATACGAATAAAATTATAGCTATGAAACCCGTTAATAAATACCAACCAGGCAAACCTTCTCTATAAAGTACAATAAAGAAAATACTATAAATTAAGGCACTTCCAGGATCGGGTTGTGGAAGAATTAACATTACAGGAAGAAAAATGATTATTAAAACTTGAATTTGTCTATTAACATCTTTCAAGTTCACTTGAACATCACTTAAATATTTAGCTAGAGCCAATGAAGTTGCGGCTTTGGCAAACTCTGAAGGTTGTAATGTAAAACCTCCTATGGCATACCAACAGCGTTGACCAGCAATTGTTTTTCCGAAAAGGAATAAGCCTATTAATGATAAAAGGGCAACTGCAAAGATTATAATGGAATACTTTTCATAAAACTTGGCTTCAACCGATACAACAACAAAAATAATGGGAATAGAAAATGCAATAAACAAAAATTGCTTTCCATAAATTTGAGTAAAATCAAAAATTGAGGCATCTTCTGAAACGGTAGATAATGAAGACGAATAGATATTGAGCCATCCCATTACAACTAATGCACTATAAATAACGATACTAATCCAGTCTATATTATTGGTTACACTTTGATTTCTCATTTCAAATTAAAACTAAGGTTTTTGTATAGTATCCATTTTAATTTCCTTTTTCAAAACACCGTTTATGGAATCTTTTGTTCGTTTTATTTTAGTCAAACTATCTTTAATTCTATTGTTAATTAATGAAATACTATCTTGATGCTTCCTTGGATATAACTTGTCGTATTGTGCTTTCAAACTTCCTGTTAGCATTCTTTTTTCAAAATCAACTTTGGTAATTTTTTTGTTCAAATATTTTTCAATCATTAATGTTGTTATTGGACCCGCCCAACGTTTACCCCAATAGCCGTTTTCAACAAATACCGCTATTGCAATCTTCGGATTGTCTCTGGGAGCAAATGCAACAAAAATGGAGTGATCTTGAAGTTTTACACGTTTACCATTAACTCTCAAATAATTTTCGGCAGTTCCTGTTTTTCCACAAATTTCAATACCGGTTACTCCAAGTCCTGAAGCAGTTCCGCCAGGACCATAAACAGCATTCATTCCTGTGATTATTGGATTAAAATATTTTCTATCTATAGTTGTAGTATGTTTGGTTCTAAATTTTTTGTCAATAATAGTTCCTTTTATTCTCTTTACAATATGAGGGGTGTAAAAGTAACCTCTATTAGCAATAGTTGCCATAAAATTAGCAAGTTGAATAGGTGTCATCAGAACTTCACCTTGTCCAATAGCATTTGACACGATTGTTTTTCCATCCCAATTCCATCCATTATAAACCCTATTGTAGGTTTTTGAAGTGGGTATGTTTCCTTTTTTACCAATAGGTAAATCATAACCCATAAAATCGCCAAGACCAAAACTTTTAAGGTGATTAGCCCATTTATCAACAGCAAAACTATGGTCTTTGTATTTATTGATTAATCTAATATAACAATTTGAAAAATAAGTATTACAAGATTGATAAATTCCTCTGTGCAATTGAACAGCTCCCCCAGAACAATGGCATTTCATAAATCGACCTCGAGCATAACTAAAACCTCGACGACAAGAAAATCGGGTGCTATCAGAAACAACACCTTCTTGAAGAGCAATTAATCCTGTTAGAATTTTAAACGGTGATCCTGGAGTATATTCTGCTAATAAACCTCTGTCATACAATGGTTTTGCTATAGAATCATTATGAAGTAAAGTATAATTTTTTGAACGTTGTCTTCCTACTAATAAAGCTGGATTGTAACTTGGCGCACTTACCAATGCCAATATTTCTCCTGTTTTAGGTTCTATGGCAACAATTCCTCCCCATTTATTAATCATTAATTCTTCTCCATATTTTTGAAGTTCTCCATCAATGGTTAAAGTAAGGTCGCTACCTTGTTTAGAAATTGTATCGTATTTTCCATCCTTATAAGAACCAATCTCTCTGTTGAATTTATCTCTTAAAATATATTTTACACCTTTCTGTCCTCTAAGAAATTCTTCATAACTTTCTTCAATACCTTGTCTTCCTATTAAATCTCCTCCAATATAGTAAGGATTTTTAGTAATTATATTTTCATTTACTTGAGTTATAAAGCCAAAAACATTGGCGCCATAATCTACTTGATAATCTCTCAATGATCGTTTTTGAATGTAAAAACCACTAAATTTTCTAATTTTTTCTTGAAAAGCAGCATATTCCAATTTGTTTAATTGTGGTAAAAAAACAGATGGAAGCATTGGACTATATACTTTAGCTTTATTTATTTTTTTTATTAAAAACTCTTTGCTAATGTCAAGAAGTGAACAAAATTCTAAAGTGTCTAAACTTTTTACATCTTTAGGTACAACCATAATGTCATAAGAAGGTTGGTTGGCAATTAATAATTTTCCATTTCTATCATAAACGTAACCTCGTTCTGGATAATCATATTTTATTTTAATAGCGTTATTTTCCGACTGAAGTTTGAAAGAATCGTCTATTACTTGCAAATAAAAAATCCGTATCAACAACAAAGATGCTGCGATAATTACTACAGATGGTAATAATGCTTTTCTCATCGTTTACTTGGCTTGATTAAGTAAATAATTAAGATACAAATTATAATAGTAAAAATAGTGCTAATGATTGTTCTAAGAACAATATCCCAAAGGTATTCAAAAGTAAAAACTTCGAGTACAAAAAGTGTTAAATGATGAATTGTTACAGCTAATAATATAAATGAGAATCGTTCGGGTGTTAAGGTATCGTTTAGTCTAACCGTTTGATATTCATAACTTAATCCGAAAGAAAATTTAAAAACTGAGGGTCTTACAAATGCTAAAAGCAAACAAGCAGCTGCATGTACTCCTCCAGAATTACAAAATAAATCCATGGTAATACCTAAATAAAAACTGGATAATAGCAATGCGTATTTATTTCCATTTACTGGATAAAGAATGATAAATAGAATATAGGGAAACGGATTGATGTAACCTAAAAAATTGAAATTATTAAAAATAACAACTTGTACCGCAAGCAGTAAAATAAATCGAGCCATATTAAATAACACAGCACTATTCATTTTTTTGTGTCTTCTTTTCTAAGTTAATAATTTCTTCTCTGTCTTTATTTCTGATAATGTATACGTGACCTAAACTCGTCATATCATTGAAAAGTCTTACGTCTATCATGTATAAATTGGTCTCGTTATCGATATAAATTTTTTCAATTGTTCCAATGCCAATATTTTCTGGAAAGATGGTCGATTGTGCTCCAGTAACGATAGTATCTCCTTTTCTAACTGTTGCCAATCTTGGTACGTCTGTTAGTTGAACAAAACCTGTATTTTTACCATTCCAAGTTAATGAACCAATGTGATTAGATTTTTTTACTTTAGCATTTAAAGGAGCTTCTGTATTTAGAATACTCAATACTGTACTGTAATTTGCTGAAGTGTTTTCTACAACACCAACTATTCCCAAACTGTTAATTACGCCCATTTCTGGTTTAACACCTTGCTTAGAACCTGTGTTTAATGTCAAGAAGTTGACCTGATTACTGTAAGAGTTTTTGATTACTTTAGAGATAATGATATCAATTTTCTTAACCCCTTTAATAGAATCTATATGGGGTACTTTGGTAGAATCTATACTATTAAAAAGCAGTCCTTTCAAACGAGCATTTTCTTTAGCTAATTCTTCGTTTTGTACTTTTAAATTGAAATAACCTTCTATATTGCTCGTTATTTCATAAACACCTCCTGTAAAGAAATTAGCAGAACTAATAACTTTACTTTTGTGATAGGAATGCGATTGAATGGTTAAAGAAATAGCTATTATCATAAGCAGCAAAAACAGCATACGATAGCTGTTTTTAAATATAAAATTAAATATTTGCTGCATCTTTTAAAAGTTATAAAACTTCAAATCCCAAATTACAATATAGATTTAAAAACGCTATTTGGAATTTGGGATTTAAAAAAATTAAATTTTATTTAATTAATATGCTTTTAAATTTTGGGATGTTTTTTAACGCCATTCCTGTTCCTCTAACAACTGCTTTCAAAGGATCTTCAGCAATGTAAACTGGTAAATCTGTTTTAAGTGAAATACGTTTGTCTAATCCGCGAAGCATTGAACCACCACCTGCTAAATAAATACCGGTATTATAAATATCGGCAGCTAATTCTGGCGGAGTTTGTGATAAAGTTTCCATTACAGCATCTTCAATACGTTGAATTGATTTATCCAACGCTTTAGCAATTTCTCTAAAAGAAACTTCTACTTGTTTTGGTTTACCTGTAAGTAAGTCTCTACCTTGAACAGACATATCATCAGGTGGTGAATCTAGAGAGTCTGTAGCGGCACCGACTTGGATTTTGATTTTTTCTGCAGTCGTTTCTCCAACAAATAAATTGTGTTGTGTTCTCATGTAGTAGATAATATCATTTGTAAAAACGTCACCAGCAATTTTTACCGATTTGTCACAAACAATTCCACCAAGTGCAATTACGGCAATTTCTGTTGTTCCACCACCAATATCAACAATCATGTTTCCTTTTGGTTGCATAATATCAATACCAATACCAATTGCAGCTGCCATTGGCTCATGAATTAAGTAAACTTCTTTTCCGTTTACACGCTCACACGATTCTTTTACGGCACGCATTTCAACTTCGGTAATTCCTGATGGAATGCAAACCACCATTCGCAAAGCAGGCGTAAACATTTTTTTCTTTAAAGCAGGAATACTTTTAATAAACATACTAATCATCTTTTCTGAAGCATCAAAATCGGCAATAACTCCGTCTTTTAATGGTCTAATGGTTTTGATGTTTTCATGGGTTTTACCTTGCATCATGTTGGCTTCTTTACCAACAGCAATAATTTTTCCAGTAATTCTATCTCTTGCAACAATAGAAGGGCTATCAATAACAACTTTGTCGTTGTGAATGATTAGTGTATTAGCGGTACCAAGGTCAATTGCTATATCCTCGGTCATGAAATCAAAAAATCCCATATTCAAAAAAGGGTATTTAGTTTGTTAAATTTTTATCAGCCTACAAAAATAATAAAATTAATGTTTAAAATGACGTGTTCCTGTAAATACCATTGCAACTTTATTTTCGTTACAATAATTAATGCTCAGTTCATCTTTTATTGAACCACCAGGTTGAATAACAGCTGTAATTCCAGCGTGATTGGCAATTTCTACACAATCAGGAAAAGGAAAGAAAGCGTCACTAGCCATCACGGCTCCTTTCAAATCAAATCCGAACGTATTTGCTTTTTCAATGGCTTGTTTTAAGGCATCTACTCGAGAGGTTTGTCCCGTTCCAGAAGCTATTAAAGTATTGTTTTTGGCAAAAACTATGGTATTCGACTTGGTGTTTTTACAGATTTTAGAAGCAAACAATAAATCTTCTACTTCTTGCTCTGTTGGTGTTGTAACAGTAACGTTTTTTAAGTCTTCTTTAGTATCTGTAATGTTGTTTTTATCTTGTACCAACAATCCGTTTAAACAAGTTCTTACTTGACGTTGAGGTAAAGGTACATCATTTATTGTCAATATGATTCTGTTTTTCTTTTCTTGTAAAATACTTACAGCCGCATCGTCATAACTTGGTGCAATAACTACTTCACAAAATAAAGAATTAATTTCGGTAGCCGTGGCTAAATCAATGTGACCGTTTGCCATCAAAACACCTCCAAATGCCGATGTTGGATCACAAGCCAATGCAGCAAGATAAGCCTCTTTCATGGTTGGTCTGGTTGCCAATCCGCAAGCGTTATTGTGTTTTAGAATGGCAAAGGTGGGTTCGTTGTTTTTGAATTCCTCAATCAAATTTACAGCAGCGTCAACATCTAACAAGTTATTGTAGGATAATTCTTTTCCGTGAAGTTTCGTGAACATAGCATCAAAATCACCAAAGAAGAATCCTTTTTGGTGTGGATTTTCTCCATAACGCAACACTTGACCATTAGCAATACTCTCTTTGTAATAGGTATCTTCTGTGTTAAAATAATTGAAAATAGCGGTATCGTAATTAGAAGAAACGTGAAAAGCTCTTGTTGCTAAGTATTTTCTTTGTTCTAATGTTGTTGCGCCGTTTCCTTCGGTTATCATTCCTAGAAACAATTCATATTCTTCAACTGATGGAACGATTACGGTGTCTTTAAAGTTTTTTGCAGCAGCACGAATTAAGGAAATTCCACCAATATCAATTTTTTCGATAACATCGGTTTCATTGGCGCCTGAGGCAACTGTTTTTTCAAACGGATATAAATCAACAATAACCAAATCGATTTGCGGAATCTCAAACTGTTTCATTTGCTCCACATCGGTTGGGTGGTCTTGACGGTTTAAGATACCACCAAAAATTTTAGGATGTAATGTTTTTACTCTTCCGCCAAGAATCTCAGGAAAAGCAGTTATATCTTCTACAGGAACTACAGGAATACCAAGATTTTTAATAAATTCTTCGGTTCCTCCGGTAGAATAAATAGTTGCGTTTTGTTTGTGAAGTTGTTTCACAATAGGCTCTAATCCCGTTTTATCAAATACCGAAATAAGAGCCGATTGAATGGTTTTTATAGTGCTCATAGTGTTGTGTTGTTAAGCACGCAAAAGTAGTTTTTTTTAATCGGATTTTATTTCAGATTCTAAAAAAATATTTTAACAAAATTGGATGTTTTTTAGGTTAGTTCTTTATTAATTTTTGAATAAAATTACTTTTATCGGTATTGATTTTTAATAAATAATTACCAGAGGCTAGGGTTGAAACATCAATGGTATCAGATGGATTATTTTCATTTAGAACTATTTGACCAAGATAATTAATAATAGTTATAGAAGTAATTTTTAGATTATTATTGTTAGTTATTTTTAGAGTCTTTTGTACTGGATTTGGATAAAAAGTTAAAATCTTATCCAATGCATTTGTATTGGTACCAAGAAATGTTCTGTAAGGAGTTGGAAACAAACTACAATCCTCTGGTCCTAATTGTAATGTTGCACCTTGTTTAGTATAACAATTCAAATAGCCACTAAATTCATTACCAAGTGCACAACTGTTACCAACAAAACCAACTCCTTCTAGAACCCCATAATTTTCGCCAAAAAGACTACCTTTAACGTGTTTTAATATAGTTCCATTTATGATTTTTGTATCTATTTGCTGAACAGTACAAGAACCATTATCGTATGGGTAGGCATCACCAATTTGCGCATTAATTATTATTTGATTATCAAACGACTCTACCTCTAGACCAGTATCTGGATTTATGTTGTAAAATTTTCCTGTGGCGTCTTCTCTTCTTAAAAAAGGTCCATATAAAGTTGTTGTAGTTATACCATTATGAACTTCATTAACTTTCGTAAAAGTTCTATAATAGTTCTGTCCGTTATAGTTTTGATAGCCATCAAAATAGATTGTCCTGTACTTTAAAATAAAGCCAGAAACGCCATCAAAACCTACACTAAAGTGACGCCATTCAGAGGTATTGTCCCAATAATTGCTGTAGGGTACTTGTGCAAAACCTAAATTAAATAGTAAAAGGAAAAATAATAGTCTTTTCATCTTATTTATTTTTTAATTAGTTTCATTTTTTTAGAAACCTCATTATTGTTTAAAATTACAAAATAAAAACCACTTTGTAATGAAGAAACTTCTATTTCGTTAGTAGTGAATGGCGTAACTTTTTTAGTTACAATCGTTTTACCAACACTATCCACAATTGTTACTTGTTCAAATCGTGTTGCTTCATTGCTTAAATCAATAGTTAAAATATCGGCAACAGGATTTGGGTAAAGTACAACACTATTTAAACTAAACTCTTCATTACCCAATGGACAAAGTGAATCTACAATAATACTCGCCGAGTTGCCACAAGTAGATAAAAAACTTTGCAAACTACTTATCTCGTTGGTGTCTGCGCAAATATAGTTTAGGTTAGGGCAATTGCTCCAACAGTAATTCCAATAAGTATTAGGAGGAAAGAGTTGTGTTGCGCCATTTTTAATATTGATTGTAGTTAAGTTTGGATTGTTTTTACATTCTAAATCATAAAAATTAGGATTGTTACCAAAGTTAAGTGTGGTGAATTGATTATTCCATAAAAATGCTCTTTGAAGAGTAATGTTGTTAGAAAAATCTATTGAAGTTATTTGATTGTTATTAGCAAACAAAAAAATTAACTGAGTTTGATTATTTATATTTAAAGAAGTTAATTGATTATTATAACAACCTAATTGTTTTAGTAATATTAATTGTGAAATATCAATTGTTGTTAAATTATTTAAAGAGCAATTTAAATAATCTAAATTTGTGAAATATTCAATTCCCGATAGATTATTAATATTAGAATTTAGTAAATCTAATCTCGCAACCATTATCGCCTCCGATACTTCAATCTGACCATTATTATTTGAATCAATTGGTCCTGCAACACAAGTTTGGCTTGAACTTCCTATGCAAGCAATTGCATTTGTTGAACTAGATTGTAGTAATTTATTTTTAAATGCAATATCTATAATTGGTACTGTTTGCGCAAATATATCAGTAAATAAAAACAGTATAGTCAATAGATAAAAATTAGCTGTTTTCATTGTTAATCTTTGATTAGTTTTTTAATTATAACTTGATTGCCATATTTAATTTTAAGAAGATAAACACCTTTGCTGTAATTTCTCAAATCGATAACATAGCTAGTATTTTCCATCTCAATAAAACCGAAATTAATTTTTTTGCCTAGAACATCAAAAACTTCAAATTCAATTCTGTTATTTAATATTGTATCAAAAATTAATTCAAACACTCCACCACTTGGATTTGGAGTTATTATCATATTATCCAAGTTGATTGCATTTAGATTTTGAAGATTGCTTATCCTGTTTGCATTTATAACATCTATCCATACTGTGGCTGTTCTACAGATAGATGGATTAGCAATACTACATATTTGATAATTTAAGTTATAACTTCCGGGAGGAGTACTTGTATTAGTTATTATTTGTCCTGAACTGTTAATACTAAAATAAGGATTAGGAGTAATCTGTGTAATTGTGACAGTACTTGTTGAAACTCCTACTATTGTTGGGCATTCAAGTATCCAGTCATTTTCAATAACATTAAAAAGTGGAGGACTGGTATTGTTAAAATAATAAAAAACATCATTTTGTGCAATGAGTGGTTCGAAAATATAAATAGCAAGTACTATATCACCAGAACATTGCCCATTGGCATTGGCGCAAATTCTATAATTGAAGGAATAGAATCCGGGCAAGCTTGAAGTAAAAGTAAACGTACCATTAGGGTTAACAATAATTGGCGCGCCGCTTGTAAGCATTGTTATCGTTGCGTTACTAGCATTTGCAGGTTGACCGTTTACTGTTGCCATATCAAACAAGGAAGTAAACGGAGAAGGACCAACATCATTGCTGTTATATTGATTACCATTTGGGTTAAAACACAAACCAAATTCAATTTTCCCTGGGTGATATACAAAAGCATTTATAGTTAATGTAATAGTTGCTATATTACTTGCACCACAAGTACCATTAATGACATAATTAAAAAGATAAACTCCAGGTGAAGTATTGGGTTGTATTACAAAATTCCCTTGAGAGTTTAAAGTTGCTCCACCCACAGGAAATGTTGGTAATGTTCCAACTAATGAAATACTATATCCAATTCCTGCTGGCAACAATAAATTATTTAATCCGCTACCATTGTAGGTGTCGTTGGTTGTAATAGGGTTATTTGTTGTAATTGTAGTTGTTGGAAAAGTTACCGATATAAAATCATCATTTGCAACAAAAGCATTGGTTGGTATAACATTAAAAGAATAATTTATTGGAGTAGCACATTGCCCTAAGTTTGGTGTAAATAAATAATTACCACTAGTAGTATTATTTACAACAAATGGTGACCAAGTTCCGCTAATACCGTTATCACTAATTGTTGGTAAAGTAGGAGGTGTATCTCCTTGACATAATATTTGATTTGTTCCGCCTTCAAGCGTCATTTCAAAATTGGGTGTAACATAGTTTAAAACTGTAACAGTTCTTGTTATTGAGTTACTACAAGTGCCATTAGACATTGTATAAGTTATAGTTGCAGTACCAACGTTGGCACCCAAAATTGTTGCTACATTACTTGTAGTATTAGTTATATTTGCTATCGATGGATTGGAAGAAGTCCAAGTCCCACCGCTTACATTAGAAACAAATGTTGTATATTCTCTTCTGCAGACAGTTTGTGTACCGGATAATATTCCTGGATCAGATGTGCCTTTAGAAATTTTAACTGTCAAAACAGGAGAAATTGAACTACAACTGCCATTATTAATAATTACATAATAATATTTAGTACCCAGATTATTAGTAAGAGGAGTATAGCTGGAAAATGTAGCGCCTGCAATCAGAGTTCCACCAGAGTTTGTGTTTGTTATGTTTGAATACCATTGATACGTTAATCCTGTGCCTGTAGCATTTACTTGCAAATTTATTGGTGTTAAATTGCGACAGACCGTTTGTGTTATTGGGGTAATTGTTGTAATTGTTGGTGTTACATTTACATTTACAGTCATAGTTGCGTTGTTTGCACAAATAATTTGATTGGGAGTAAAGGTATAAGTTGTTGTAGCTTGATTATTTGGTGCTGGTGACCATGAACCAGTAATACCATTCAACGAAGTTGTGGGTAGTGTAAACGTTGATGCTCCTTTACATAGTGCTGGAATAGAATTAAATGTTGGTGTTGTTCTTGGATTTACAGTTATTGTTGTAGCAATAGTCGCCGGACAACCAACATTATTGGTATAATTATAATTTATAAGAAAATTACCAGCTACAGGACTTGTAAATGTTGTTATTGCATTTGAAGATGTGCCAATTGTAAAAGTACCATTTGCGGGAGCAGGAGTTAAAAAATTGGACAATGTTATAACTTGATTGGTGCAAATTGGCGGCACATTAAATGTTGGTACTTGAGATGCAGGTAGTATTGAAACATCATCAATAAAAAGATATGTATGAGGACTATTTACAGTTGAAAAGGAACCCTTTAAAATGGCTAATGCGTTGTGATTAGATGTGCCAGCAGGTATGACAAATGGAATTGAAAAATATTGCCATGTTAAATTCGCTAAAACAGTAACATTAGCAAAAAGTTTTCTTGGAAAAAACACATTTGGATTTACACCATTTGTAAAACCAACAGTAGAAAGCGTAGCATCGTTTAATGACATATATATACCATTAAAAACTGGTATTTCTTGTATTGAATAAAAAGCTAATTCTTGATTTGTATTTATATTTGGGGTATTTGTAAAGTTATTACATACTCTTGCCCAAAATGACAAAACATAGTTTTGCCCTGCAATTAAAGGAGTATTTAATTTAGTTACTGTAGCTTCACTGCTTGAAGGTGTTGAACTCCAAAGTCCAATAAAATTATGATTATTATTTGCTAAACCATTATGAGAGTCTACAGGTGGATTGCTTCCAATTGTATTAATATTTGTTACAAAATCAAGTGCTGTGCTAAATCTTGAAAACAAGTCTGCACTTCCAGCCAAATTGCCCCAACAACTCAAAGTATTGTTATTGAAAGGTCCTCCATTTATTGCGCTCTCAAAATTACCATTACTAACCATATTACAAGTTGTAGCAACACAATTGAAGGTGTTTACATAAACAAAAACATAAGTTATATTACCTCGAATACCATTTGCAACTGGAACGTATCTTAATAAGTGTAAACCGCTTATAGTTGATGTAAAATTTATAGAATTTATTGATGCAGTACTAGTAAACGGTAGATTTGAGCCATTAATTAAAGCTGTTGCGTCATAAACGTCTTGTAAACATTCTATTCTTAAGTCTTGCATAGAATTGGTAGCAAAGTTTGTGCTAAAATTAACATCATTTGTAAGAATCCCACCAGCACTATTAATAGGTAAAATTATTGGGCTTATTGTTGTGCCAACTCCGACAAATGAAAATTGACCTAAATTTGGTCCACTTGCTATTATACCATCATTAACTCCTGCTACTCTAATACCAGTGCAAGAACCTGTTCCGCCATAATTAAAATAGCTTAAATTTGATGTACTTCCAAATGTATTAGTAACACTATAACCGATATCACAAATCGCATTTCTTTCTTCGGTTTTTAAAAATCTTTTTGTAGCTCCATTTCCGTTTGCGTTACTCATAGTAAAGTAATTATTATTGCCATAAGGTAATGAAGTTGTTGGGTTGTTATAACATTGGTCTTCAAAATGACTTAAACTACTGACTTCTTCAAAACATTGTGAAGTGTATAAAGGTACATTCATACTACCGTTACTGTATTTTATGGCATCAGTACAATTAGTATTGTCTGGTGTACTTGACCCAGGAACACAACCAGGATTTAGTTGGTTCTGATTTGCAATAAAGAAGTTGTTATACATAGTATTACAACCGTTATTAGAAATCAATAATTGGTTTGTAGTAGTTCTTAAAAAAGTGTCATATCGAGAATAATAATTTCCATTATTTAATCTTGAATTACCGTTTGCTCCAATTAGTGAAGCAAAACCTAAGGCATGAGTTACTTCGTGCAGAGCGACGGAATATAAATCATACAAATTAGTTGGACAATTTATAGAAGTATTCAAATTCCAGTTTATTAAAGGATCAGCAAAATTAAAGGCAACAAACCCATGATAAAATAATCCTGAGGTTGTTGTTGCACTGCTACTAACAGTCAACGGTGATATTACTCCTGTGTAAGAATCAACACCAGTATGTATTGTTTTCCATACTTCATTATCTGTAATTCCACCTGTAACAGTAGTTGCTGTTGGTATGATTGGCAACACATTAAAACTTGAGGCTACTCCTAGTAAGCCATTCGATATGGGAGCTAAGTCAACAATATTTCTTACCCAAATATTAACTTTTTGAGTGTTTCCTGCATTTTTTAATGGTGTATTTATAAAATTAGATAAATCATTAAATACTTGACAAATTACATTTCTTCTCGCAATGTGAATTGGATCTGTAGCATTTTCCATACCACTACCATTTGTAAAATGTAACACAAATATTCCTGAATTGCAGGTATTATCTACATATCTACTTGATACATTTGAAGAATTGTTTATTAATATTTCGTTAAGGGAATATTTATTTCCGTAATGGTCGTAAACATTTTCAAATAAACCATTTGGTGATAGGTTTACTTGATTAATGGTTTGAGAGAAACTTTCACTAAAATTAATCAAACAAGCAAAAATTAAAATAAATTTTAATAAATAAGCAGTGCGTTGTGCCTTCATATATAGTTGTTTAGAATTGTAAAGTTATTGAAATTATTTTAAAGTAGTGAAATTAAATAGGTAATTTTTTAATTATAACTCAAAAATTTTAATTTCTATTTTCTGTAACAATTCCATCATTCTATTTACTAATATCTTAAATTTGACCAAGAAAATAAAACCGATATGCTTGTTTACCTTCGATTATTGAGTGAAAGTTTCAGTTTTGCAATGAATGCCTTGAGAAACAATAAGTTGCGTACACTTCTTTCGTTGCTTGGAGTAACCATTGGAATATTTTCTATCATTGCGGTTTTAGCAGCAGTCGATTCGTTAGATCAAAAAATCAAAAAGGAGTTAAGCAGTTTAGATAAAAATACTATTTATTTATTCAAAGGTAGTTTTGGTCCTTCAGAGGTGCCAAGATGGAAACGAGAACAATTTCCAGATGTAACTTACACCGAATATGAATATCTTAAAACATCACTTCCTGATGCTCAAGAATTGGCTTTTCAGATTTTCTTGAGTTGGGAAACCGTAAAATATGAAGAGAAATCGGTTAGTAATGTTAATGTGGTTCCAGTTTCTTATGAGTTTATTGATATTCAAGGTTTAGAATTTACCGATGGACGATTTTACAACGAATCGGAATCGAATTCTGGTGCTGCTGTAACAGTTATTGGACACGAGTTAGCCAACAGTCTTTTTGAAAATTTAGATCCTATCGGAAAGGAAATCAGGCTTTACGGACAGCGTTTTACTGTAATTGGCGTTCTGAAAAAACAAGGCGCCGGAATGTTTGGCGACGATGATACTTCGGCATTTATTCCGGTAAATTTCATTAGAAGAATGTATGGCGATAATAACGATTCAATGACGCCAGTAATTGTTATCAAACCAAGAAAAGGCATCGATATGGAAGCTTTTAAAGCCGATTTAAAACAAAAACTACGTACGTTTCGCGGCGTAAAAACGGGTGAAATTGATAACTTTTTTGTGAACGTTTTTTCTGGTTTTACCGATTTATTAGACGGAATTATAAGTAGTATGAGAGCTGGTGGAATATTTATTGGTTTCTTTTCATTTTTGGTTGGAGGATTTGGAGTCGCTAATATTATGTTTGTTTCAGTAAAAGAAAGGACAAACTTAATTGGAATTCAAAAATCACTAGGTGCAAAAAATCGATTTATATTATTTCAATTTTTGATTGAAGCTATTATATTATGCAGTTTAGGTGGAATAATTGGATTATTTATTGTTTGGTTACTAGCATTACTTTTAACAAACTTTTTGGATTTTGAATTTGTATTAAGTTTTTGGAATATACTTATTGGTTCTGGATTGTCTATAATAGTTGGAGTTTTATCAGGAATTTTACCAGCCATCTCAGCCTCTAAACTTGACCCGGTAGAAGCTATTCGAATCGGAATGTAGTTTGGAAGTACGAAGGTTGAAGTAAGAAGCACGAAGGTTTTTAAAACATTAAAGATTAGAATTTTATTCGCTTTTTGTCCCAGTTTATGTCATTTGAATTATAATATTGATTTGTTTTTTTATAATGCAAAACAGTATCTTCTTCTTGAGTAGTTCTTCGAATGATATAGGAAGGAACCTTCATGTGATTAAGAAATTTAAGAAACTCTCTGTCTTTTATTGAGTCTTTTTGGGATGCCACTATTAAGATTTGTTTTCCTTTTTCTTGGGTCATCACATTTTCTTCAATAATTTTTTCAATACAATCTTTTTGAATTTTAATTAAATCTTTAGGTTGTAAGTCTAATAAATGAGGTAAGGTGTCTTTTTCCATTCCATAACTGCAAAATATTGGAATATTCTTTCTTTGGTAATAGTAAACAAAATTGTTTTTGTCAATAATCAAATGATTTTCGCCATAAAAGCCTTTTAGTGGAAAAGCAATGTTTCCGTTTTGTTTCAAACTATTTATGGAGTCAATTTTATTTTTAATATCTTGATCTTCCTTAGAGATAACATAAACTTTTTCAGCATAATTGCTAATTTTTTGTTCACTCCTTTTATTGCAACATAAAAGAGTAAAACAAAGCAATAGTGCCAAAATATTTTTCATTTTCAAATTTTAAATAAAGATATAAAAAGAGGCTGTCCTAAAAGTTTTAGTACAGCCTTTTTTGTTTGTTATTTTACTCTAAAATTTGTATCTTAGAGGTGTAAAAAAGTAAC
>JAIFLT010000121.1 GCA_020048955.1 Flavobacterium sp.
AGTATCTCGCTTTTCTAATTTCTTTCTGCCCATTATTTTTTATATTTGAAAATGCAAAATTAATAATAGCACCTCAAAAAAAGAATTAACCTTTTTTTACAAAAATAACTATATGGTTTGATTTTTGATTATTATTTGTGAAATTTGAATAAAATTTATATTCTTAATTTATCTATAATAATGAAAAACAAAAATGTATTCCTCCTATTTATCTCAATCTTACTACTTTCTTCATGCGGAAGTATAAAATCAACAATACAAAATATTGATAATTCTGCTATCAAGCCTCCTATTAAAAATAAGCAATTTTTATTAACAGAATATGATCAAGACGGAAAATATGGATATGACATGAATTATCCAATAAACCTTGGCTTTGAAAATGAAAAATATTCACCTAAAAATGTTGCGTACTTTTTTAATGCAATAAGTGGTCCAAATGGTGAAAAAATTAGCTATGAAAAATTAGATACTTGTTGTCCTTTTCCAACAAAGAAAAGTACTGTTGGAGCTGGTACTTTAGAGCTATATCAAATTTCATTTGAAGGAACTGATAAAAAAATAATTCTTTACATAAATATATTTGAGAAAGGAAAAGTGCTCTGTCCAAAAGGATTTATCATAAAAAAATAATCTTAGATTTTCATCCTAATTAATGATTTTAATAAACAGAAAACCTTCTAATTAATAACTTAGAAGGTTTTTTCTTATTATATTTGCCTATCAAAATTATAAAAGATGAACATTAATAATATTCCACAAATCAAGCATATTGAAAGTGGTAATTTCTTTTTATTGGCTGGTCCTTGTGCTATTGAAGGAGAAGAAATGGCACTAAAAATTGCTGAAAAACTTATTTCAATAACAGATAGATTAGAGATTCCTTATGTATTTAAAGGCTCTTTCAAAAAAGCCAATCGATCAAGAATAGACAGCTTTTCTGGAATAGGAGATGAAAAGGCACTAAAAATTCTTCGTAAAGTTTCTGAAACTTTCAATGTACCAACTGTAACCGACATTCATACCAATGAAGATGCCGCTATGGCAGCAGAATATGTAGATATTTTACAAATTCCTGCTTTTTTAGTAAGACAAACCGACTTGGTTGTTGCTGCAGCAAAAACTGGAAAAACAGTTAATTTAAAAAAAGGACAATTTATGAGTCCTGAGAGTATGAAACATGCCGTACAAAAAGTACTAGATTGTTACAACGAAAATGTTATGGTAACCGACAGAGGAACTATGTTTGGGTATCAAGATATGATTGTTGATTACAGAGGTATTCCAACCATGCAACAATACGCAACAACGGTATTGGATGTAACCCATTCGCTTCAACAACCCAATCAAACCGTTGGTGTAACTGGAGGCAGACCTGATATGATTGAAACTGTTGCCAAGGCAGGAATAGCAGTTGGTGTAGATGGCATCTTTATTGAAACCCATTTTGATCCAGCAAATGCAAAAAGCGATGGAGCCAATATGCTTCATTTAGATTATTTTGAAGATCTAATGACTAAACTAGTAGCAATTCGTAAAACTATAAATCAATTCTAATATAAAAATGCTTTCTAATTTAAAATGTAAAACAGCTATTGTGCTCGCTGTTTTTTCACAATTTTCTTTAGCACAAGAAAAAACAGAACTAGAAAAATACACCAGCCATAATAAAGGTAAATTTTACTTTTTTTGGGGAGGCAACAGAGAAAGCTATTCCAAATCGGATATTCATTTTACAGGACAAAATTATAATTTCACTGTTCATGATGCAATTGCGGATGACAAACCAAAAGGTTGGCATGTTGACTATATAAATCCTGGCGCTATGACTATTCCTCAAACAAATTTTAGAATGGGATATTTCATAAATGACCACTACAATATTTCTTTGGGATTAGATCATATGAAATATGTTATGAGACAAAACCAAACTGCAAGTGTATCAGGGAATATTTATTTACCATCGAGTGAAAGTGGGTCAATATATAACGGTACATACAATAATACTCCAGTAAATTTTTACCAAAATTATACAGGTTTTGACACCTCTGTTCCTGCTCCTTTCCTAACTTTTGAGCATACAGATGGATTAAATTACATCAATACAGAATTTTGTAGAGTTGATGACATTTCAAAAGTATTTAAAATTGCCAATACAGATAAGTTTCAATTAAATGTAACCGAAGGTATTGGTGTTGGTTTATTATATCCAAAAACAAATTCTAGGGTACTTGGAAAACAACGTTATGATGATTTTCATGTTTCTGGATATGGCATTTCTGCAAAAGTTGGATTAAATTTTACTTTTTTTAAATATTTTTTCATACAAACCGAACTAAAAGCAGGCTATATTGATATGAACGACATTAAAACTACTAATGAAAATACTGATACAGCAAGTCAACACTTCCTCTTTTTACAAAGAATTATAGCATTTGGAGGAATTTTCAAAATTTAAATTCAATATTTATATTTTTTTTATATTTTTGGTAATTATCTATTTGAACAACAAACCAATCAATTTATATTTTTTATGAAAAAAATTATTTTACTAATTCTGACATTATTTTTCTCAATTGTTGGATATTCTCAGTTCCCTACTCCAGGTGCTGAAGGTTTTGAAGGAACAACTGGAGCAGATTTGCCAACTCCAACAACTCCTAGCCCATGGACATTAGGAACTGGAGCCACTGGAAATCAATGGGCAGTTTTTGATAATGGCGTAGGTCTTTCAAAAAGATGGACCATAAACACGGTAGCAGCAAATGTTTATCAAGGTGTAAATGCTGCCTTTATGGATCGAGAAAATATTAATATAAATAATACTTCCGAAGATTATTTAGCTACACCATTGGTAACTGTTCCTACAAACGGTCAATTGCGTTTTTGGACAAGATCAACAATAAGTGGTCCTAATGGAACTGAGTATTTAATTAAAGTAAATACAAATACTACTGCAGGTTCTCAAACAACATTAGCAAATTACACAAACACTCCAGCTCAGTGGACAGAAGCTACTCTTTCTGCAACCTATAATGTATATGAAGAAAAAGTAGTTGATCTTTCGGCTTTTGCGGGACAACAAGTTTATATTGCTTTTGTTATGCGATATTCGCAACCAACATCAGGCTTAGGGGGTGACCGTTGGTTGATTGATAGAGTGAGTTTGGTTCAAAGATGTTTAGAACCAACTAATTTATCGGCAACTGGCATTACACAAACTACTGCCGATTTAAACTGGACCAACCCAAGCGGTTCAACTTCATGGGAAATTGAAGTTATACCTTCTGTTGGTGGTGTTCAAACTGGTGTTGGCGTTGTTTACAATGGTGCTCTACCCTATATAGCCTCTGGCTTATCACCAAACACTTGTTATGTATATTATGTTAGATCATTGTGTACCGATGGTTCAAGTAACTGGGTTGGTCCCTTTAATTTCTGTACTGTTCCTCCTGGTTTAACTTGTGTTGCACCTATAACAATAACAACTTTACCTTACAGCACAAATGACAATACTGCAAATTACGGTGATTCAACAGATACGGCTCAACCTGCAGCTTGTGCTGGTACGACCGCAAATTACATGACTGGAAATGATGTGTTTTATTCCTACACGCCAGCAACTTCTGGAACTATTAGTATAACAATGACTCCAAATGACAATTGGTCGGGTATTTTTGTTTATCAAGGTTGTGCTAATGTTGGAGTAACATGTGTGGCTGGTGTAGCAAATAATGGCGGAGGTGTTAGATCAATACCAAGTCTTAGTGTTACAGCAGGATTACCTTATATTATTGTAATATCTACAAACGCAACTCCACAAACTGTGGGTTATAATTTATTAATTCAAGAAGTAAATTGTCCTCAACCAGACAATTTAGCTGCTTCAAGTATTGGACAAACATCAGCTACACTTACTTGGGGCAATCCTGGTGGTGCTACTTCATGGGAAATTGTTGTTCAACTTCAAAATACTGGAATACCTTTAGGAGTAGGAAATACTATAAATACAAACACAAGTCATGTGGAAACAGGATTAACTCAAGCAACTGCTTATGAGTATTATGTTAGAGCAGATTGTGGCAACGGAACTTTTAGTGCCTGGTCTGGTCCTTTTTTATTCAATACAAATATTTGTGATGTTTCTCAACAATGTAATTATACTTTTAGATTAACGGATACTTTTGGTGACGGATGGAATGGCAACACCATGAGTGTTAGACAAAATGGTATTGAAGTAGCGCTTTTAGGACCAACATTTACTGCTGGTGCCGGTCCAATAAACATTACCGTTCCGATGTGTGATGGTTTACCATTTGAATTGTTTTGGAATAATGGTGGTGCATTTGCAGGTGAAGTAGGTGTTTCTATCATCAATTCATTCAATCAAACTATATATACCAAAGCAGCAGGAACAGGAACACAAAATAGTTCATTATATACTGGAACTGTAAATTGCTTAACTCCTGCCTGTTTACCTCCAACGAATTTGGTGGCAACCAATTTATCTCAAACATCTGCTACTTTAGGATGGACAACAACAGGACCAGAAACTTCTTGGGAAATTATTGTACTTCCAGCTAATTCACCTGCTCCACTTCCAAATAATCCTTTATGGTCTTCAGCTCCAACTAATCCATTTACTGTTGGCGGACTTACTTCTGGTACGTCTTATGAATTTTATGTTAGACCTCTTTGTTCTCCAACAAACATTGGAGACCCTGCTGGTCCGAAAAGATTTGATACCACAATATGTGATCCTGTAAATCAATGTATTTACACATTTACAATGACAGACACATTTGGTGACGGTTGGAATGGCAATACCATGAATGTTATTCAAAATGGAATTGTAATTGCTACTATAGGAACTACGTTTACAGCTGGTAACGGACCAATCACAGTTCAAGTACCATTATGTAATGCTTTACCAGTTGAATTATTCTGGAATGCTGGTGGTGCTTTTGCAAATGAAGTTGGTGTTTCTCTTTTTCACAAGTAATTTATACTAAAGCTCCTGGAACTGGCGCACAGAATACTTCTTTATATACAGGTACTGTTAATTGTTTAGTTCCATCTTGTTTGCCTCCAACAAATTTAGTGGCAACCAATTTATCTCAAACGTCAGCAACTCTTGGATGGACAACAACAGGACCAGAAACTTCATGGGAAATTATTGTACTTCTAGCTAATTCACCTGCTCCACTTCCAAATAACCCTTTATGGACAGCTGCACCAACAAATCCATTTACATTTAATGGATTGACGTCTGGAACTAGATATGATTTTTATGTAAGACCAATTTGTTCTCAAATCCATTTACATTTAATGGATTGACGTCTGGAACTAGATATGATTTTTATGTAAGACCAATTTGTTCTCCAACAAATACTGGTGATCCAAGTTTGGCTGGAACATTTAATACTACAATTTGTCCTCCTACAGACCAATGTTTATATACTTTTACCATGACAGACACCTTTGGAGATGGATGGAATGGTAATACCATGAGTGTTTTACAAAATGGAATTGTAGTTGGAACATTTGGCGCAACTTTCACAAATGGAAACGGGCCTGTTTCGGTTCAGATTCCTCTTTGTCATGGAATTGCTTTCCAATTACAATGGAATACAGGAGGTGCTTTTGCTAATGAAGTTGGGGTTTCTATCCAAGAAGCTTTAGCTCCACAAGCTACAATATATACCAAAGCTCCAGGCACTGGCGCTCAAGGAACTACATTATATAATGGAACGGGTGAATGTTTCTTACCTACATGTCCAAAACCTATTAGTTTAACTGCTACAAGTGTTACACAAACATCTGCGGTATTAAGTTGGACGGAACAAGGTACAGCAACTTCATGGGAAATATTTATCGTACCTGTTGGTTCACCAGCACCTTTACCAAATTCACTTGGAATTGTAACAACAAACCCTTATACATTAAACAATTTACCTCCAGGTACAGCTTATACTTTTTATGTTAGAGCAATTTGTTCACCTACAGATTCTAGTCTTTGGTCTCAACCTCTTACCTTTGGTACATTACCTGTTAATGATGAATGTGCAAATGCAACCTTTGCTATTGTAAATCAAAATCTTAATTGTGTTCAAACAACACCTGGAACATTAGTTGGAGCAACTCAATCTTTGCCTGCAGTCAATTGTCCTCCGGGTGTTGCAAATGATGATGTTTGGTATACCTTTACAGCAACAGCAGCAACCCACATTATTTCTTTTAACAATGTTTTACCTGTAGGAACTAATTTAGATTACGCAATTTTTACAGGGAATAATTGTGGTGCATTAACTCAAATAAACTGTAATGCTGCTGATGGTCTTACAGCAGGTGTAACCTATTATTTAAGAGTATATTCAGCTTCTGCACAAGAACAACTAGTTGATTTTGATTTGTGTATTGGAACTTTACCATGTACAGAGGCACCAGCTTTCTGTACAGGTCAAACAGTAACGTATGCTAACTCAACAAATGTGCCTAGTTTAGGTCAAATAGGATGTTTATTTACTTCTCCTAATCCTGCTTTTTTCTTTTTACAAGTAAACCAAGCTGGACCATTAACCTATTTAATATCACAAGTTGATAATAATGGTATTGGTAGAGACGTAGATTATGTGGCTTGGGGTCCATTTACAGATTTACAAACTGCTTGTTCTGGAGTACCACAAAATCCGCTTCCGGGTATAATTCCCGCACCAACTCCCGCAGCAGGTTGTCCTGGAACATTACATGCATGTAGTTACTCTGCAGCACCAACAGAAATTATGTGTATTCCAAATGCTCAGCTTTGTGAGGTATATGTAATCATGATTACAAACTTCTCAAATCAATCAGGTAATGTAACCTTTACGCAAACAAACTCAGGAGGAGGAACTACAGCTTGTTTCCCAATTAACACCTTTAACTATCCACAAACAACCTATTGTCAAGATGGTGTTGATCCTACTCCCGTTTTAGCTCCAGGAGCTTCTGCCGGAACCTATACATCAACTACTGGTTTGGTGATTGATAGTGTAACTGGAACTGTAGATTTATCTGCAAGTACACCAGGTGCTTATATTGTTACAAGTTCAACAGCAACTACTATTGGTGGCACTTGTAATACTATACCTTTTATTACAACCACAAGAACAATAATAATTACTGCACCTGCTAGTGCAACAATTTCATATTCAAATGTATCATATTGTAACACTATAACTGCATTACAAACAGTAACAAGAACAGGAACTGTAGGCGGTACTTATAGTGCATCCCCTTCAGGACTCTCAATTGATCCTATTACCGGAAATTTTGTTCCGAGTGCTAGCGTACCAAATACTTATACAATCACTTATTCAGTTCCTGCTTCAGGAGGATGTGCAGCATTTTCAACTACTACACAAGTAGTTATAATTCCAGCAACTGTTCCTACATTTACTCAAGTAGCACCTATTTGTCCAGGAGATGTTTTAGCCGATTTACCAACAACCTCTAATAATGGAGTAACTGGTACTTGGTCGCCAGCAAT
>JAIFLT010000158.1 GCA_020048955.1 Flavobacterium sp.
TAATAATCCAATCGTACAAAAGGTTTGTCTGTGTAGAATTTAGAATTGTTATAATCGTTTACTGTATAAGAATATCCTAATTCTATATTTGGTAAATTTTTATAATTTGTTGAAGCTGTTAACGTATGAATTTGGGTAAAACTATCTGCACCTGCAAAAACCCCATCTTGCTGGTTATTAAACTTTGACCAATTTAATCTAGTATTGAAAGATGCTTTGTAGTTTTTCAAGAAAGAACGACCATAGCTACCAAAACCTCCAAGCGTTTCTTCTGGAAAATCAGTATTGAAAGGAGAAGAAGTTTGGTTTACACCAACAAAATTAGCTCTTAACTTTAATGCATCAACTGTTCTTGTATAAGTAATTGCTCCGTTAATATTCTCAAAATTGAACATATTATACTTAAAATAACGAAGCGAATGTGATTGCTGTGTAGCATTTTCGAGCGTTCTGCTTCCTCTTGACAAGCTATTATACCCATTAAGAACAAAACCTTCAGCCAGTTTATTAATGTCTGTAAAGCTGTTTGTCATGGCATAGTTATATGTCAATGTTTCTGCTTTTTTGATTTGATATAAAGCAAGAAAATCGGGTAAAACTCTAAAGAAATTTAGTGAAAAATCGGTTCCTAATTGACTGTTTGTCATATTATAAGCATGCAAACTTACTCCAGGAGTGAACGTGAATTTTCCAGTTAAAATTTTGTAATGCAATCCTAAGAAGGCATCATTAAAATTATAATTTACATTATTGGTAGTACTGGCGTCAGTCAAATTATTTTGGGTTCCGTTGTCTAACATTTGGTAGATTGACGAATCAAAACTTTGAAATGAGTACGTGTTTCCTAACGTCACATTGATATTGCTTTTTGGAGTCAACATATAGTAATAATCTAGTTTTGTATCTAACTTATTAGTTTTTACAAAACGTGTTTGATTAATGTCATTTCTATTTTGACCCGATAAATAACCATTTAAAACGAAAGGCTGTGTTTGTAAATTAGCATTATAGAAAGGATCTTCATCTTGATATAAATGTTGCATTTCTAGTGCAAAAATATTTTTATCGTTGTGCGTGTAATAAAAACTCAAATTCTGGTTTACAGATTTAGGATCTTGTTTTTTAGCCGTTACTATATTTTCTGTGTTTGAAGTATTGCTAACTATTGACTCCCTTAACAAAGAATTATCTTCGTCTTGTTTAGAAAATTTTGCTAAAACATCATAATCAAATTGGAATCTTGCGCTTGGTTTGTAGCTAGAACTCAATTTGAATAACCCTAAATTACTTTTTTGATGTGCGACTTCATTACGATTTTCGGTTGAAGCAACATTAGATGAATTGGGTTGTAAAAAATTATTTTGCGACTTGGTTTCTAAATCAGTTGTTGATGAAGAAAGTATCCCGAAACCACTTAAAGTCCAAGCTTTTGTTGGATTGTATGAAAAATTTGTAGCTCCAAACTGTGTTTCAATTTCCTTAGCTCGGTTATTTCGCAAGAGTGAAATTCCTAAATCATTAGAGGCAACATTAAAGTTTGAACCACCTTTTGCCATCATACTTCTAAAACCACCCGTAAACTTAAAATAATCTTGAATGGTCAATGGCAATTCTCCAATATTATTAAAATTTGAAATTAAATTAATACTGTATTTTGGATTATAATAAAATAACTTCGGATTTATTAAATAGCGATCATACTTATTATCATCGGCTGTTCCGCCACCTGCAGTTATATCTCCAAACCAGAAATTTTTCTTACCAGATTTCAATTTGATGTTCATGGCCACATTATCTTGATTATTTTCTACTCCTTTTAGGATAGAATTTTCATTATAATTTCTTAGCACTTGAATTTTATCAATAGCATCAGCAGGAATATTTTTTACACCAAGTTTGGTATCTCCGTCAAAAAAGTCTTTGCCTTCTACCATGAGTTTGGTTACTTTTTTGCCTTCCACCTCAACTTCACCATCGGCATTGACTTCTACTCCAGGTAATTTTTTTAAAACATCTTCCAATTTTCTTTCTGTTCCCGATTTAAAGGAGTCAGCGTTATAAACTATAGTATCTCCTTTAATTGAAACGGGCATTTCACGAACAATTTCAACTCCATCTAGTTCAATTCCGCCTGGCTCCATTGAAATATTTTGGGTGATATTTTCTGTTTTGGTTTCAACAGTAATTTGTTTGTTTTCCATTCCAATGTAACTCAACTTGATTACATAAGTAGTGTTGGGTTTTAAATTTAAAACAAATCTCCCTTTATCGTTAGTAATGGCATAACCATCCATCCCTTTTGTAACTTGATTAACTGCCATAATATTGGCCATTTCAAGTGGTGCTTTACCCGATTCTAAAACAACACCTTCAAAACGAATAGTTTGAGAAAATGTAATAGTTGAAATTAAAAATAAGGCGAATATTAGTATTTTTTTCATGAGTGTTGGCTATTGATTTTAATAAAATTATCTTCCCATTCTCATTTGCATTCCACCTCTTCCTTGACCTTGATTCATTTCCATCACCTCTTCCATTTTTTTAGTTACAATATCATCATATTCTTTTTGTGTAACTACTTTTCCGTTATTTGGTGCTTTAATTTCTGTTTTTTCTTTAGGATTGATAACAATTTTAGAACATAAAATAGTTGTTTTTCCGTCATTTACTTCAAGAATTAACCCAGGCAAACCCCAATATCCTTCTGGACCTTGATTTACAGGAATATCCATGGTGTACCATGCAGTGATTGTTATTTCTTTTGGCAAATCTACTTCATCAAAAAAGCTAGTTTTCTTTTCTTTTTTGTCTTCGGCTTTTGCATCGGCACTTTTATTTTCACCTTCCTTTTTAGCTTCTTCTTCTTTTTTCTTTATATCTTCTTCTTTCTTAGGTCTAAAGTTTCTAAAATCGGTTTTACTTGCTGGTATTACCGCTGTTGCTTTGTAGCACATATAACCACCAATTTCTCTAGTTTCACCTTCCATTTTCCAGTTGTAATTTCTTAGAGTATCTTTCACAAGAAACTCTTTTCCCATGAATTCTTTATCAACTGTAAACGTTTTTTCTTTTGCGTTTTTGTAGTAAGTTCCGCCGCCACCCATCATGGAAGACATCATTCTAAAACCTCCTTGACCTTGACCTGGCGCCTCTAACTTTTCTTCTTCCTTATAAATTGAAGACGTTTTATCAAAATTTAGAATGAATGTTTTTTCAAACATTTTCTTCATTCGTTCTTCAATCATTTTTTGCATTTCTGGCGTCATGTCTTTGTTTCCAGACATTCTCGATTTGAAATCGGCTGTACTTGTTTTTGATTCATAAACAGCCATTCCTTGAAAATCTTTTTGAGCATTAGAGGCAATAAAAACTAGTAAAAGTGCTAAAGTGAACGTTATTTTTTTCATTTGAAGTATCTTAATTATTTGAAGTAGCAAATATGACGATTGAATTTGTGTTTTGTTACCAAAGATTTGTTAAATATTTTAGTTTGACATCCTATATTTCAAATAGTTTAATGTAATTTAGCATCACGATGAAAAGAATGTTTTGTTTACTACTTTTATTATTAGCTACTAATAGCTATTCCCAAAATGAAAAGCTATCTGTAACAAGATTAGATTCCATTGCAATAAATGCTGATGACTTTGTTGGATTTGACGGATTTAATAACTGTATTTATATAAAAAATAGTGTATTATATAAAAAAACAGATTCCCTAATTTTACAATATCAAAATCTTGGATTGGGAAAGATAACCAAAGTTGACATTACAAATTCATTAAAAATTATTCTTTTTTATGAAGAATTTAATGCTGTAATTGTGTTAGATAATCAATGGAATGAAATACAAAAAATTGAGTTTTCAAAATTGGAAACACCAGTTTTAGCTTCAGCAATTGGCATTTCTGGACAAAATAAATTATGGGTTTTTAATTCTTTAAATCAGCAAATAGGATTGTATGATTTGAATTCAAATACTTATGAAAACAAAAGCATTCCTTTAAGTGAAAGCATTACATACTATCAAACAGATTTTAATTATTTTCAGTGGATTGACAAACAAAACAATTGGTACACCTCAACTATTTTCGGTAGAATTGTCAGTAACGGAAAAGTTGAAATAACCAATAATTTACAATTACTATCTCAAAACAAAATACTTTTTTCTAAAGAGAACAAGTTGTTTCTAAGAGATGGCAACCTCAACAAACTATATGAAATTGAAATTGTTGAGAAATCGTTTAAAAAATTTTATTACAAAGAACAAATTTTATCTATTTTTACCGACCAAGGAATTACAAATTATAAAATTACACTACCATAATGCATATAGCAGTAGCAGGAAATATAGGTGCCGGAAAAACAACATTAACTCGTTTTTTGGCAAAACATTTTAAGTGGGAACCTCATTTTGAAGATGTAGTTGACAATCCGTATTTGGACGATTTTTATCACCAGATGGAACGTTGGTCTTTTAATTTGCAGATTTACTTTTTAAATAGTCGTTTTAGACAAGTTTTGCAAATTCGTGAAAGTGGTAAAAAAATTATTCAGGACAGAACGATTTATGAAGATGCCCATATTTTTGCTCCCAATCTGCACGCTATGGGATTGATGACTAATCGCGATTTTGAAAACTACAAATCGCTTTTCGAATTGATGGAAAGTTTGGTTGAAGCTCCAGATTTATTGATTTATTTGAGAAGTTCTATTCCAAATCTTGTGGGTCAAATTCACAAAAGAGGTCGTGAATATGAAAATACAATCTCCATTGATTATTTAAGTAGATTGAATGAAAGATATGAAGCTTGGATTACAACTTACAATAAAGGAAAATTATTAATCATTGATGTTGATGATATTGATTTCGTAAATAACCCAGAAGATTTAGGAATGATTATCAACAGAATTGATGCCGAAATAAACGGACTATTCTAATATTCAAAGCACTTCAATTGAGGTNNAAATAACCCAGAAGATTTAGGAATGATTATCAACAGAATTGATGCCGAAATAAACGGACTATTCTAATATTCAAAGCACTTCAATTGAGGTGTTTTTTTATTCATTTAACATATCAAATAAAGAAACCATTTTTATGTTTACTGATGGTTTATCAGTCTTGATGATTTTCGAAATTCCAGGCAATAAATCAAAATAGTTTTCTTTAAAAAAACTATCGTTGGATTGTAAATACAAATTTTTAACTAGCTTATTTGCTTTAAGTTCAATTAATGTTTCACCAACAACTTTCATTTCAATAGTTGGCTTTTCTAGTTGTAATTCTTTTGGTTTAACAAAATAATGATAGGCAACAATTTTCTTATTTTTGCATAAAAGTTCTAATTGTAATACCGTTTTTTCTTTTACAAATTTTGGTAATTCAGTAAAGAGAATATCCATACAATTGGTGTTTTTTTCAGTATCAAGT
>JAIFLT010000127.1 GCA_020048955.1 Flavobacterium sp.
AATTGAAAACTATTGAAAACTAGATAATTGTTATTGATTAAGACGCCAAGTCCAATTTGAGAATACATTTTATTGCTGAAAAACTCATGATTTCCGTTGTCTAGAAATCCGATAGTGAAATTCATAAACGGACTCAAATTGAAACCATACCAGTTTTTTGGATTGTAAGATTGGGTTTGGAAGGTAGTTAGAAATTTTCTTGTTCCCACAAGTGGTGAACTATTAAAACCAGGAATTCCGTTCACGTCAATTAAGTTCAATCGGTCTTTTGGAGTATTCAATCGATTGTTTCCTAAAACTAAAACTGGTCTAACAAATTGTCTGAATTTCCAACTTCCAATCGAAAATAAGTTGGTAAAGTAATTGGTTTCAATTTTGATAGTGGTTTGTTCCGTTTTTCCGTTATTAAAGAAGGAACCATATTCTATGTTGGCACTTATGTAACCAAAATCAAGATAGTCACCATAGGAAAATCTTCCACCAAAATAGGCTCTGTTTAAGTTGTTTTTATTTTCAAAACCGCCTGTAAAGGAGAATACTTTTCCGTAAGGAATATCTTCAATCACACCAAAACGAAACAAGTATTTGTCTTGATAAAACTGCTGACTAGAAATTCCGATAGTTGCTAAATAGCGTTTTGATGAGTTAGAGAAACGAATAGGATCGTAGCTAAGTTCGGGTTGTTTCAAGTAAGTGGTATTTGTAAAACCTAAAGCAGTAATCAGATTAGTAGCTCGAGAGAAATCGGAATTTCCTGCAAATATTTTACTCGAATGTGCAGCCCAAAATTCATAAGTTTTTATTTTAAAATTTTGAGCAGTGGTAACCAAACTTGAATTAGTTAAATTTTCGATATAAAATCTGTAATCATAATAAAAACCACCAGCCCAATGTGCTAAAGTAGAATAAAAAGGTCTTTCAATTCTAACGGCTTTATAAGTGTTATTTTTTAAATCGGTTCTTGAAGAAATCGATGCATTTACAAATGAATTTTTGAAATTTCTAATCGTATATTTGGAGTCGTATGCAAACGTATTATTTGTAAAACTTCTTATATAATCGAAGCTGACTTCGTGTCCTAAACCAAAAAAATTACGCTCAGTCAGTTCTAAATTGGCTTTAGAATTTGAAAATGCTCCAGTTGGAATTAAGCTCCAAGTATCTAAAACTCTAATAGAAATGTCTATAGAATCTTGACAATTTTCTATTGCAATTGGTTTGATAACAACACTTCTAACAAAGCGCTGGCTTCTTATCAAACGTTCCGATTCTTTTACAAGTAAGGAATCTAATTCTTGATTTTTTTTAAAAAGTAATAAATTCCTAATGGTCCATTTTTTGCTTTTGATGTGCAAGGAATTTCCCAAACGTTCTAATTTTTTTTCTGGAACTTCTTTTTCATTTTCGGCAGAATAGCCAAAAGGATCTGTGGTTTCAATAGTTATATTTCGGATGATTCTACAATTGTATTTTTCAAAAGATTTCTGAATTGGAGAAGCGCCTTTTTTCTTTTGTTTTTTTGCAGCTTCTGTTTTTTTGGGTCTAAACATCAACTTGTGCATCAGTTTGAAGAATTTTCTTTCTTTAGAAAAATCATCAATTTTTTTGTAAACACTATCCGATTTAGTAGGATTGGTATTTTGAGCTGACAAAATTTGACAACTAAACAGCAACATCACTAAATAAAAATAATAGCGCATTTTTCTAGGTTATGATTAAATATAACGATTTAAAACTTAAAAACTGAATGTTTAACAATTTAGTATAAAAAAATCCTCAACTTTCACAATTGAGGATTAATTTTTATTTTTCAAGGAGCACTGAACACTAGCTTTTTTGTTCTTTATTGAAATAAACTAAGTAGTAATACATTTGTTTTTCTTCATCCCAACCTTTTTCTACATATTTTTCGGCACTTTCTGGATTGATAAAGTCCAATTTGATTTGAATATTGGTGTCAAGATTGATTACGTTTTTAATCGATTTACGAGCGTCAGAAACCGCAGCATTGGCTATTGGAAATGAAGTAACATCTTCAATACTATATTTTTCGCCTCTATCGGCTTTATAGTTTTTGAACTCCGGAATCAAATCTGGATTGTCCATTACTTCATTTAAGAAAGCTGTTTCTTCAAAATTATCGTTTTTAGCAAAATGATTTACCGCACGATTCATAAACATCACTTCTTGCTTTTTATCTTCGGCAGGAAAAACCACTTCTTTGGCAAACTCTTGACAGAATTTTAAATACTTTTTGGTCATGAAATTTTCATCTTGAAAAGCATCTACAGCAAGGAAATGTTCCAACCAATAGCGTGCATCATAACGATTGCTATCAACCGTCAAAATTTTATATCCTTCTTCTTTTTTGTGATTAAAAATCAAGCAACCTTTGTCTAGTTTATTTAAGTTAATTCCTTCTTGGAGAATCATTTCTAAATTGCTGTCTTTTTCTTCAAATTGAAGAAAGTCGGTGCGTAACTCACTTTTAAAAACGCCAATAGCATCTACAACGTTATTATCGATAGAAACATTGGTTAAATAAGTTACATAAACTTCTCCGTTTTTAATATGCGGATGATTGGATTGCTCAAAAAGGTGATTGGTAATTTTTTTAGAAACTTCATGCACCGAACTTGGATTGGTAAAAATCTCAGTAGCAAGATTAAACATGTCGTTGTATTCTAAATCTACTTCATGTGCAAATTGAAAGTAGTTTTCTTCTTTTTCACGAAATGATTTAAAGAAATATTCCTTCAATAATGGAACAATTTCATCATTTAATCCGTATTGGTTTTCTGATAAAAAAATGGCTTCGTTACGGCTTTTATTTCCAACTCTATGGATGGATAAAGATTCTATGTGGGTATTGAAAAGGTTGATCATTTATTTTTATAATTTTTGAAGTCTATTTTCTATTCTCTTTTTTCTATTCTCTCAAATTTAATTCCAATTCTCCTCAAATCCGTAATCTTCAAAGCTGTCGTCACTTCCATAAGCGTCTAAATCGTCTTCATCTAAATCGTCTTCAAATTCGTTATAACCTTCTTCCTCCTCAAAATCAGCCTGAAAGTGTTTTTCCATTGCTTCAGCAGGCATTTCTCCATGAGAAAATAAAAGATTAGGATACACCATCCCAACTTCAACTGAATCTTCAACAGCAGCAAGTTCTACTAAAAATGTCCACATATTGATGAAATCATAAACATAAATAATTTTAGTGTTTTCAGTATCTAAAATATCATTCAACTGATAATCACTCATAATTTTGTTTTCACCAGGAACATCACCAGAGTCAAACATTGGTATTTCATCTTCTTGATTCCAAGTGTCGTCACAAGTATAGAAAGACGCAACTTCTAATCCGTCAAATCCAAAAGCATTTACGATGGCATTGTGCAAATCTTCTAAAGTGTCGTTTTCAAGTATAGCAATATCTCTAAAAATATCTTCTTCTGCATCGAGAATTACTCTAAATTTATAAACCATGATTCTATTTTTTTGAAAGGTCAAAGGTAAAATATAAATTAGAAAAACGAATTACGAAATGCGAATTGTTGATAAGATTTTAGTCAAACTTTAAAAACTCTAAAAGCAAATCATTTGGTTCATTACTAAAGCGAAAAAGTTTTTTGGTAGATTTTTCGATCTAAATTATATAGGTTATAAATTATTTTCCAAAATATAATTTAGGAAATCCCAACATTCATTTAGTTAATTTTATTAGTTAAATTTTGTAGTCTAAAATATTGAAATATTGATAATTAGAATACTAAAATATTCAATTCAATAATTGCAGTGTGGTGTATTTTTTTTTAAACAGATAAAATAGATTTGTACAAAAGTAAAAATTATAAATTATAAATTATGTTGATAGTTAAATCGAAACTAATCATTTTAACGTATTTAATTTCAAATTGTAATTTGTATTTTTGACTCGAGCCATTTTGATGGACAACAGAAGAAATAAATCATAAAAATAAGTCATGAAAATCATAATATCACCAGCCAAATCATTAGATTTTGAAAGTCAGTTGCCTACAAAATTGTATTCTGAATATAGTTTCGTAAAGCCATCGTTATCCATTGACAAAGTTTTGAAAAAACAAAAACCACAACAGTTGATTGAGTTGATGGATATTTCAGACAAGTTGGCAGATTTGAATTGGCAAAGAAACCAAGAACGAAATCTTGCCGAAATGACAGTTAAAAATGCTCGACCAGCTGTTTTTGCTTTTAGTGGCGATGTTTATATTGGGTTAGATGCTTATTCGCTTTCTGAAGAAAAAATTAATGTTTTACAAACCAAACTTAGAATTTTATCAGGATTGTATGGATTATTGAAACCACTCGATTTAATGCAGCCTTATCGTCTCGAAATGGGAACTAAACTGCAGGTTGGGAAAAATAAAAATCTGTATGAATTTTGGAAACCCCTAATTGCAAAACAATTAAATGCTGAACTTCAAAAAGAAGAATTGTTTGTTAATCTTGCCAGTAATGAATACTTTGACGCTGTTGATTTGAAGCAATTAAAAGTTCCAGTAATTACGCCAGAATTTAGAGATTACAAAGACGGAAAACTAAAAATGATAAGTTTCTTTGCAAAGAAGGCGAGAGGTATGATGGTTCGCTTCATTATTGATACTGACGCAGAAACTATTGATGATTTAAAAGGGTTTAATTACGAAGGATATGCTTTTGATGCTACTTTAAGTAACGGCAATAAATTAGTTTTTACAAGATAAATTTTGTGTTTTTTGAGTTATAAGTAAAATCTATAGTAATTGTTTAAATATTTATAATTCAGAATAATATGTCTATTTATATGAAGTAAAGATTTATATTAACTAATTGGATAACCAATTTTCCAAAATAGTTTTTCCGTGCGGTGTTAAAATGCTTTCAGGATGAAATTGAACTCCTTTTACATTGAAGTGTTTGTGTCGGATTGACATAATTTCGCCGTTTTTTGCAACAGATGTTATCTCTAAATCTTCAGGAAAATCAATTGGATTGATAACCCATGAGTGATAACGGCCTACTTCGAGTTGTTTAGGTAGGTTTTTAAACAAAATTTCATCAGGAACAACAATGTCAATAGAAGAAGAAACGCCATGATGAACGGTATCTAAATTAAGAAGAGAACCACCAAAGACTTCTCCAATGGCTTGTTGACCAAGGCATATCCCAAGTATTTTTTTACTTGAAGCGTATATTGAAATAACTTTATTTAATAATCCTGATTCTGAAGGAATTCCTGGTCCTGGTGAAAGAATTATTGTATTGTATTTTATTATTTCTTCAAGTTCAAATTCATCGTTTCTTAGTACCATTACTTTACAGTCTAATTGCTCCAAATAGTGAACTAAATTATAAGTAAAACTGTCATAATTATCTATAATCAATACTTCTCTCATAAGGCAAATAAACAAAAAATACCTCAAAGATTTCTCTCTGAGGTATTTTGTATTATAGCAATTTTTCCCTTTTTGTTAGAACTGCAATGAAACAGTTAATTCAAATTCGTCGTTGATGGTTTTATCACCTAAGTTATCAAAGAAACTACCAGAACCATATTTAATTCCAAATTTAGTTCTATCAACTTTGAAAGATGTAGTTGCAGTAGTTCCTTTTACAGTGATGTCAAATTTAACTGGTGCAGTTACCTCTTTAATAGTTAAATCTGCAGTTACAGTGTAAACGCCATTTCCTTTTGAAGCAATTTTTTTGAAAACTAATTTTGAAGTAGGATATTTATCCGTTCCAAAGAAATCGTCAGCTTTTAAATGACCATTTAATTTTCCTTGGTATTCTCCTTGAATATCTGTTGCAGTTAATGAAGTCATATCAACTACAAAAGTTCCACCTGTTAATTTTTTACCTTTAAAAATTAAGTTTCCACTTTGAATGTTTACTGTTCCACTATGTTGCCCAGTTACTTTTTTCCCAACCCAGTTGATAGTACTTTTAGAAGCGTCTACTTTCTTAGATTGTGCTGTAGCTATTGTTGAAACTGCTACGAATAATGCGATTGCGATTGTTTTTAAATTTTTCATTTTCTTTTAAATTTGAGTTATTGATTTTAATTATTAATTATATTGTTACAAATAATTCTTCTTCAGATTTACGCACTTTTGCGTAATGTTGTGTAGCATCTTCTTCATGACGATAGCCAATTGTTGCTACTAGTGAAGCATTTAAGCCCAATTTATCAAGACCTAAAATTTCATTGTATTTCTCTGGTTCAAAACCTTCCATTGGAGTTACATCTATCTTTAGTTCGGCGGCAGCATTCAATAAATTGCCTAATGCTAAATAAGTTTGCTTTGATGTCCAATTATTTTTTACATCCTCAGGAAGTGAAACCAATTTAGATTTCATAAAATCTCCATAGCCTTGAAGTGCTTCTAAAGCCAGATTTCTTGTTGTTGCCATATTATTAATAGTTGCATCAATTTCTTTTTCTCCAAATTCAATAATGTTTGCAAAAACCATTAAATGAGAAGCATCAACAATTTGAGATTGTCCCCAGGAAGCTGGTTGCAATTGTGCTCTTACATCTGGATTTTCAACTATTATTACCTTATAAGGCTGTAAACCAAAAGATGAAGCAGTTAAACGAATTGCTTCTTTTAAGCTTGCTAAATCTTCATCAGAGATTTTCTTTGTTGCATCAAATTTTTTTGTAGCGTAACGCCAATTAGCATCTTTTATAAATTGTGTCATAGTAATTTTATATTAAGTTTCTGTATTTTTCTAATAATGTGTTTAGTTCTATCAACTCTTTTTCGGTAAGGTTGGTAGCAAATATTTTTTCGTTTTCAAGTACTTTGGGATCTAATTCTTTTAGTAATTGTAATCCTTTTTCAGTAATAAAAACTTCGATTTTTCTTCTATTTTCTGGACAAACTTCACGTGTAACTAAATCTTTTAATAATAATTTATCAATTAAACGTGTGGTATTGCTATTTTTTGCTATCATACGTTCTTGAATAACACACATATTGGCTGCTTTCCCTTTTTGACCTCTTAAAATTCGTAATACATTGTATTGTTCTCCAGATAAATCGTATGGTTTTAAAACCTCATTAAATTTTTCAGCAATCACATTTTGAGTTACCATTATGTTTAGGACAACTTTTTTTGCATCCTCCATCGCTACATTCGATTTTATAATTTCCTCAATTCGCATATTTTTTACTATCAAATTTGTAGGCACAAAAGTAATAATGTTTTTATTTGTATATACAAATGTTGTGTTATTTTTTTGTTAAGACTTTTATGACTATATAAAATGAAATTTATAAATTTGAAAAAAAATAATAGAAATGAACTTATCTCAACAAGAATGGGCTTCACAATTGGAAGCCGATACGAATGCAGTAATTTTGGATGTAAGAACCGAAGACGAGTGGAATGAAGGAATTATTCCAGGAGCCATTTTGAATGATATCTACAAAGGGCAAGGTTTTATTTACCGATTAGAAGAATTGGATAAATCAAAAAACTACTATGTTTACTGTAAAGCAGGAGGAAGAAGCGCTCAAGCATGCAGTATTATGAAACAAATGGGTTTTGAAAACACATTTAACTTAGAAGGCGGCTTTATGAATTGGGAGGGACAAATAGCTTTTATAGAGTAAATTTTTTTTTTTGTAACTCTCTAAACTGTGGCACTATAAAATTTAATTAAAATTTTATAATTATTATTAAATTTAGTTACAAATAAATACAATTTTTGTGTTTTTAATTCTAATTTATAACTAATTATTCTTTTTTAGTTTCACTATTTGAAGTATTGCCTCAATTTTGCTTTATCAAATTAAAATTAATTCTCAAACACTGAGCCTGTCGCAGTGTAAACTCTTAAAACTTTTTTTAAACTTTAAAACTAAATAAAATGTGTGGAATTGTATGCGCCTTTGATTTAAAACAAAAATCAGAATCACTTCGACCTCAAGTATTAGAAATGGCTAAAATCATTCGTCATCGCGGACCAGATTGGAGCGGAATTTTCAGTAACGATAAAGCTATTTTAGCACACGAAAGATTAGCAATTGTTGATCCAGCCTCTGGAAAACAACCACTTTTTAGTCAAGACAATAGTTTGGTTCTTGCAGCTAACGGCGAAATTTATAACCATAGAGAATTGCGTAAGCAATTTGAAGGTAAATATACTTTTCAAACCGAAAGCGATTGCGAAGTAATTCTTGCGTTATATAAAGAAAAAGGAGTTCATTTTATTGACGAAATGAATGGAATTTTTGGTTTTGCAATCTACGATGTAGAAAAAGACGAATATTTCGTTGCGCGAGACCACATGGGAATTATTCCTTTATATATTGGTTGGGATCAATACGGAACCTTTTATGTAGCTTCCGAATTAAAAGCCTTAGAAGGACATTGTACCAAAATCGAATTATTTCCACCAGGACACTACATGTCAAGTAAGGATGGTGAATTCGTAAAATGGTACAACAGAGAATGGACAGAATACGATGCTGTAAAAGATAACGCAACAAGCATTGAAGAAATTAAAACCGCTTTAGAAGCAGCCGTTCATCGTCAATTGATGAGCGATGTTCCTTATGGTGTTTTGCTTTCAGGTGGTTTAGATTCGTCAATTACATCGGCAGTAGCAAAAAAATATGCACAAAAAAGAATTGAATCAGGCGATACTGTCGATGCTTGGTATCCACAACTGCACTCTTTTGCTGTAGGTTTAGAAGGTTCACCAGATTTAGCAGCAGCTCAAAAAGTTGCTCAGCATTTAGGAACAATTCACCACGAAATTAAATTCACCATTCAAGAAGGTTTAGATGCTGTTCGAGATGTAATTTATAATTTAGAAACCTACGATGTAACTACAATTAGAGCTTCAACACCAATGTATTTGATGGCAAGAGTTATTAAATCTATGGGAATCAAAATGGTACTTTCAGGCGAAGGCTCCGATGAGTTATTTGGTGGTTATCTATATTTTCATAAAGCGCCAAATGCTAGAGAATTCCACGAAGAAACCGTTCGTAAATTAAGCAAATTACACATGTACGATTGCTTGCGTGCAAACAAAAGTTTGGCAGCTTGGGGAATAGAAGGACGTGTGCCATTTTTAGACAAAGAATTTATGGATGTTGCCATGCGCATTAATCCACAAGACAAAATGATTAATGGCGAACGAATGGAAAAATGGGTTTTGCGTAAAGCATTTGAAGATATGTTGCCTGCAAGTGTTGCTTGGAGACAAAAAGAACAATTCAGCGATGGTGTTGGCTACAGTTGGATTGACACTTTAAAAGAAATGGTTGCAAAAGAAATTTCTGACGAGCAATTGACAAATGCAAAATTCAAATTTCCAATTCAAACACCTACATCCAAAGAGGAATATTATTATCGTTCTCTTTTTACAGAGTATTTCCCAAGCGATACAGCGGCACTTTGCGTTCCACAAGAAGCTAGTGTTGCTTGCAGTACCAAAATAGCATTAGAATGGGATGAAGCTTTCAAAAACATGAATGATCCGTCAGGTAGAGCCGTGGCAAATGTTCATGACGACGCTTATGTAAAAGCTTAAATTCATGCCTAGTTTCTAGACTTTACATTGAAGTTTAGTTTGCTTTTTTAACTGGTTTATGCTGAATTTATTTCAGTATTTTACATCCTTAGCGCTTGTCTTTTATGATAGGCGTTTTTGTTTGATTTGAACTTTTTTCAGATTCTCATAAATTTATAAAGATAGTTTGTCATTCCGAAGGAATCTGGAGCGAAGCGTCAGTCTTTTATCAGCAATCCATTTTCTTGCTTTCCATTACAAGTTTTTCTTTTGTTGCCTGAGGTTTTATATTAAGCTTGTTGAAATGCTCTTTTAGGCAATAAAAGAAATGCTTTCTATTGCAAACGTAGTTCACTGAACACAAATAGAAATAAACATTATGTGAAGTAATCTGGGCTAAAATTGCACTTGTCAGTATATCAATCAATTATAAAAACAACTTTTGTGTAAACTTCAAAAAAACGGTTTAAATCAATTAAAATTTATTAAAAGATAAATGTTAATAACTTCTACGATAAAATGCTTTAAAATGCTTTAAAATCACCTCAATTATTATATATTTGCGTGTTAGACAAAAATCATACATACGATATAATTTATTATGAGCGACGAAATTAAAAAAAATAGCTATTCAGCCGACAGTATTCAGGCGTTAGAAGGAATGGAGCATGTAAGAATGCGTCCATCGATGTACATTGGCGATACTGGCGTTAGAGGTTTACACCATTTAGTTTATGAAGTAGTAGATAACTCCATTGATGAGGCATTAGCAGGGCATTGCGACACTATTAGTGTTTTCATTAACGAAGATAATTCCATTTCTGTTGAAGATAACGGTCGTGGTATTCCAGTAGATATGCACAAAAAAGAAGGTGTTTCTGCTCTTGAAGTAGTAATGACCAAAATTGGTGCCGGTGGAAAATTTGACAAAGATTCTTATAAAGTTTCTGGAGGACTTCACGGAGTTGGGGTTTCATGTGTAAACGCACTTTCAGATAATTTAAGAGCTACTGTTTTTAGAGACGGAAAAATCTATGAACAAGAATATGAAAGAGGAAAAGCAATGTATCCTGTTAAGCAAGTTGGAACAACCGACAAACGCGGTACAATGGTCACTTTTCATCCTGATAAAACCATCTTTACTCAAACAATAGAGTACAACTACGATACTTTAGCTGCTCGTATGCGTGAGTTGTCTTTCCTTAACAAAGGTATTACAATAACACTTACAGACAAACGTCGTACCAAAGAAAACGGTGAATATGAAGGAGAAGTTTTTCATTCAAAAGAAGGTTTAAAAGAATTTGTTAAGTTCTTAGATATGGGGCGTGAGCCTATTATCTCTCATGTAATTAGTATGGAGCACGAAAAAGGAGAAGTTCCTGTAGAAGTAGCTTTGGTTTACAATACTAGTTATTCTGAAAACATTTTTTCTTATGTAAACAATATCAATACTCACGAAGGAGGAACGCATTTACAAGGTTTCCGCATGGGATTAACGCGTACGTTAAAAAAATATGCAGATGCTTCTGGTTTATTAGATAAATTGAAATTTGAAATTGCTGGTGATGACTTCCGTGAAGGATTAACAGCTATTATTTCTGTCAAAGTTTCAGAACCACAATTTGAAGGACAAACTAAAACCAAACTAGGAAATAGAGAAGTTGTTTCTCCAGTTTCTCAAGCGGTTTCTGAAATGCTTGAAAATTATTTGGAAGAAAATCCAAACGATGCTAAAATCATTGTTCAAAAAGTAATTCTTGCTGCTCAAGCGCGTCATGCTGCTAAAAAAGCACGTGAAATGGTGCAACGTAAAACCGTTTTAGGAGGCGGCGGTTTGCCAGGAAAATTGTCTGATTGTTCAGAGCAAGATCCAGCAAAATGCGAAGTGTATTTAGTCGAAGGAGATTCGGCTGGTGGAACGGCAAAGCAAGGACGTGATAGAAACTTTCAAGCCATTATGCCTTTGAGAGGTAAGATTTTGAACGTTGAAAAAGCGATGCACCACAAAGTTTTTGAAAACGAAGAAATTAGAAACATCTTCACTGCTCTTGGCGTAACTATTGGTACTGAAGAAGATTCTAAAGCTTTAAATTTAGAAAAGTTAAGATACCACAAAGTAATTATTATGTGTGATGCCGATGTAGATGGTAGTCACATTGCTACGTTGATTCTTACGTTTTTCTTCCGTTTCATGCGCGAATTGATTGAAGGCGGACACGTTTATATTGCTGCGCCACCTTTATATTTAGTTAAAAAAGGAAACAAAAAAGAATATGCCTGGACAGATGATCAACGCGATGCAGCCAACGAAAGAATGGGCGGTAGTGCAGGAATTCAACGTTATAAAGGTCTTGGAGAAATGAATGCAGAGCAATTGTGGGAAACTACCATGGATCCAAACTTTAGAACTTTGCGTCAAGTTACCATTGATAATTTAACAGAAGCAGATAGAGTTTTTTCAATGTTAATGGGCGATGAAGTTCCGCCAAGAAGAGAATTTATTGAGAAGAATGCTGTTTACGCAAACATTGATGCGTAATAGCTTTTACAAATATATAATGACAGGGATTTGTTTGATTTTTTCAGGCAAATCCTTTTCTCAATCACCACAAACGCTAGAAGAGATTGGTTTGTTTTTAACAGATGCTACTTTTTTTTCAGAAAAATATATTACTCCAGCAACAGATGCTGCCGTTTATCAAGCCTCTTCCAACTGGATGACTTCACCCAAAAAAAGAAAATTGTATAAGGTAACTTTAAGTTTGCATGGTAATTTGTTTTTTGTACCAAAAAGAGACCGAAGTTTTGAAATTAAAAACTCTGATTTTTCTTTTTTTACCATAGAAAATAATTCCACTGCAACAGTTGCTACCGCTTTAGGTAATGATTCACAATACTATTTGATTGGAGAAATTGATAATAATCAAGTACGCATTGAAACTCCAAAAGGAGTTAATCAAGAAACTATTTTTTATCCCTATTTGCAAGGTTCCATCTCGCTATGGAGAGGATTTGAAGCGGTTGTTAAATTTTCATCAAAAGTTAAATTAAAACGTGGTGATTATCAAGTATTCGGATTTGGATTAAAACACAATTTTAGTCAGTACTTCAAATCATTAGAATCTAAAAAAATACATTTAGCCGGTTTAGTAGCCTATTCAAAAGAAGAAATAAGTTTTGGATTTTTAGATACTTATACAAGTTACGGTAACTTAGGTATTAATGAGATTACCGGAGAAGTAGCTACATGGCAATTTCAAGTTAGCGCCTCAAAAGAATGGAATAAATTTGAATTAATGACCAGTTTTATTACAAATCAAAGTGATTTTAAATACTATTTGTCTGGACCAAAAGGTGAAATAGAAAATGTTATTCCGGTGCAATATATTTTGAACGAAAAACTAAAAGATATTTACAAATCAAAATTCAATACTATAGGCGAAATATCAGGTAGATATCAATTTAGCAAAATTTATGTTCAAACTTCATTTGCTTTTGGTAAATTTGTAAACACAAACTTATCCGTACAATATGAATTTTAATTTTTTATCAATATAAATAAATACTCAATACAATGAAAGTTACCATAGTAGGAGCAGGAAACGTAGGAGCTACATGCGCAGACGCTATTGCTTACAGAAGAATTGCGAGTGAAATCGTATTATTAGACATTAGAGAAGGATTTGCAGAAGGAAAAGCTTTAGACATTATGCAAACCCAAACCACTTTAGGATTCAATACAAAAGTTTCTGGAAGTACCAACGACTATTCAAAAACAGCAGGAAGCGATGTAGTAGTTATTACATCTGGAATTCCAAGAAAACCAGGAATGACTCGTGAAGAGTTAATCGGAATTAATGCAGGAATTGTAAAAGGAGTGGCTGAAAATTTATTAGCACATTCACCAAATGCAATTGTAGTTGTAGTATCAAATCCGATGGATACAATGACTTATCTAACATTAAAAGCTACAGGTTTACCAAAAAATAGAATTATTGGAATGGGAGGAACTTTAGACAGTTCTCGTTTTAAAACGTATTTATCTTTAGCTTTAGATAAACCAGCTAACGATATTCAAGGAATGGTTATTGGTGGTCACGGAGATACTACTATGATTCCTTTAACGAGATTGGCATCTTACAACGGAGTGCCTGTTTCAGAATTTTTATCAGAAGATGAACTAGCTAAAGTAGCTGCTGATACTATGGTTGGAGGAGCTACACTTACAGCTTTATTAGGAACTTCTGCGTGGTATGCACCGGGAGCTTCTGTAGCATTTTTGGTAGATTCGATTTTGAACGATCAAAAGAAAATGATTCCTTGTTCGGTAATGTTAGAAGGTGAATATGGACAAAGCGATATTTGTATCGGAGTACCATGTATCATAGGAAGAAACGGTATTGAAAAAATTGTAACTATTGAATTAAACGAAGAAGAAAAAGCAAAATTTGCTAAAAGCGCTGACGCGGTTAGAGCAATGAATGGTGATTTGAAATCGATTTTATCATAAATTAAAATACAATAGATTAAAAAGACTGCATTTTTGCAGTCTTTTTTTTGATATTAATGTATAAATAATTTGTTAATCTTTAGGTTAATTATATATTTGCACGTTTCAAAAAACGTGTACAAAAGTATTTTTGTTGATTTGTATTGAAAATCAATAGCTTACTCAATATTTACTTGTTTTTTAAACCCAACAAACAAAAATTAATTAATTTTTAGTAATAATGCAGAATAAAGGACTTATTAAATTTTTCGCAATTCTATTTGCACTGGTAAGTATTTACCAACTCTCTTTCACATTTGTATCCAATGGTGTTCAAAATGACGCTAAAGCATTTGCAAAAGGAAACCAAGATAAAGAAATAGAATATCTAAACGATATTAAAAACAAAAAGGTTTTTAGTATGTTTGGTCTTGTTGATTACACTTATGATGAGGTAGTCGGTAAACAAATCAACAAAGGTCTTGACCTTGAAGGAGGAATCAACGTGATACTTCAAATTTCGGTTAAAGATGTTTTGAAAGGTCTTTCTAACAATTCTAAAAATGCCGTTTTCAATAAAGCTTTAGAAGATGCAAAGGTTAATCAACAAGGAAATCAATCTTATTTAGATGCTTTCTTTGTGGCTTTTGATGCAATTAAAGGTGACACAAAATTGGCTTCTCCAGATATTTTTGCAAACAAAAATTTATCTGACGAAATCAATTTTAAAATGACTGATGACGAAACTAAAAAAGTGATCAGAAGAAAAGTTGATGAATCGGTAGAATCTGCTTTTGGCGTATTAAGAAAACGTATCGATAAATTTGGGGTAACCCAACCAAACATTGCTAAACTTGGACAAACAGGAAGAATTCTTGTAGAATTACCAGGAGCTAAAGATGTTGACCGTATTAAAAAGTTATTACAATCTACAGCGCAATTAGAGTTTTGGGAAACATATAAAATAGACGAAGTAGGTGGTTTCTTGATGGCAGCAAACGACGCTTTGAAAGCTACTGAAAAAGAGGAAACTACTCCCGAAGTAAAAACAGCAGTTAAAGATTCTATTAAAGATATGTTAGCCGATAAAGCTAATGATTCTGTTGCTCCTAAAAAAGGAAGTAATCCAATTTTAGATAAATTTGTAAGTCAAGGTGGTGGACCAATTTTAGGGGTTGTTTCTGTAAAAGATACTGCTAAAATTAATTCTTATTTAAAAAGAGCAGATATTCGTTCTTTATTGCCTGCTGACAAACGTTTTGCAAAATTTGTTTGGGGTAAACCAACAGTTATCAAAGACGAAAAAACTAAAGCTGATATTGAAACTTTTGAACTTTATGCTCTAAAAGGAAATAAAGATGATGTTGCACCATTAAGCGGTGGCGTTATTACCGATGCCAGAGATACTTTTGATCAATCAGGTAAGCCAGCAGTTTCTATGCAAATGAATGGTCAAGGTGCTAAAGTATGGGAGCAATTAACAGGAAATGCATTTACAACAAAAGGTTATATTGCAATTGCACTTGATGACGTAGTTTATTCTGCTCCAGGCGTTTCTTCGGGACCAATTGCTGGTGGTAGATCAGAAATTTCAGGAAATTTTGATGTTACAGAAACTAAAGATTTAGCGAATGTATTAAGAGCTGGTAAATTGCCTGCTGCTGCAGAAATTGTTCAATCAGAAGTGGTTGGACCATCTTTAGGAGAAAAAGCTATTCATGCTGGATTTATTTCTTCTATTGTAGGTTTCTTATTAGTTTGTTTATGGATGGTATTCTACTATGGTAGAGCTGGTTGGTATGCAAATATTGCATTATTAGTAAACTTACTTTTCTTATTCGGAATTTTAGCAAGTTTAGGTGCTGTATTGACTTTACCTGGTATTGCAGGTATCGTGTTAACACTTGGTACAGCTGTAGATGCAAACATCATTATATATGAAAGAGCAAAAGAAGAATTGCGTGAAGGAAAAACTTTAGGTGATGCAGTTGTTGCTTCTTACGGATGGAAAGGAGCAATGCGTTCTATTATTGACGCCAACGTTACTCACGTATTAACTGGAGCTATCTTATTTATTTTTGGTACAGGACCTATTCAAGGTTTCGCAACTACATTATTAATTGGTATTGTAACTTCATTATTTACTTCAATATTTATTGCAAGAATCTTTATTGATAAAGATATTGCTAATAATAGAAGTTTAACATTCACAACGCCATTAACTAAAAATTGGTTTACAGGTTTCCACTTCGACTTTATTGGAGTTAAAAAATGGACCTACTTATTCTCATCTGTAGTTGTAGTTGTGAGTTTAGTTTCAATTTTCTTTTTAAACGGTCTTGATGAAGGTGTAGATTTTGTTGGAGGTAGAACTTTCCAAGTTAAATTTGAAAAAGCAGTAGAGCCAACTCTAGTTTCTGAAGAATTATCTAAAGAATTTGGAACTGCTGTTGAAGCAAAAGTATTTGGTGATGATGATCAATTAAAATTAACTACTAAATATAAAATCAAAGAAGAAAGTGCTAACGTAGATGAAGAAGTAAATAAAAAGTTATACAAAGTTTTGGGTAAATATTATACCAAAACTTCTTATGAAAACTTTATCAATTCATACGATGGTAAACAATTAGGGGTTTTACAAGCTTCAAAAGTTGGGGCAGCTATCTCTGCTGACATCAAAACTAACTCTTTTTGGGCTGTTATTGGTGCAATGCTAGTTGTTGGACTTTATTTGGTAATTTCATTCCGTAAATGGCAGTATTCATTAGGAGCTATCGCTGCTGTGCTACATGACGTTATCTTTGTTTTAGGATTGTACTCATTATTATACAAAGTGATGCCTTTCCACATGGAAATGGATCAGCACTTCATTGCGGCAA
>JAIFLT010000038.1 GCA_020048955.1 Flavobacterium sp.
TTTTTAAAATTTCCTTGCACCTGCTATTGCAAAAAAACTTCTAAACAACAATAAATTCAATATTTTTGGGTTTTTCAGCAGACCCTAATTACTATTTTGGTAACTATTTTCTTTTCAATTTTACAATTTGGCTTTATTGGCTATCAAATTCAAAAACAAAGACATACAATTAATTTTAATTTAGAGGTTAAACAAATATCTAAATTAAACACTTAAAGTATTTTTTAAGCATTTTGATGCCGTGTAATTAGATAATTTTATAGCTTTAAATTAACACGGCATCTTTATTGTTCAAAATTGTGATACATTCAATTCTCTTATTTAGCAGTCAAGATCCTCCATCTCCAAATAAATTTTCTGATGGTCCAGATCCGCCTCCTTCTCTATACCTATTAGATTTGGATTATTATTTAATTGTAATAATTGTTATTATAATATTTATGAAACTAAGGAAGTTAAAATAAACACAACGAACACTTTTGTTTTTGTGATTTTATTCTTCCAATTAATGTTCTAAAATGTTATACTCTTTATTTTTAAATTAAAACCACCGTTAAATTAATCTCAAAAACCACCATTTTTGCAGTTCTATTGGCAGTATTTTCTCATTATTCTACAATGATATTCTGTTGCTGTACAATAAAATCGAATGAAAGTTCTCCCAATGATTTTCCATTTACAATAGCATCCCAAGGACCGTGCCCTCTATTTTCTAAAGTATATAATTCATACTTAACGCCTGTAGTAGTATAATTATCTCTTAACGCAAGTGCTTCGGTATAGGGTACAGTTTGATCGTTGGTGCCATGTGAAATCATTATTGGAGCATCTGTAGGGTCATAGCGATTGTACCCATAAATAGTATTATTTGCAGTAACGGCAACACCACTACCCCAAAAATCTAAAATTGTTTTTATGGTATAATTGTTACTGTTTAAGTTTGTCGAAGCTAATGAAGGGTCGTTAGTTATTGAGATTTCATTTGTAAAATCAATTGTATTGGTAATACCCAATGTTGTAGCAATAATAGCACCTGCTGAACCACCACCTACTGTAATGTAATTGACATCAATATTGTATTGATTGGCATTTGCAATTAGCCATCTAAGTGCCGCTTTTGCGTCTCTGTGAGCTGGATACAAAGCCAAAAATTGAGACTGTTCTAAAAGCGGAACACTATTTTGTGTATATTGAATCCATTCAGTAGGCACAGTACCTTTATTACTTTGTAATCTATAATTGATTGAAAGAGCTACCCAGCCTCTTGACGCAAAGTAATTTGCAAGATTAACAATGTTAAGATCACTTTTATCTCCACCCGTAAACCCTCCGCCATGAATCAACAATATAGCAGGCTTCTTTTTAGTATTATTGGCTGGTTTATAAATGTCTAATTTTAAATCGATAGTTGAATAAGAAGCACTATTAAAGGTCTGATGGCTTAATCCCTCACCATATTTAATATTTTGATCAACTACAACAGTATATGTTGGTGATGACTTAACGGTCATAGAATTTGGAATATTTGTGTTTGCAGTTTCCTCTTTCTCGCAAGCTGATAAGAAAATTAGTAGTATTACTATTTTAATAAATTGTTTCATATGTTTAAATTTTATTTTTCAGCGGTAACATATGGTATCGCCTTTTTAATCATTGGGGTTTGCTTGCGCAAACTTGTTGTTAATGTATTTTTCAGCGGTAACATATGGTATCGCCTTTTTAATCATTGGGGTTTGCTTGCGCAAACTTGTTGTTAATGGCGATTTCATTTTTTTTAACTTGATTTGTTGAATAAAGAAAGGTATAAAACTAAAACAACCATATTACAAAATCTATATTTCTATTTGGGTTTATCTTGAATACATTCTAAATTAATTACAGATTTCCAAAATTTGCCTCATTAATAGTTGCAATATTTAGATTGCAAGTATATTAATTGTTAAATAAATAAAGATAAACAATATTAAGTTTATTTTCATTTTTTTTCTTAATAAAGTTAAAGAATGATTTAATTATTAATTATGTCAAAATGTACTAATGTATTAGATTTGGATATTTTAATCAATAAATCTACAAAAAGCAATATAGGTTTTTTAAAATCACCAACAAAAAACACTCGAGGCAATGCCAAACAGAGCGAAGCTAAACCAATCATTATGTTTTGTTCATTATAGCATAGGTAAAAGTTAGAATGGCTCAAGCAAAGAACACAAAAACCACTTAGCAATGAAAGCTCAAATCTATTTAGGAACCAAAAAACAACTCAAACTGAGTTGGCAATGATGAATAAACCAAAAAGCCCGGGCTTAGCAATAGTTTTTAAAAAAAGTAAACAGTCTAACTGTTAAAATTAAATTTTTGATAACTTTTTTACTCGTAAAATGAGTTAGTAATTTAAATATATTAAAACTATCTTTGCATAACTTTTAATTGAAGTCGTTTAAACTTTTTTCAATTGGCTGTAAAATTGTATTTTTATCCCATATTTCATCTTTTTTTTTAATTCCATAGCACAACCATGCAATGAAAAAAGGCTAAAATCTGAAACAAAAACCCAAATTTTCGCTTCAATCAAAAAAATTTAAACAACTTCATTATTTTAGTTTTAATAAAATTAGAAAAATTAGAAAAAAACAAAAAAGTCCATAATGAATTGGTGAGACACTTTGGTAGAAAACGCTACTAGGTTAAGCCATTTTGAAAAGAGAGGCTTTTATTTTTTAGCAAAAATTAATTTATGAAAAGAGTTGTTGAGTACAGAAAGTTACTAGAAGTTGACAAAAATGTAACTTTAAAAGAATTAAAAACCATTTACAGAAACAGTATGAAGGATTCGCATCCCGATAAATTTGTAAATGATGAAGAAGGAAAATTAGCTGCCGAAGAAAAAAGTAAAAACATTATTAATGCTTATCATTTCTTGGTAAGCATTTCTAATGAAACTGTTGAAAAAAATCTCCCTGAATACCAAGACACCATCAATAATCATAACATTCTTGATTATTATTTAGAGAAACAAACACTTTTTATAACTCACGTTAACGGTGTTATCTATGAATATATTGGTGTTCCAAAAAACGTTTATATCAAAATGGTCAATGCTGAATCTCCAAATCGTTTTGCTAAACGACACATTTATGGAAATTATATTTACAGAAAAGCTAGTGAAGGAACAGAAGATTAAACTGTAATTTTAAATTAAAGAAGCCTTTTTAAAACTAAAATTAGAAACGGCTTTCTAGTAAGCTAAATTTATTTCTTACAAAAACAGTATTACAACTAATAAAATGATTTTTTAAATTCTAATTTTTTTTTATATTTGTTATGCTAACCAATAAAAAATAAAATTATGCCTTTTAATTTTTACGCAATTTTTGTTGCTGCATTTTCGAGTTTTGTTGTGGGTTTTGTTTGGTATAACCCTAAAGTATTTGGAACAATATGGATGCAAGAAACCGGAATGACCGAAGAAAAAGCCCAAAAAGGGAATAGGATAAAAATCTTTGGACTTACTTTTGTTTACTCCTTATTACTGGCATTTATGATGTCTGTACTTGTTATTCATCAAATGGGCGCCCTTGGGATGGTGGGTGGTCCTAAAATGGTTGCTAGTGCAGAACCATCATATATAGCTTTTATGACCGATTATGGTACTGCATTTAGAACTTTTAAGCATGGAGCATTACATGGATTTATGTCTGGAATTTTCATAGCACTCCCTGTAATTGCAATTAACGGTCTTTTTGAACAAAAATCATGGAAATACATAGCGATAACCGCAGGATATTGGACAATAATAATGACCATTATGGGAGCAATAATCTGTGGCTGGAAATAATTTAACATTTAATTATAAACGAATCGCTCTACTTTTGTGGAGCGATTTTTTATTGTGATAGGTCTAACATTTAAAATATACAACCATATAAAAGAACTTCCAAATAATTGGGATAATGTGGCTGTATCTAATGTTTTTCTTCAAACACAATACTTGGAAGTACTTGAAAAATCGGCACCCACCAATATGCAATGTTTTTATATTGGAATATTTGAAAATCATGCTCTTGTTGGTGTTTCATTGGCGCAATACTTAGATTTGAATAAGTTAGCCTCTTTTGGTGAAAGAGATAAATGTTTTAAGACTTTGATTAGGAATTTTATATTTAAAAACTTCGCTTCACACACCTTATTTCTTGGAAATAATATGATTACTGGTCAAAACGGTTATGCTTTTTCTAAAGAAATTGATTTTGAACATATTAGTGAAATTTTAATGGAGTCTGCCAAAGAAATTACAACCTATTTCAAAAATAAAAAAATTAAAATTCATTTGGTTTCTTTCAAGGATTTCTATGAACATTGTGCCGTTGAGTTGAAAAGACACAAATTTTCTAATACTTATGAATTCAATACTCAGCCAAATATGATTTTTTATTTGGACAAGAGTTGGAAAACTAAAGAAGATTATATCCTTTCATTTTCTAAAAAATACCGCGACCAATACAAACGTGCACATAAAAAATTCGATGGAATTGTTGTTAAAGAATTGACATTTGAAGAAGTAGTTTTACATGAAGAAACTATTTATGACTTGTATTATTATGTTGCCAAAAATGCTCCTTTCAATACGTTCTTTTTGGCAAAAAATCATTTTTCAACCCTGAAAAGACAATGCCAAAACCATTTTTTACTTTTTGGCTATTTTTTGAATGACAAATTAGTTGGATTTCACACCATTCTTCTCAACGGAACTGTCTTAGAAACCTACTTTTTAGGTTATGATTCGCAAGTTCAAAAAGAAAATATGCTATATTTAAACATGCTTTACAACATGACTGAATATGGTATTGAAAATGGTTTTGAAAAAATTATATTTGGCAGAACGGCTTTAGAAATTAAAAGTTCTATTGGTGCAATTCCAGTTACTATGTCGGGTTTTATTTATCATAATAACAAGTTGATAAACAAATATATAGAATTTATTTTCAAGAAGTTAGAGCCCGAAGTAGCATGGCAAATGAGACATCCTTTTAAGTAGTTGCGGATTGCGAGTTTTGGGGTTTTAGCCCTGATTGAAATGGAAAGCTTTTCATTGAAGAATGCTATTTTTTGTTGGGCTAAAAAAGCGACCAAAGGAAGCTCTTTTTAGTGCTTACAAAAAAAGGATTGTTGATGAAAACTTGCAATGGAAAGCAGGATTAGCTTCTTAAAATCTAATTACTCTTTTGATTTTTGAACTGATAAAAAGCATAAAAAACCAAGATTAATTCTCCTATTGTTCCCAATAAAAATATCGTTGACGGAATTCCGTCGAAAAGTAGGCTTATAATTCTCCCAAAAGCTAAGCCAATCATGAATAGGGCGTTAGAAATTGTTGCTGTTTGCCAAAATTTTTCTCTTATAATACCAATAAACCATAAAGATGAAAAAGCAATATAAACTCCCATTATTGCTTTGTAAATATTAAATTCATCAATGGTTACTACTTTTACATCAAACCATAAATCGGGTTTAAATCCATATACAAATGCAACCATCATTACAATAATAATTGAAATAGTAAGGTGCAGATTTGATGGTTTTACAAATTTATTCATGTAATTTATAGACTATCTAATTCACCTTGGACAGCTTCCCAGTCTTCTAACAATTTATCTAATTCGGCTTTTTTCTTATTGTAGGCTATGAAAAAATTAGCATTTTCAAGGTGTTTATCATAATTGGATGCTAAAGCTTTATCATCATTTTGAATATCGATTTCCAATTGCTTAATTTGGCTTTCTATTTTGCTTAGTCGATTTTGAAGTGACTTGTTTTTCTTTTGATCTTCGTAGGATATTTTCTTGCCCTCGACTGCGCTCGGGCTGACAACCTCTTTTTTAGAGACCTCTTTCTTCTCTACTTCACGCATATTTTCCATATTGCGTTGCTCAAGGAAAAAGTTAATATCGCCAAGATATTCTTTGATTTTTTGGTCTTTAAATTCGTAAACAATATTAGACATTCCTTGAAGAAAATCTCTGTCATGAGAAACTAATAAAAGAGTTCCTTCATATTTTTGAAGTGCCGCTTTGAGTACATTTTTAGATTTAATATCCAGGTGATTAGTAGGCTCATCCATCACCAAAACGTTTATTGGTTGTAGCAATAATTTACACAAAGCCAATCGGTTTCGTTCACCTCCAGAAAGCACTTTTACTTTCTTCTCTACATCGTCACCACGAAATAAAAACGAACCTAACATGTCACGAACTTTAGAACGATTAGTATCGGTAGCCGCATCTTCCATTGTTTGTAATAGCGTGATTTCGCCATCAAGATATTCGGCTTGATTTTGAGCAAAATAACCTACTTGAACGTTGTGTCCCAATTTAATTTCGCCTTGATATTCAAACTCGTTTACAATTGCTTTAATGAAAGTAGATTTTCCTTGACCATTCTGACCAACGAAGGCAATTTTACTTCCTCTTTCTACCAATAAAGAAATGTCTTTTAAAATGACTTTATCACCATAAGCTTTGGTAAC